>NZ_CP036271.1:5841476-6161058 GCF_007745175.1 Caulifigura coniformis | reverse complement strand
CGGCCGACATCAGCCGGGCCCCCTTGGGCGTGATCCGGTAATTCTTCCGGCGTTTGCCTTTGACGACGGATTCGGTGCTGACCAGGTAGCCGGATTTGTGGAGGTCGTGCAGGATGGGATAGAGGGTGCCGGGCCCCATGCGATACCCGTGGCGGCGAAGTTCCCGCATCATCTCGACGCCGAAGATTTCTTCTTTGGCGGCGTGATAAAGGATATGAAGACGGATAAATCCGCCGTAGAAGTGCTTCAGGAGGTCGTCGGCCTGCTTCATATCGAGTGTCGATATTGCAGTGCGGTAATACGACTGTCAATCATCAGTGGCGAGGAGCGGGGCTGATCAAGGATGGCAGTTGGATGTGGCACGGGAAGTGAAAGAAGTGGGGCAGGTCGGTTTCCTTCCTCCTTTCTGAAAGGTTGACCCTTGAACGCCTCCTCCGGGAGGAATCTGGAGTACTACCAGCAGGAGATTTTTGCCCCTGGGAGGACGCCAGGGGCAGCATCACGCCGTCCTCTCTGGATGCCGAGGCTATCACGCCATCGGCCAATGGATTCATCATTTGGAAGCTCCCGTGTGGCATGCCCCGGGCTACTTCCTGACGCCTCCCACTCGCAAGTGCTTTCGCAACCTGCTGCTCACCATCGATCCCGCCTCGGGATACAGTCACGGACGACTAGGCAGCCTGGACATTCAGCCTAGCGAATCTGTTGAGGTTTCTTGAGGATGACGTCGCTCAAGGAGGAGAGCCGATGCGACGTCGCCATGAACTCACGGATGCGCAGTGGGAGAAGATCAAGGATCTGCTCCCGGGGAAAGACGGGGATCCCGGCCGCACCGCCGCCGACAACCGACTGTTTGTCAACGCGGTGCTCTACGTCCTGAAGACCGGCGTGCCCTGGGAGGACCTGCCCGGCCGCTTCGGCAAGCCGAACACCATTTGGAAGCGGTTCGACCGCTGGTGCGCCGCCGGTGTCTGGGAACGACTGGCCAAGGCGCTGGGCGACCCGGAACTGGATGAAGTTCAGCTCGATTCGACGACGATCAAGGCTCATCCGGTCGCTTCCACAGGCCGGCGAACGCCCAAGGAAAAAAAGACGAGGCCGATGCCCGACGATGTCTCGGGCGGAGCCGGGGTGGACTGACAACCAAGCTCCACGCGGCCGTGGATCGACGTGGCCGGCTGGTCCGGCTGCTGATCACGGCCGGTCAATGCGGAGATGCTCCCCAGGCGGAAGGACTTCTGCAGGGCTTCGGGAAGGGAACGGTGGGCCATGTGCTGGCCGATGCGGCCTATGACAGCGACGCGATCCGGGATCGAGCTCGGCGGCTCAGAGCGAAGGTCTGCATCCGCCCAAACCCAACGCGGAGAGTGAGAAAGCGTTATGACAAAGAACGCTACCGACACCGGAACGTGATCGAGCGGTTTTTCGGCCGGATCAAACGCTTCCGGCGCGTGGCGACTCGGTACGAGAAGAAGGCCGTCAACTTCGCCGGCTTCGTCTGGCTCGCAGCCTTCGTCTCGGAGGTGTTCTGAATGTCCGGACTACCTAAACCTCACGTCACTGCTTTCCATGCTGGCCCGTTCGTGACCGGGCAACGGCCCTGTTGTTGAGCTCGGCTTCCCATAACCGCTCGACCGCCGTTCCCGGCGTGTCCCCGCCGAACGTTTCAAACGGTCGGTCCTCGAACCACGCGTTCCAGTGGCCGTGAGACTCGGCGACGATGATGCGGGGCTCGGTCATTGGACGTAACGGAATCGCTCTCGCAGCATCGTGACGACGTCGGGCGGCGTGCTGGAAAGCGTATCGACCACCAATTTCACCGGGCAGGGCGGCATCGAGACCAGGTTATGGGCATCCTCCGCGTTATACACGGCGACGCGGACCTGACGCTGACCCAGCACCCGTCGCCCCAACTCGTGGTACTCCAGCCCCGGGATCACACAGACCGTGTCGGACATGCAGACGAGGTTCCGTGCCGCTGCCTTCCTGATCCAGGCGTGCGTCGCGGCCTCGATGCGGACGCTGCGGTTGCTGCGGTTGCTGCGGTTGCTGCGGTAGCCAAGGAACGACACCAGTGATGCCAGGACGATGACTGCCGCAAGCCATCGCCAGTGTCGACGTTTCGGCTTTGGCTGTGTCTCGTTCATCATCCCTTAAGCGTTGCGGTCGCGCGGTTACCTCGCAAGCTCGCCGAGTGGCCCAGCAACCGCCCGCGCGCCGTCCGCCGTCAGATGCAGCCGGTCTTCGGCGTCGTAGGTCGTCGTGTTCATTGGGTCCATCAGCGCGGGATGGACAGCCACGTCGGCGAAGGCGTCGAAGTGGTCCTGCCACTCGCTGCGGAGCCGGTCGTTGATGGCGAGAGTCCTTGCGGTGTAATCGGCTGGGACGATGCCAACACCGTCGCCCGCCGGAAGGACAGTCAGGACGAGCACCTTGAATCCGGCCTGGCGCGCCCGGTCCCCAAAGGCGAACAGAGCGGCGACGGCCATGTGCACCTCGAACCCTTCTTCCGCTTGTGGCCGTCGTACCCGGCCCGTACACCGCTCTCCGGAGTGGACTGCATTACGAGGCCATCGAAGATCGCTGCGGTGGGCTGCGGCGATCGGCCGGTCGAGATCCGAAGCAGAGCCCGGAGGTCGCGGGTTCAAGTCCCGTTATCCACTCTTATGGCACTCGCCCTTCTGCAGGGCGTCATCGAGCAGGGCTGTTGCCATTCAGCTCGCCGTCAGCGTGGCGAGAGACTATCGCGCTCTTGCGTATCTCATTCCACCGCTTGCGAAGCGCCCGGTATTCGAGGCTCGAAATCAAGCGCACTTCGCCGGTCGGCTCCTGACGGAGGCCGGTCGCAACCCAGGTTGCCAGTTCGCTCGACTCCAGGTCCTGCTGAGCTGCAGGAAGTTCGATCGTCCGAATCTCGTCTCCGGCCGCGAAGACGAAGCGACGCTCTCCCCAGGGGTAGATTGTCCCGCCGGAGTAAGGCGTCTGCATGACGATCGGGCCCTGAGGAACTTTGCCCCCCAGGTTCCAGAATGAGAGTTCCGAATGGGTGCGGAGCGAGCACACCGTCGCCAGCCACTGCCCGTCGGAGCTGTAGCAGACGCTGCTGACAGGTCCGGGCAACTTGAGAGAGGGCATTGAGGGTTCGAGGGTCGTCAGATGATAGAAGCGAACCTGGCCGCTGGATTCGCCGACACAGAACTCAGTGCGAGCAGGACAGACGCTCGTTCCCTGTCCGCGTCCTTGCAGGTTGATCTCCCGCACGATCTTGCCGCTCGACGAATCGATGACCTGGACCGCCCAACTGATCGGACAGTACAGACATTCGCGCTCATTGATGAAGGCGCCGATTTTCGCCTCGTTGCCAGTCAGCGTGTACTCAAAGCCCGTATACTGCTCTGTCGTCAGGTCCCACATCCGGAGGGTAATGGTCCCGGAGGGGCCCGGAACATCTTCTTCGCAGACCAGAATGTGCCTGCCATCCGGATGGAACTGGCAGGACCAGAACCGGCCTTCACTTTGCACGACGCGTGGCCCCGTCCGGATTGCCATCGGGTCGCGTGACACGATCTGCACTTCGGTCAACTCCCGATTGAAGGTCAGAAACCGTTCAAACTCCTTGTCGGGCACGAATCCCGAAGTGCGCGGAGGTCGTTCGGCGACAGATTGAGAACAGTCTTCGGGAAACCGCCTCACAACCACCTCGGCAGATTGGCTGCCATCGCGGGTCCGCGCCTTTGAGAGCAACAGGCCGCTGTCTTTCGCCGCGTGCAGCTGATCCACGGTTCCGAACTGCGGCCAGAGGGCGACGCGACGCGGCGCCTTCTGGTGCAGACTCCAGAATTGCACGGTCCCGTCGTGTCCGGCTGTCGCCGCCCAGTCTTCGCCGGGGCTGAAGCGAACCCGTCGCACGCCTCCGCCGCCATGCTCCAGACGCGTATCGAGCGGTGCACCGGTGGAGAGCTCCGCCAGTAGCGCGGTGCCATCGCGGAGCCCGGCAGCAAATCGGTTCCGACTCCGCGAGACGGCAATATCCTCACAGTATGCGGGCATGCGGATTCGATACATCCGTTTCTGCTGCATGAGATCCCAACGGGAAATGAAGTCCGGGTCAAATGTCAGAATCTGGTCACCATCGTCCACGAACTGAGCGTCAGCGAACTTGAGCGTGCGCTCGCCCGTGATCCACTGATCAACCTGTCCCCATTGTTCCAGATCGACCCGGTGGATCCTCCGGGGACGCGCATCCGGCTGATTCTCGTCCGATTCACAAACCGCGACGTACCGACCAGTGGGGGACACTTCCACGCTCGTCAGGTGGGAATCAAATGTCATTGCAGGTGACTGCTCGTCACCTTCACCGAGCCCCCACAGGCACATCACACCACGGCGATCGATGGTGACGAGGCGGCTGCTGTCCGGTGTGAACGCCAGCGATCGCTCACCGTAAATAATCGGGCTGCGATCGGTCTCAAGGTCACTCGACGGATGCGATCTGCTCATCGGCCGCCGGTCCGGGCGCGTCAGATCCCAGACTCGGACGACGCCTTGTTCAGGATTATTCAGGGCCAGAAATCGTCCATCGGCGGTGAACGCCATCCCCAGGACGTCGTGGTGGTCGCCGTGCGACTTCTCAGCGATGGCCAGCCCTTCGGCATCCACTTCCAGCCGCCGTTCCACACCCGTCTCGACATCCTTCAGATGGACCTGTCTGGCGTCACACCAGGCGATGAGCCGGCCGTCGTCGCTGATCGCGCTGGCCAACGGCTCGGAGAGCACATCTTCAACCGACCCCGGAAGCAGGAACGATGCGACGCTGAGAATCTCCGCGGACTGCCGTTCGAGGTTCGCGGCGCCGCTCGCGGCCCGGCGGGCTTCCAGCAGCGTCAACAGCCCTTCAATCCGCCCCTCTCGATACTGGCTGATCCCCTTTTCCAGGAGCGTCGAAACGAGCGACGCCTGCCGGTCGCTGGCCTGCCGTTCGATCCGCTCCTTCGCGAGCGTCAGTTCGGAATTGGCCGTCATCAGCTCCGCGTTGGCCTGAGTCAGCTGCCTCGATCTGGTCTCGGCCGCGCCCTCGGCAATGACGGCGCGGTAAGCCTGCCATCCGGTCGCTGCGGTTCCCAGCAGCATTGCGATCGAGACAATCGCCGACGTGGCCAGCAGGGCCCGGTTGCGATGCGCAAACTTGCGAAACCGGTATCCTGCCGAGGGCGGGCACGCTTCGACCGGTTGATGGCTCAGATACCGGCCGACATCCTCCGCGAGCGCCGTCGCCGACTGGTACCGCCGGGTGCGGTCCTTTTCCAGCGCTTTGATCACGATCCAGTCGAGTTCGCCGCGGAGCTCGTCGCTGAACCTCCGCTGATCGATCCGGCGGCAGTCGGCGATCGTCGAGCGCGCGGCGGCATCGAGGGTCGTCACGCGGGCGCTGGGCCGCGGCGGCTCCCGTTCGAGGATCATCCGCCGCAGGTCGTCGTAGCTGGCGTTCTTCAGCGACGCGCGGTCGAAGGGCGTCGTCCCCGTCAGAAGTTCATACAGCATCACTCCCAGCGAATAGACGTCGCTGCGGGTATCCACGTCGATCCCGCTCATCTGCGCCTGCTCGGGCGACATGTACAACGGCGTCCCCAGCATCTGCTGGTAGCCGGTGAACAACGTGCGGTCAGTCAACTGCCGGCTGAGCGCCTTCGCGATGCCGAAGTCGATGACCTTCGGCACCGCCTTGTCGTCGTGCATCGTGACCAGCACGTTCGTCGGCTTCAGGTCGCGGTGGATGATTCCCTTCTGATGGGCGTGCTGCACGGCCCGGCAGATGTCGATGAACAGCGCCAACCGCTCATCGGTCGTAAGCCGCGCTGCGTCGCAGTACTCGGTCACCGGCACGCCCCGCACCAGTTCCATGACGAAGTAGGGGAGGCCGTCGGACGTGCTGCCGGCATCGAGCACGCGGGCGATGTTGGGATGATCCATCATCGCCAGCGCCTGACGCTCGGCTTCGAAGCGGGCCAGGATCTCCTTCGATCCCATTCCGGGCTTGAGGATCTTGAGGGCCACCGTCCGCCTGAGCGGCGCGGTCTGCGCGGCCATGTAGACAGTGCCGAAACCTCCCTCGCCGATCTGCTCCAGGAGTTTGTAGGGCCCGATGTCGCGCCGCGGAGGCGGGTCGTCGCCGGTCTGCAGGACGGTCGCCGCGTGCACGGTTGCTTTCGGCCTGAAGGCCTCCACCATCGCATCCAGCGGGTTTTCGCGGGGACCGTCGCCTGCGGCAGCGAGGAGGCCCGCTACCTGCTGCCGCAGGGCGCCGGTCGGCCCGCAGATGCGGTCGAGATACGCCAGTCGCGCGGCCGGATCCGTCAGGGCCAGCGCCGAGGTGAAGATCTGTTTGGCCGAAGGGCGATCGTTCTCGGATCGAGACATGTGTTGTCGAAACGCACCAGCGGGAAAGGAGGTCTGGAGAGCGAATCAGCGAGGCCGGCATTCTGCGGCGCGGCCGATTCTCGACGCAAGCTGGATGAAGCCCCAGGTTCCCGCGGCGCCGGCCGAGGGGACCCGGGGTCCACTGTCGTTTCAAACATTTGGCCGCTCCGTTCGTCCGCACACCGTGCGAACTCGCGGAGCGCTCCGGTTCGAGCGTCACGACTGCCGCAGCCGAAGCCGGAACCCGTAGTTCCTGGTTCCGGCCGTGGTTAACTCGAACACGCCGATGGGATCGGGATCGAAGTCGACCGTTCCGCGGTAGCTGCCAACCACGTGAACCACGCCGCTGGAGTCAACATCGATCCCGCGGCCCGCAGCACCATCAAACGACTCCCCCCAGTTGAAGTTGCCGGATGAGTTGAGCTTGACGACGAACGCGGAACTGCTGGCGCCAGGGATCAGTGAGTAGTTCCCCGATCCCGGATCAAAGTCGGTTGTTCCCGTGAAACTTCCCGTCGCGTAAACATTGCCTGAGTTGTCTACAGAGACGGATCTGACGTAGGTCGATCCCGGTTCAAGCTCGACAAAGCCCCGCGCCCAGGCGAGTGACCCGGAACTGTTCAGCTTGGCGACGAACCCACCTCCCGCGCTGCTGAGCGTCGTCGTCCCGCTGCCGGGATTGAAGTCGACTGTTCCATTGTAAGACCCTCCAACCACCAGGCTTCCGCTCGGATCAATCTCCAGGCTGTTGACCGTCGACGATGAACCAGCGGACGACAGAAACGGACTGACCCAGCCGAACTTCCCATTGGTATCGAGCTTCATGACGAAGCTGGAACTGTAGGAGGAAGTCACCGACTTGACCTTGGAACTTGGGTCGAAGTCCGTTGTCCCTGTGAACGATCCGGTCACATAGACGTTTCCGGTCGAACTGACCTCCAGGTCGCTGCCCAGGTTACTGCGAGTCGTCACCGACTTGGTCCACAACGCGCTGCCGCTCGAGCGGAGTTTCCGAACCTCGTAGGCCTTCGTGTCGCTGCGGTAGCTCAGGGTGTAGACATTCCCCGAGCCATCCACATCAACTCCGCTGACCGCGTCAGCTCCGGTCGTCCCCCAGGACTTCGCCCAGGCCACATCGCCGCTCGAATCGAGTTTGACGAGGAACGCATCGTGCCCACCCTGGCTCGTCAACGTCGCTGAACCAAAGTCGGCCGATTCCGCGAAGACGCCACCGACGTAGACATTTCCCGCGCTGTCGATTGAGATCGATCGCCCGCCGTATCCAGTATTCGTCGACTGATCGCCGCCCATTCGTCGCGCCCAGATCAGCGAGTTGTCCGACGCATACTTGGCGACGTAAATGTCCTGCGAGCCACGCGCCGTGAGAATGTCGGCGTCGCCAGCGTGCGTCGCCCCGGGATCAAAGTCGACAGTCCCGCCGAAGTATCCGGTGACGTAGCTGTTCCCCGCAGAATCAGTGGCAACGTCTTCCCCGATGCTCAGTCCCTCTGCATTTCCAAAGCCAACCGCACCATCAAACGTGGCCGAAAGCAGGGACCGGGCTTCCAGCACCTGCGCGGACGCGAAGCCGCGGTGCTGGCGCATCCCGCGGCGGGCCCGGGGCTGCGCCGGCGCGGTCAGCCCGCGCAGCCAGCGTGTGACGAACAGTCCCCGCTTCTTTGGACGCGCCGTGACAGCCGGAGTTGTCTGCATGCTCTGCTCCTGTGGCCCTGCGGATGGTGAAGAAGGCGCTCGCAGCGGGGAGGCCGGTGGCTGCGAGTCGTGTGGCCCGACATCAGGCGACTGAGAGCTTCAGCGTGACGGGCCCGTCACAACTCCATGCGGAAGACGAGCCCCAACCGTCCGGGAGATTCCGGGAATTATTCGGCGTTCAGCCCAGGTTTTCGCCCCGCGAACCAGGCCCGGGCGAACTGCCAGTTCTCGAATACGGCGGAACGCGACAGGCCCAGCGTCTCGCCGATCTCGGTCATCGACAACCCCGCAAACAGCCGCAGCTTGACGATTTCGGCCGCCTGGGCGTCTTCCGAGGCCAGATCCGTGACCGCCTCATCGAGATCCAAAATCAGGGCAGGATCGGCGGAATAGGCAAGGGCCTGCTCCTCCAGGGGCTCGCGACGGGCGTGTTCGCCCCGTTTGATGGCGTGTTTACGTCGCGCCCAGTCGACGAGGATCTGCCGCATCGAGTTCGCGGCCGCTGCAAAAAAATGCCCGCGATTCTCCCACTTCTGGTCCGAGCCGATCAGCCGCAGGTAGGCCTCATGCACCAGCGCTGTCGCCTGCAGCGTGTGTTCCGGACGTTCCTCCGCCATTCGGACCGCCGCCAGCCGGCGCAGCTCGTCATACACCAGCGGCATCAATTGCTGTGCCGCCTGTGAATCGCCCGCATCGATCGCCGCCAGGATTTGGGTCACCTCGTGCATTTCCAAAAGTGTAACCCTTAAAACCTATGGTTCGCTACAACCGGATCTGGCCTTCTTCACGATGCTGCCGGATTTCGAAACGGCCCCTCCGGCCGCCGTCTCCGGCGAGACACGGAGGCCCGGCGCGGAGTCGAGCGAACACAAAGCCGAGTTGCCGTAGAGGGCAGTCAACCGCTTCACGGCGGAGAACTCTTCCGACGAGAGGCCGTGATCGCCCGGGAGTACCTCCCCATGAGCGGCGACCGGCACAGGCCCGCGCATTGCGGGCTCTAAGATATCTTCTTCCTCGCTGCGGTCCTCTGGATTTACGTCCTCCCGCAGTTCGTCCAGACGCGTGCCGACCGCGAACTCGCTCGATGGCGTGATCGGTCGAGAGCAGGGAGTGGGAACGCGGCTTTCCCTCGGTTGTCAAAGTTGGCGGGTTTCATGGCGATCAAGCTGACCTGCCCCCGTTCAACGGGTCCACAGTTCGGGTAAGTTGTGCCTCGAACGTGGACCTTCACCTGGAGGAGGCAAGGTCATGGCGAGGAAAAGGTTTGGCGCCGAGCAAATCATCCCGAAGCTCAGGGAAGCGGAGGTCGAGATTGCTCAAGGAGCCACAGTGGCGGTCGCCGCCAAGAAGATCGGTGTCACCGAGCAGACGTACTACCGCTGGAAGAAAGAGTACGGCGGTCTGAAGATGGAGCAGGCGAAGCGGCTCAAGGAACTGGAGAAGGAGAACGCCCGCCTGAAGCGGCTCCTGGCCGACGCTGAGTTGGACAAGGCGATCCTGCGGGAGGCTGCCTCGGGAAACTTCTGAGCCCGGCGAAGCGGCGCCAGGCGGTGACCTACGTCCGCAATTCGCTGGGCCCGGAGAACATCTCAGAGCGTCGGGCCTGTCGTGTACTGGGCCAGTTCCGATCCACCCAACGCCGCCAGGCCCACGTTCCTGACGAAGAACCCCGCCTGATCCGGGACATGGTGGCCCTGGCCACTCAGTACGGTCGTTACGGCTATCGCCGGGTGACGGCCTTGCTCCGGAGGGATGGATGGAAGGTGAACCACAAGCGGGTCGAGCGCCTGTGGCGGCAGGAAGGCCTGAAGGTCCCCAAACGGCAGCCAAAACGAAAGCGACTGTGGTTCAACGATGGATCGTGTGTCCGGCTGCGGCCGGCGCATCGGGATCACGTCTGGAGCTACGACTTCGTGCAGACGAGGACGCACGGTGGGAAGCCCGTGTGGACGCTGACGGTGATCGATGAGTCTACCTTGGAGTGCGTGACGATCGACGTGGCCCGGAGATTCACCCAGGGCAGGCGTCTACTTCACATTGCTCATTCTGGCGAGAAGCCTGTCGGGGCGGAGGGCGTGGTCTCGCAGCGTGGCCGCGGGCGGAAGCCTCAGGCATCGCAGAAAGTTGAGCGCGTCAGTCCGTACCGCGGCCAATTGAGGAACTGATCGCCGTGTTCGTGTCCGGTTGGCATCTTCGCCCGGAACCACGTCCAGCACATGGCACACTCTGTTCTCAAACCGCCAGCGGCCTCGCAACAGACTCGAACGCCCTGGGGCTCCACTCCTGCCGGTCCAGTGGATTGCCTCAACCTATTTGGGTGGTTCGCCGGACCACCAGCATGCCCATCCGGCGCCGCTCGCGGCCAGGTAACGTCCGCTGTCATCGAAACCGATCCACGATGCCTGACGACCGCCGCCGGTCAGAGAAAGCAGCGCCTCGCCTGAATTCGCATCCCAAACCATCACCTCTCCGGCATCATCCGCCGTCGCGAGTCGTTCACCGTCTGCACTGAACGTGACAGCAGTGACACGGCCCGCGTGTCCAGCCAGTTCTTTCTTGACCATCCCAGTTGCTGGATCGACCAGGCGGATGATGGGATCAAGCCCTGCGAGCGCCAGTTGATCGCCTTTAACCGACAGCGCTGCGGAGACCGTCGGACTGTTCTCAAGAGCCGGCCGTCCTGAATGGGCCAGTCGCTCAAAATATCGTTCTGCTTGCGCTCCTGCAGCCCTTTCGGCAACCTCCGGTCCGGACGGGTTCTCGACAGCTTCCACGAGCAGTTCCCAGCGACTCTGCCACACGCCATCGACGACGGTGGAGTATGTCCATTTCTTTGGACCACCGATCAATGCCGAAAGTATGCGACCATCCTCCAACAGGAGGAACGGTGTGCTTGTCGGATGTGAAGAGGGGAGGTCTTCCTCCTGCCCGCCAGCGAGCCTTCGCGCCAACAGTCGGCCCTGAGTCGTCAGAAGTCGGACGCTCTCCCGATCAATGCATCCGTCCACAACGTCTCCCCATCGCCGGATCTCGCCATTCTGATGATGGACGAGAACTGCTTCCCCCTCCGCAGTCATTGCCAGGCAATGCACGTCGTCGGGGGACACACGCAGCCTTGTGACCGGGGACCGAAGGGCCACGATTGGGAGTCGCTCGGTCGATCGACCAGCCAGCGTTCGCGAGATGATCGATCCACTGACGGTCCACAGACTCGCCCCCCCCGGCGCAAAGTCTGACGTGGTGAAAACATCACCGGGCACCGGAATCTTGTCCAGCTGCGTCTTGGCCAGAATGCGCCAACGGAACATCTCCCCGTCCGATCGGCTCGCGGCGACCAGGTCGTCCTCTCCCAGTGAGGCAACATGAGTGACAGGCTCAATATGAAGACGTCGCGTTTCCAGAGCCTCCATCTCGCGAGTCATGTCGAGCAGATCGACCGACCCGTCCTGCTTTCCGATCGCCATTCGTTCGTGGGGAGCCAGGCACAGTGACGTAATCCCCTGGGCGGGTAGGCTCTTCACACAAGCAATCCGATTCTCCCCCACTTTCAGGCCCGATACGAGATTCCACGACTTCAGATCCCCTTCCTGATCAACCGCGTAGATTGTTGTTCCATCCCCCGTGATTCCGAGGTGTGACACCGGCGGAGACGCCCCGGTCAGGACTGCATAGACCGGCGTCGGCGTCACGCCAGCAAAGCCCTGCCCCCGTGGCGCCGGACGCATGGTGTAGCCCCAGTACAGGACGTCGCCGTTCCTCGCGGCCGCCGCCACCGCAATCGTGATGGGACGTTGTTGCGGCCCTCGCGGATTGGCGAAATAGGGACTGAACACCGCCGCCGCCGTGATTTCGTTCCAGATCGTCGTATCAGTGCCGAACTCCAGTTTCACTGGCTTCACCACTCGCAGATTCTCCCCTGTGATTCTGTCGCCCGTGGTCTTCGCGGTCTGAAGCTGGACGCTCCGCGCTTCATCGGCTGAGAACGCGATCATCAGCGGCAATGGAGTCTGCAGCGTCCTCGTATCCTTGCCCGCTCGCATCGTCGGATCGAAGGGGCCGGGGATCAGCAGGTCGATCGGACCAGACCCAGCGCGGACGACGTCCGGCGGACGATCCCACTGGCCCACTGTATACACGCGGAGGACGCCATCGGCGGCGCCTGCGATGACGAAACTGATGGCCCGTCCATCGCCTTCCAGATTGAAGCGGGAAAAATCCCCTTTCGGATCAATGAAACCCGATAGAGTCGCGACAGCCATCCTGCCGCGAGGGAGATCTTCTGCTCGAAAACGGATCGTCCCGTCCTGCGGCTCGACGATCGTCATCTCTCCGCGGTCGGTTCCCGTGACGAGAAGGTCGTGCCCCTGCAGGGCCTTGATGTCGGTCAGCCCCGAAACATTGGGGAGTGCAACCGCGCACGCGCTTTCCAATCGCTTCCAGTAGCCATATTCGAACTTGCGCGGGTCGCTCTGATCGGGCAGACGCTCCCGCTCATACCTCGACAGCACGCGCCTGAACTGTGACAGATGGCCGGCTTCCCACGCCCCCTGGGCCGCGCGCATCTCCGACGCATAGCCTCGGCGGGCAAAATCCAATTGTGCAAGAGTCTGAAGACGCGCCGCTTCCCGGGCGGCCTGCTCGGTCGCGTCCTGGGCCAGCCGGGCACGATCTGCCGCATCGGCCTGCTCCTTCTGAGTTCTCTCCCTTTCGCGACGTTCCGCCTCGGCTTGGTCGCGTTCAAGTTTCGCATTTCGCTCTTTGACGAGGTTTCGCTCGGTCTCCAGGTCTTGGGCTGCGTTTTTGAGGTCCTCTGCATTCTTCTCGGCATCACGCGTCTTGCGCTTCGCCGCTTGTTCGCTCTCGATCGCTCTCGCTTTGACAACGACCACGGCCCCTGCCCCGATCAGCACCGAAAGGCAAAACGCAGCCGCAAGTGCCGCGACCAGCGGATTCCGACGTCGCCACCGCCAAAGTCTTTGATGCACCCCCAGCGGACGTGCCAGGACCGGTTCCCCCCGCTCCCACCGCTCCAGGTCCTCGGCCAGTGCATTGCAGTCCGGGTAGCGATCGACAGGATGCTTCGAGATCGCCTTCAGACAGATGGCATCGAGGTCTGCGGGCACGTCGGGGCGGACAGTCCGGATGGCCGGAGCGGAAATCTCGACCGCCTTCTGCATCACCACCGTCGACGAACCGCCGAACGGGCGCGCGCCGGCCAGCAGTTCATACAACGTGATTCCCAGGCTGTACTGGTCGGTCGCCGGACCGATCCGGGACGCCTCTCCTCGAACCTGCTCCGGCGACATATAGGCGGGCGTCCCCTCGAACGACCGTTCCTCTTCACCGCCCGACGCCTGCACCTGCAGTCGCGCCATCCCGAAATCGAGGATCTGCGGCTCTCCTGCCGCGTTCAGCATGATGTTATGCGGCTTGATGTCTCGGTGAATGACGCCGTGGCGATGCGCATACGCAAGCGCCCTCGCCGCCTGCTTCACCCACCGCACTGCGTTCTCAACCGGCGGCCGACCTTCCGCAAGGAGCGACGACAACGTGCGCCCGTCCACGAACTCGTTGGCAATATACGGCCATCCCTGCAGTTCCCCTGCGTCGAACACCGACACGATGTTGGGATGTCGCAGTTTCGCGACCAGCCGGGCTTCATTCAGAAACCGTTCGATCCGCGGCCGGTCCGATACCTTCTTCAGCGGGATCTTCAGCGCGACAAACCGCTCCAGTTGCGGATCGAACGCCCGGAACACCCGCCCGAAGCCCCCTCGCCCCAGCAGTTGCTTCATCTGGTAGCGGCCCAGTTCCCCGATCGAAGGCTCGACCGCTTCCGAACGCACCGGGATGGTCTGCGTCGGTGTGTCCGTCAGTTCGACCGTCTCTGCCATCTCGGATGGCTCTTGCCGGGCCGGACGCGCTGAGGTCGCCTCGAACTCCTCCTGACAACGGGAACACCGCAGTCTCTTTCCGATCTGCTCCTCTGCGATTCTGAGCCAGCGCTGACACTTCTTGCACTGGGTGATGAGACCGGACACTCAATTCTTCCCCGAAAATGGAGACGCTCGTCCCCCCGGCCCAACGATTTGGTACCAACGCTCCCCGCCATCCGCCTCAGGGCGTCCCACGCTCGCTCCCAACGGCCGCAGGGACATTCGATCCTTCCACCGGTGCGTCTTTTGAGTCGACATCCAGCGCCAGCCATTGATCCAGCAGGGACTGGCGTTCGGGACTGAGTTCAGCCTCCAGATACGTCTCCCAGTCACCCTGCCATTTCCGAAGCTCTTGTTGCGGTTGATCGACGGCCTTCGCGACCGTCTTCTGGGCAGCGCGCTTCGCAGCCTGCGTCGCCTTATTCAGACTCGCCTCAGCCCTGCGTCGGTCGGATTTGGCATTCTTTGCGTCCGCCTGGGCCTGGTTGACAAAGGCATTGTGTTTGTTGCGTTCGGCGACAAGTGGCTCCATCTTTTGGACGACGACGGCCAGTTGCTTATGAAGTTCCTTGAGTTCCGTTTCATACCGTGCTGCAAGAACCATCAGTTGCGCCTGCCCCGAGGTTGGATCTCCTGTCGGGGTTGCTGGTGTCGCCTGAGGAGCCCCACCAGCCACTGCCGGCGTCGCGGCGCCCGGGACTGCCGGCACTGGAACCGCTGGCCCCGCGACCGCTGGCGCAGGAGCAACGGCAGCAGGAGCGGCAGCAACTGGCGGAGTTGCTGCTGCCGTGGCCGACGCATCTCCCCCTTGGGGAGCCGGGGTTCCCTGCGGTGCCTGATTCGCCTGTGCCTGCTGAAGCAGCGCTGCCGCCTGCATGGCTCTGTACTGTTCCTGCACCCGGACGAGCTCGAGTTGCCGCGCTGTGATGTGCCCAAGGATTCGAAGACGGACCTTATTCTGCTCGTCAATCTGACTCTCGAGCTTCGGCAGCTTGGCGAGCCCCTCCTTGGCCAGCGCCGCATTCCTGTTCACCTCCTGGTCCCGCTTGATCTTTTCCCCCACCAGGACGCCCGCCTGTTTGTCCGTTTCCTCCTGGATCCCCTTCTCGGCTTTCTCATTCTCCTGTCTGGATCGCTCATCGCGTGTCGAGTTCAGGTTCGTTCGCGCCTCCTCGAGCTCCTTCTGCCGACGCGCAACCTGCTCACGGCCTGCCACATAGCCCAACTTGATCCGCTCCGGCATCGCGAACTCCACATCCTCCCGAAACCTGGCCCATTTGTCCTTCGTCGTTTTTCCTCCAACAATTTCGCCCGTCGCAACCACCCTTCCCAGAAACTCACAGGCTTGGGAGTAGTCCTCGCCAAACGAGTCCGGCTTCACTCGCAGCCGTTCTGCAAGTGACCGTCCCACCGCAAGGCCCGGGTCGCCAAGACCGTTCTGCGACGCCGCGGCGACCTTCATCAGCAACTTCCAGCTCGGCAGATGATCCGCCGACGTTGTTTTCACCGCCATCGTCAGCAGGTCTTCCGCCGCTTTCTTACGGGAATGCGCGACATGCCATTCCGCAATCGAGTAAGGAACGTTCGGATCCTTGGGGTACTTCGCCATCAGGGCCGCCGCCAGTTCGCGCCCCTTGTTCGGATCAGGTCGCGGCAGCAGCACCTGATCAATTTCGGCCTGACTGGCCACCGGAACTTGAGCGATCGCGGCGGACGCAGCCGCCAGAACGCACAGAAATGCCGGCGCAGATGCTGAAAACACCGCGCGAAACCCGCGCACCGGTACTGCCCTGAAATGACGGTCTAACATCGCAGTGGCCCACTCGCGAATTGGAAGACGTGCCGCTCAGCCAGAATCCTATTTTGACCCGTCACCACTCACAAGTGCATTCGCCCGCCGATGACGACGCCCCCCGGTTCACAGAGACTCCCGCTGGCCTTTGCTGGTGTACGGGTACAACGTTTCCCGCATCTCCTCCGCCGAACGGAATCGCTGCGAGGGCGATTTCGCCATCGCCTTCGAGATGAGATCCGCCAGGCCTGCCGGGAGGTCGGGAATCAGGGAGTCCGCGCGGATCGGCGCTTCCTCGAGGATCATGCGCAAGGCACTCGCCTGCGCGGTAAACACGTACGGCAAACGCCCCGTCAGAAAGTTGAACAGCGTCGCCCCGGTGGCATAGAGATCGGATGGCGGCCGGGCCGACCGGCAGTCCACCACTTGTTCCGGCGGCATATACGCCAGCGATCCGCGCGTCACGTCATCTTGAGTCAATCCGCTCAGACCCGCTGTCTGGAAGCTCTTGGCCAGTCCAAAATCCGCGAGCTTCACCCCCATTTTCTTCTGCTGACGGAACAGCAGGATGTTCGCCGGTTTCACGTCGCGGTGCACATAGCCGGCCTGATGCGCAAACTCGAGCGCCTCCAGCACTCGACAGACGATTCCGCATGCCACCTGCCACCGGCGCTGCGGCGTCACATCGCGGCACACTTCGTCGAACGTGATCGTCTCCAGGTGCTCCATCACCAGGAACAGCCGATTCTGGATGCTCCCCAGTTCCACAAACTGCACGATCCGGGGATGCTGCAATTGGCTCAGAACAGACGCCTCGCGCAGAAACATCCGCGTCGCCTCAAGATCCACGGCATGGTCAGGCCGGATGAATTTGATGGCTACCTTGCGGTTCGTCGCCAGTTGCCGCGCCGCGTAGACAACTCCCAGCCCGCCCTCCCCAATCTCGTCGAGGAGTTCGTATCCCGGAACCAGCGGAACCTCGAGAGGAATGTCCGCCTTGGAATCCCGAGAAGAATCCTGGGCGCCTCCCTCCCCTGCCGGCAATGTCTCCGCGGGGTCGACAGCCGGCTTCGCGGGCGGCAGCCTGACCCGCACGCGAATACAGGAATTCCCGAATCGAATCACATCGCCGTTCGTGAGCGGTGAGTCCTTTATCCGCGCGTTGTTGACGAACGTTCCATTGCGGCTGTCCAGGTCGATGATCCTCGCCATCGGCGGATTCATCTCCAGGCGGCAATGATGCCTCGAGAGATGCTGATCCTGCGACAGAGAGAACTGAACGTCCGCCGCACGCCCCACCACGAACGAACAATGCTGCGAGAACTCGAAGGCCTCTCCCGTGTGCGGTCCTTCGATCACATCCAGCGCGACGGCCGGCCCCGTTGGAAACTTGGAGAATGCCAGATCGACGATCGGTCGGCTCTGCGGAAATCGCTGCCGGTAGTCGTCGATTGAAAACGTGTCGCCTCGAACACGGCGCCACCACAACTCAATGTCCAGGAGATCTCCGAGCAGCCCGTTCCGATGATCGCTCGGAGCCCGGACCAGGACCTCTTCAATCAGCACGGGCTTGCGGGCCTTGAACGCGTCTTCGAAGTCCCGGCAAACCTCATCGAGCGCCTGCTCAGACTGCACGGAACTCTGCAATTCCTTGTTCACTGTGAATCACATCCGGAAAGAGCTTTTAGGAACGTTCTCCAAAGCCATTCGAATCGCCGCGCGACCAGCCGTCCCAGATCGTCCGAATGAGTTTCAGACGCCGCTCGACCGTCGGCAGCGATTTTCCGATCCGCTGGGCCACCTCGCTGTTCGTGTGCCCCTGCAGCTTCAGTTCCGCGATCAATCGGGCCTCACCATCGAGCAGCTGAAGCAGCGACTCGGTCGATTCGAACATCATCGCCGCGAACTCAGGCGTCGGCTCCGGCGAAGGAAGCGTGTCGAAGCCTCCCCCATCCCCCTCAACCCACCGAAGGGCCGAATCTCCTCGCACAGAACGACTTCCCCGCTTTTTTCGGCCGGCGTCGCGCAGCAGGTTGATCGCCTTCCTCTGAGTGATCGTGACGAGCAGCTTCCACAGGTCGATTCCGTCCCGAACGTGCTGAAACTGCCCCTCCTCCGCCCTTCGGCACAGCGATTTCATCGCGCTGTTCACCACATCCTCTTCGTCCGCATGCCGCGGCCGGCGCGTCCTCAGGCGCAACTGCACCATCCTCAAAAGCTTCGCGGAAAACCGGTTCCAGACGGCCTCGGCCGCCGCCGGATCACCATCCTGAAGCCTCTCAATCCAGTTCTCGAACGGATCCGTTTCCTCGATCATGGGCCAACCGCCCCGAGAACGATTTGCGACATGACCCGCCCGCAGCCTGGATACCCGGATTCGTGTAACAGAACCAATCACTGTGCTGATGTCGCTGGTCACTTTATCCCTCAACATGCAGGAGGTTCAATTCGTCCGAGTCGGATCGCCAGTCCGCCCAATGGAACGCAGCAGTGATGAGGCGGTGGCGACTTTCGCCCCCGCCCCATCCTGCCTGGCCCTCGCTTTGGAACTCAGTTCTTTCCTGGGAGCATGCTCACCCTCATCCCGTCCATGCGTCCTGCCTCGACAACCCCGTCGGCAGGACGAACTGCGGTCGCATGGGTTGGAGGCAGCGTCCCGCCATAGGCTGGTGAATTGAGGCCGTGGTGGTAGTTGTCGAAGTATCCCGGGCCGAGCAATCTCGACCTCAGGACCGAATTGTGGGCCGGGTTCTGGGCCTTGTAGTGCTCGATCCGGCTCTCCGTCTGGGCCAGCTGGTACTCAAGGGGAGCGACAAGTTCGTTGAAGACTGAGGCCACCGCCAGTTGTGCAGCACTTCCGTACCTCAGCGACATCTCGTTCCGGTCCAGGTACTGAAGCAGGTCGGCGACGGTCCCCCCCGCAAAGTCCGGAGTCGTCTCAGTCCGGGCAATCGGACTCTGGTGGACTGGCATCTCCGCCATCAGGACGAGCTTCTCAACGCTCAACAGGTACGTACGACCGCAGGCCCGCTGCATCGGCGCCGCCTTCACCAGAATCGCCTCTCCATGGTGACGGACGTCCCGAAAACGATTCCTGAGCAGGGTCAGCTCGTCGTGCGCCGGCTGGACCTGTTGCCGCAACTCCGCTGCCACCTCCGTCCAGGTCGATGCGAACCTCCGGAAGCTCTCGGCCCAGCTTGAATGATCATCCACATGGACCGTCAAAGCCGGCGGCAGCGCTGGCAGTGCACCGTCCGGGCCGAGAATCTCAGTCGAGCGCTCCTTGGCGACGAAATGACTTGCTGGCAGATCTTGCACCGCCGTCTGCATGATCTCCCGCAATTCCGGCGACTGCTGCACCGACAGCATGACCTGCCGGGCGGCAAGGCGATCTGTCGACGAACTCCCTCCCTGCGACCATCGGATCGCTCCTTCGATCTGGTTTTCCAGGTGGTCCCGGCGCTGACGCTCGCGAAATTCGTCGCGCCCCAGGTCGCGCACCAGTCGGCGGAAGCTCTTCGATTCCAGTTCCAGCCATTCGCCCGCAAGACGGCGCCGGACGAGCGCCTCACCTGGAAGGAAGTAGCCGTTGTACCTCCATGACTGCGCATCAGCCTGCCCACAGATGAGCGCGATGCAGATCCCGCAGGCCATTCCCAGCGTGCGCCTCGCAATCGACCCAGCGGACCCGTGGGCGACTCCTGATGGTTCATACTGCATGACGGACCCCTTCATTCCTTCGATCTGGTGACATCCGGCGGCGGATGCTTGCCCTTGGTCGCACGGATCGTCCGACGCGGATCGATCAAACGGCCAACACAGCTCTCATCACCAATGCCCCTCCGCCCCCCTCAGCAAACCTCCAGGATTTTCAGAGAACGTCGAAATCCTCGAAAAACGCCGTCAGAAATGAGGGGAATCGCAGCGTCCTGGTGATGAGGGTCTCGGAACGTCACTCACAGGCCGACGGTCTGCCTGCGCGGTCGACCTCCCGCCTCTAGACACCCCCACCTCATGCTCACCGCCCTCCGTTCAGACTGCCCTCACTGCCGGAACGCACTGAAGGCTCGCGTCGATCAGGTTGGATCGAGGGTTCGGTGTCCGGCGTGCCGACACGAATTTGAGCTGGCCGACGTTCGTACTGCGGCGGCCCTGTCAGGCCAGCCCGAGTTCTCCGCGTCAACGGTGAACCGTGATGCAACCTCAATGTCGCCGCACAGGCCCAGCCCTGAACCGACGTCCGCGGGCCACCCGGCCGCCCCGGGGTCACTCGGCCGATATCGACTGGAAAACGTCCTGGGCCAGGGAGCGTTCGGCCGTGTCTACAGGGCATTTGACAGTCAGCTGGAGAGATACGTCGCGCTCAAAGAACTCCTGTCTGCCGGCCGCTCGCCGGCTCGACTGTCGCGATTCGTAAACGAGGCGCGGTTTGCAGGACGACTCCGCCACCCCAATATCGTCCCTACATTTGAATCGGGCGAAGTTGATGGCCGCTATTTCATCACCTCACAATTCATCGACGGCTTGTCGCTTGCCGATCTGGCCAGGTCGCAGCGTCCCGCGCCGCGTCAGTGCGTCCAGTGGACGATGGCTCTGGCGAACTCGCTGGCCTACGCCCACTCCATGGGCATTGTGCACAGAGACGTCAAACCGGCGAACATTCTGGTCGACGATCGGAATGAGCCGCAGCTCGCGGATTTTGGCCTCGCCATGACGCGCGAAGTCGCCACGAGGGCAACAGTCGACGGCGCCATCCTCGGTTCTCCCGCCTATATGTCGCCTGAACAGGCGCGCGGCGACATCGCGGCCGTCGGCCCCGCCAGCGATCAGTTCAGCCTCGGCGTCACACTGTTCGAACTGCTCGCCGGCCGCCCTCCCTTTGAGGGCAGCAGCCATCTCGTGATCAGTCGGATCGTCTCGACGGAGGTCCCTTCGGTGCGCAGCGTGGCGCCACTCATCGATCAGGACCTTGACGCAATCGTTCGCAAGTCGACGCGCCCCGACATCACCGAGCGTTACGGCAGCTGCGCCGAACTCGCGGAAGACCTCGGTCGTTGGCTTGAGGGCCGGGAAACCCTGGCCCGTCCGGAAACCTGGTTGCAGCGCTGGCGCCGCTGGCATCGACGTGAGCGCGCGATGTCCCGTCTGCTCACGGCGCTGATCGCGGCCCTCGCGTTCATCGCAATCGGTGGCTCCGCCGCGGCCTGGAGACAAACGGCCCTGACAAGGATTGCCAATCATCGGAAACGCGATGCCGAAGAAAGCCTCGAGAAGCAGCGACAGGCCCAGGGCGACCTGAAGAGATCCGTGCACCGCGAAACGGCGGCAAGAGCCGAGGCGGTCACCGCAAAACATCTTGCTGAACAGCGGGCCGATTCGGAACGTGCGATCGCGCACCGGCTCAGAACCACCGCCTACGGTGCCGAAATGGCCCTCGCTGAATCCGCCTGGCACAGCAATCAGATCCGCCGTGTGACGGAAATGCTCCGGCGGCAGATCCCGGCCGAAGGAGCGGAAGATCTGCGAGGCTTTGAATGGCACTACCAGGCGGCACTCCTGAAGACCCAGATGACCGAATACGCCTCTCCGAACTGGTATGGCCGCTTTGCACTCAGTTCCGATGGTCGCCGGATCGTCATCCTGACTTCCACCGGGGCCAGGCAGTTCGCGGTCACGCCCCTCAACCAGACCCCAGACGAACTCGTCGCGCCTGCCGGCACTCCCGGTCGCAGCCCGGATCCCACGATCGAAACCTGCGTTCACAGCGCGTCCCCCACTCTGGACGCCCTTCTTCACGACACGGGCGCTCCTGACTCCGCGGGACGCTCTCGGGGGCCGGCAGCCGATCCGCAACGGGTCGCTGCGTCTCCGGCACTCCCACCTGGCACGCTGAGAATTGCTCCGGAAAAGGCGGCCCTCGGTCACCTTGCCTACCTTCCGGACGGCCAGACTCTCGCCTGCCGTACCTCGACGGATCTCACCACCTGGAAGCCGTCCAATTCCACGCTCCCCGGTATCAAACAGCCGGTCTCTGGAGCGGCCGCAGCGAACGATCGACTTTCGATGAGTCGTGACGGCCTGGTGGTCACAGCGGGCGACGTTGTCAGCGTCATCGACCTCACCGCGAAGCCGCCCACCGATGTCATCTCCACCAGGGAGAACCGCGGAGGGCCGACGTTCGACAAAAAGCTGGAGCCCGTCTGGACACTGCAGACGCTCGCCCCCCGAAGAAGCCTGTTCGCCCGCATCAGCCCGAATGGCAAGCTCGTGGCCGCCGGATTTCCGAACAGGACCATCGTCATCTGGAACCTGGCGACCGGCGGAAGCTATCGCGTCGTTACGCTCGACGCCGACCCGGTCGACCTGGAATTTGATTCTGCTTCCCACGCTGTCGCAGTCATCACTGAGAGTGGCGCCCTGCAGCTGATGGAAGTCGCTGGAAAGCTCCTCTGGACTCGACCCGCTGCACCCGGCATCCGATTGACTCGCGTCAGCTTCGACCGCACCGACCGAGTCGTCGTCGGCACGGACCTGGGTGAGGTAACTCTCTTAGACGCACGATCTGGAGTCGTCGACCGAACGTTGCGACGTCACCATCAGTCCATCACAGACATCACAGTCGATCCTCTTCATAACGTCCTGTGGTCGATGGATAGCTCCGGACGTCTCTGCCAGTGGAGCCTGGCGTCCAGGGCGGTCGAGCGCCACTTCGCCAGTTTCGGTTCGCCGATCGCTTCCATCGCATGCGCACCCGACGGCAGTTGGATTGCGGTTCTCCCTCGGCACGAAGATCCGTTCCTCTTCGAAAGGCTTGCGCGGCGCGTGGCCGCTCCTGCGACGCGCCCGGTCCGAATTTTCGACACCGAAGACGGCCGATTGATCGCCACGTTGAACGACGACGATACAGACGCTCCGCCGACAGCCGGGCGAGCTGAGAGAATCATGCACGCGATCTCCATGCCACGGGTGAACGTCTCGCTCGCGGTCAATCGCGCGGGGGATCGACTGGCTGTCGGTCGTAAGGATGGCCGCTGCACGATTTACGACACGGCGACCTGGCGGCCCGTCAGTACCATCGGCCTGTTCCCCGCAAAGAAAGAAGGATGGCCCACGCAGTTCCTCGCGCAGCTCGGATATTCATCCAGCGAGGATCGGTTATTGGCTCTCTCATCCAATCTTGCGATGGTCTCTGTCCCGACCGACGCGCGCTGGCCCATCCTCTTCGGTAACGGCCAGCCCACCGTCGTCAGCGAATCGGTTCAAAACGCCACTCGACAGGTCGACTTTTCAACCACCGGACTGAAGGATCGAAAAGTCCTCGCACACGATCTCCGGGGGGCGAGATTCGTCGAGCAACGTCAGACAGCGGATGGTCCCCGGTTGTGCGTCGTCAGCCTCCACACTGGCGAAATCCTTCAGGCCATCGAGGAGCGACCCGCATGGATCGACACCATCACCGACTCGGCGCTCAGTTTGGACGGCCGATGGTTCATCGCCATGCGGCAGACAGGCTGGTCGACGGTCTGGGATCTCGACACCGGCGAGAAGCAATTCGAAGCCCTGACTCACAGCGGTCGCATGTCGTCGGTCGAGTTCTCGCCTGATGGATCGCGTCTTCTGATCGGTGCCTCTGGACTGCTCCGCCTGTGGAGCCTCCGCAGCGTTCAGGAACTCCGTTCTTTCACCGGCGACGGCGGCCGATTCCTGCCTGACGGCCGGCGACTCCTGATCTACGGCGAGAACGGAAAGCTCCGCATCATCGATGCGCGCTGACCCGGCTTCGCCACCCGCTGGAAGCCTTCAGCAATCGAGAACCGTTCCTTGACCCTCCACAGCAACGACGCGGAACTCAAAATGACGCCACGAAGGCCTGCTGCTCACCGGTCCTCAGGGAGAACAAGAATGGTGGACCGAGACCTCGCCCTTCCACCAGCACCACCCGCTCATCGCCCGGCCGAATCCCCCAGGGCCGAGAAGATGAGCGACGCGTTCTGCCCCCCGAAGCCCGAGTTGTTCGTCATGACGGTGCGGAGTTTCCGCTCGCGTGGCTCCCGCGGAACATAGTCCAGATCGCAGTCCGGGTCGGGCGATTCATAGTTGGCCGTTGGCGGGACCAGGCCGTCCGAAATTGCCTTCAAACAGAACATCGCCTCGAGCGCCCCGCACGCCGCCACGAGATGACCGGTTGAACCCTTCGTACTCGAAACGGGAATCGCCCGCACGGCCTCCCCCAGGGCAGTCTTCAGAGCGACAGTCTCCACCTTGTCGTTCGTCTTCGTGCTGGTTCCGTGCGCATTGATGTAATCGAGATCACCCGGATTCAGTCGCGCATCCTGCAGCGACAGCTGCATCGCCCGGGCCATCCCATTGCCATCTGGCGGGATATCAGTGATCCGATAAGCATCCGACGTCGCCCCGTAGCCCCGCACCTCGCCGTAGATCTTCGCTCCGCGTTTCCGGGCCGCTTCGAACTCCTCCAATACGAGCATGGCCGCCCCCTCGCCGAGAACGAACCCGTCCCGATCCCGGTCGAAGGGCCGCGACGCCTGCGTCGGGTCGTCGTTCCGTTTGGAAAGCGCTGTCAGCAGGCAGAAGCCGGTGACCCCGAACGGATGGATCATGCTGTGGGAGCCGCCTGCGAGCATCATGTCCGCCGAGCCATCACGGATCAGTTCAGTGGCTTCGCCAATCGCCTGGGTCGAAGCGGCGCAGGCCGTCAGGGAATTGACGTTCGGCCCCCGGGCATGAAACAGGCCGGCCAGCCGCGCGGCCAGCATGTTTGGCTCCTGGTGCAGTTCGATCTCCGGGTCGAGCCGCTGAAGTCCCAGTTCGATGAATCGCCGGAGGTCGCACACATCGTTCGCGTCCATCGACTCGGTAATGACGGTCATCATCAGGTGAAAGTCCTGGGCCCCCTCTCCCGATCCCAGGTACACTCCGAATCGAGTCGGATCGACCTGCTTCTCAACCTCCAGCCCGGCATCACGGACCGCCTGCACCGCGGCGGCAACTCCGTACTGGATGTTCGGGCCGCACTTCGCGAACGAAGGCAACAGCCGCGGATCAATCCAGTCGCCCAGATCAAACCCGGCGACCTCCGCGGCGATCCGTGTCGGCAATCCGGCCGTCTCGAACCGCGTGATCGGCCCCACGCCCGAGCACCCCTCCCGAGCCTGTTTCCAGGCCTCTGCCGGCGATTGACCGACCGGCGACACGCAACCCATTCCAGTAACCACGACGCGACGACGCATGGGACATGACTTCAGGCGAGAGACCGAAAACTTGGAACGCAACGCACCGCCGAATCCTAGGACGATTGACCTGATAAACGAACCTGCGGCCCGCCCGACGCCATCACGGACCACCGGTTGCCGTCAGTCAGTGATTGAATCAGGTCCCGTTTTCAGTACGATAGTAATGATTACCGTGATACGACAAGGACGTTGTCCGATTTGGGCCCTTGTGCGTGCCCGCATTCTTCGCGAGTCGTCATCCGCCAAGCCGACTTGAGAGAACCCTTCAGGAGTGAGCCTGCCATGAAAGTCAGTCGCGAACAGGCCGCTCGCAACCGGCAGCACGTGGTCGAAACAGCCTCCCGGTGCTTTCGCGAGAAAGGCTTTGACGGCATTGGCATCGCCGATCTCATGCGGGAGGCCGGACTGACCCATGGCGGGTTCTATGGCAACTTTGACTCCAAGGAAGATCTCATCGCGGAAACCTGCGAACGGGCACTGGGACGCGCCCTCGGGCGATGGAAAGCCCTCGCCGACGCGCACCCCGATCGCCCCATGGAGGCAATCGCAAAAGACTACCTGACGGTCAGACATCGCGACTCGATGGGTGAGGGCTGCTTCCTGGCGGCCCTGGGAAGCGACCTGGTTCGTCGCGACACGTCGGTCCGTTCCCGGTTCACATCAGGTTTCAAGACCCTGATCGACGCGCTGACGTCAGCGATTCCCGGGCGCTCCCGTGCGGCCCGGCGCGAACGGGCTCTCGGGGCCTGGTCCACTCTGATTGGCGCCCTCATCTTGGCCCGGGTCGTCGACGACGACGAACTGTCTCGGGAGATCCTCGGCGCCGGGCTGGCCGCCGTGAATCACAAATAGAAGCAATCTCCTCGGTCTGCGAGTCGCGCCATGACCTCCTCATGACAGCCGACGGCCCCTGAGGCTCCCTCGCCGTCTGGCGACGTGTCGACACTTCGGCCCGCCAACGCAACTCGTGTCCCCACGCCGCTTAAAGTTCACTCATACTTTATTTGTCGCCTCTTCTCACGGAATTCCTGTAAGGCTCTGGCCATTTGACAGGTAGACACCCCTGCAGATGCTCGCCGGAAAACACTTCAGGATGCGGTGAACTATGAGTGCGATTCCCAGGATTTCTGTCCAACGGATTGTGGCCTCGGGACTGCTCGGCCTGATCGCCGGTTGTTCGAAGCCCCCGGAAGTCCCGCCTCCCCAACCCATTGCGGTCACAGCCACCAGGCCGGTTCGGACATCGATCGTTGAATGGGATGAATACGTCGGCCGGATCGACGCCATCGAAGAAGTCGAAGTTCGGGCGCGCGTCAGCGGGCATCTTGAGTCGACGCACTTCGTCGAAGGGCAGATTGTCCAGGAGGGCGATCTCCTGGC
This sequence comes from Caulifigura coniformis, assembly GCF_007745175.1. Taxonomy (GTDB): domain Bacteria; phylum Planctomycetota; class Planctomycetia; order Planctomycetales; family Planctomycetaceae; genus Caulifigura; species Caulifigura coniformis. Next base: position 6,134,566 of record NZ_CP036271.1, on the reverse strand, counting down.
GATTCTCGATCAGCGCCCGTTTCGAATCGCAGTGGAACTCGCCGAGGCCGATCTGGAAGGCGCGGAAGCCCGTGCCCACGAGGCCCGCGCACAGCTCGTTCAGGCAGAAGCCGAAGTCCGCTCCGCAGAATCGCAGCAGGAACTGGCGACAAAGAACCTGGAACGAGGCCGACGTCTGGTTGTCAGCAACGCGGTGACCCAGGAACAGATGGATGTCCGGGAGTCCGGCTTCAAACAGGCGGTCGCTGACCTCGATGTGAAAGCCGCCCGCGTGGCGCTGGCGAAGTCCGCCGTCGTCACCGCAGAGGCCGACAACCGTGCGGCCCAGGCCCGACTCGCTGCCTCCCGGCTGAATCTGGAATACACCGAGGTGCGGGCCCCGGTTTCAGGACGCGTCGGCGCACGAGCCGTCACCGATGGAAATCTGATCAGCGGAGGCTCCGAGCAGGCGACGTTACTGACGACGATCGTCTCCCTCGACCCGATTCACGTCGACTTCGACGCCGACGAGCAGTCGTACCTGCGGTATATGAGGCTCTCCGATTCGGGAGCCATCGCCAGCATTCGCGAGAGCCGCCTGCCCGCCTATGTCCGTCTGGCCGACGAGCACAAAGGCTTCCCGCATTCCGGACAGCTCGATTTCCTCGACAACCGCATGAATCGGCGGACGGCCACGATGCGTGGCCGTGTCATCCTGACGAACCCGGACTTCCAGCTCACTCCTGGCCTCTTCGGGAAGGTGCGCATTCCCGGCAGCGCACGCTACGACGCGATCCTCATTCCCGATTCGGCCATCGCCACCGACCAGTCGGAAAAATATGTCTACGTCCTCGATGACAACGACACCGTCCAGCGCCGGAAGATCGCGATTGGCAAACGGGCTCAAGGTCTGCGGATTGTCCGCGAAGGCCTCACCGGCGAAGAGCAGATCGTGCTCCGTGGCCTCCAGAGGGTGCAGCCCGGCGCCGTCGTGAAAGCCACCGTCGAGGATACGGTCGCCCTCGATGACGGCCTGCCCATGGACGCCCGGCCCGTTCCCCGCGACCAGTGGCTTCAATCGTATCGCAGCAAGCCGGCACCCGAGACAGGCGACGGCGACAACGGACCGGTCGCGACGGTTCCCACGGGCGCCCTGGTGACCGGACAACTCCCGGCCGACGTCGCGACGGAGAACGAGGTGACGCCATGAAGGTTGCCCATTTCTTTATCGACCGGCCGATCTTCGCGACGGTCATCTCGATCGTTCTGACTATCTTCGGCGCCATCTCCTACCTGGCTCTGCCGGCCGCACAATATCCCGACATCGTCCCCCCCACCGTGGTGGTCCGCGCCAGCTATCCCGGCGCGTCGCCCGAAGTGATCGCGGACACCGTCGCCACGCCGATCGAGCAGGAAGTCAACGGCGTCGAAAACATGCTCTACATGTCGTCGCAGAGCACGACCGACGGCCAGATGGAACTGACCGTCACCTTCAAGCTGGGAACGAATCTCGACGACGCCCAGGTCCTCGTTCAGAACCGCGTTGCGACGGCCGAATCGCGGTTGCCGGAAGAGGTCCGGCGTCTCGGCGTCACGACGCTGAAGTCGTCCCCCGACATCCTGATGGTCATCCACCTGGTCTCGCCGGATAAACGCTACGACCAGCTGTATCTCAGCAACTACGCACTGATCCAGGTCCGTGATGCGCTGTCGCGCGTGGAAGGCGTCGGAAGCATCACGTCGCCAGGGCTCCGCGAATACAGCATGCGGGTCTGGCTCGATCCGGAAAAACTCTCCCATCTGTCGTTGACGCCGGCCGACGTCGTGCAGGCCATGCAGTCGCAGAACCTGCAGGTCGCCAGCGGCGTCATCGGTCAGCCCCCCCAGACTGGCGTCGGCGATTTTCAGTTGACCGTCAAGACCCTGGGACGGCTGATCGAGCCCGGGCAATTCGCCGAAATGGTCGTCAAGACGGGCGACGACGGACGAACCGTGCGTGTCAGCGATGTGGCCCGCATCGAGCTGGGGGCACGCGACTATTCGATCAACAGCTATGTCGACGGCGAAGTCGGCGTCGGCATGGCCATCTTCCAGTTGCCCGGTTCCAACGCGCTCGCCACCGCCGCAGAACTCCAGAAGACGATCGAACGCCTCTCAAAAAGCTTCCCCGAGGGACTCACCTACCGGATCGCCTACAACCCGACGGTGTTCGTCCGTGAATCGATCGACTCCGTCATTCACACGCTCTACGAGGCGGCGATCCTCGTAGTCATCGTGGTGCTCGTGTTCCTGCAGAACTGGCGGGCCACGCTCATTCCATTGATCGCAATCCCCGTTTCGCTTGTCGGGACGTTCGCCGCCATGGCGGCCTTTGGCTTCTCGCTGAACATGCTGTCGCTGTTCGGACTCGTCCTCGCCATCGGAATTGTCGTCGACGATGCGATCGTCGTGGTCGAAAACGTCGAGCGTCACATCCATGCCGGGCTCTCGCCACGTCAGGCCGCCCACAAGGCGATGGATGAAGTGACGGCCGCCGTCATCGCCATCGCGGTCGGCTTGTCCGCGGTCTTCGTTCCCACGGCCTTCATTTCCGGAATCAGCGGGCAGTTCTACCGACAGTTCGCGCTGACGATCGCCGTGTCCACACTGTTGTCGGCCATGGTCTCCCTCACCTTGAGTCCCGCGCTATGCGCCATCCTGTTGCAGCCCAAAGGGGCTCCCAAAGACTGGTTCGGGCGTGCCTGGGATTTCCTGTTCGGCTGGTTCTTCCGCGGCTTCAACCGCTTCTTCGACCGCGTCAGCAACGGATACGCGCGCAGCGTAGGCTGGCTTCTGCGCCGGCTGGCGTTGCCCTTGCTGCTCTACGCGTTCCTCATCGGCCTGACCGGCGTCGGCTTTCAGACGGTGCCCAGCGGGTTCATTCCGCGGCAGGACAAAGGCTACCTGATTACCGTCATCCAGCTCCCTGATGGGGCCTCGCTCGAGCGGACTGATGCCGTCGTCCGCCGGGTCAGCGAGATCATCCGGAAAAACCCTGTCGTCGGCCACACGGTGGAGTTCGTTGGGTTCTCCGGAGCCGCACGCTCGGCCAATCCCGCCGCCGCGGTCGTCTTCTTTGGCCCTCCATTGCCCGATGAACGGAAGAACCCGAACGACCAGCCCAACATCCTGAACGAACTGGACGCGATCCAGCAGGCCCTCATGGAGATCCCCGACGCCAACATCTTCGTCATCCCTGCTCCACCCGTTCAGGGCCTCGGGAACTCCGGCGGATACAAGTTCGTGATCCAGGATCGGGCGGGCCACGGCGCCCAGGCCCTGCAGCAGGCCACACAGGAGCTGATCGCTGCGGCCCAGAAGGAGCCCGCCCTGGCGGGAGTCTTCACCATCTATGGAGCCTCGACTCCGCAGCTGTTCGCCGACGTCGACCGTGTGAAAGCTCAGATGCTGAACGTGCCGCTGACGAACGTCTTCGACGCCCTGCAGGCCAACCTCGGATCCTCATACGTCAACGACTTCAATCTCTACGGCCGGACGTTCCAGGTCCGGGCGCAAGCGGAGGCCTCCTTCCGCGACGCGGCAGATGACATCACGGAACTGAAAACACGGACGTCCACCGGCGAAATGGTCCCGCTGGGGTCTGTGGTCGATGTCCGCTGGGAAACCGGCCCCGACCGCGTCGTGCGCTACAACATGTACCCCTCCTCGGAAGTTCAGGGGGATACGGCGCCGGGCTACAGCTCGGGCCAGGCGATCCGGACGATCGAGCGCCTCGCCGCGACGGTGCTGCCCCAGGGCATGACCATCGAATGGACCGACATCGCGTTTCAGGAACAGCTCGCCGGAAACACCGCCCTGTACATCTTCCCGCTGTGTGTGCTGTTCGTGTTCCTCGTCCATTCCGCGGAATATGAAAGCTGGTCGCTTCCCCTCGCGATCATCCTGATTGCCCCGATCTGCCTCCCCTTTGCGCTCGGAGGCGTCTGGTTGCGGGGCATGGACAACAACCTCATCACCCAGATCAGCTTCGTCGTGCTGATTGGCCTCGCAGCCAAGAACGCGGTGTTGATCGTCGAGTTCGCCAAGCAGCAGGAGAAGGAAGGGCTCACAAGTTTCCAGGCGGCCGTGGAAGCCTGCCGGATGAGACTGCGGCCCATCATCATGACCTCCTTCGCCTTCATTCTCGGCGTCGTCCCGCTCGCACGGGCCGTGGGCCCCGGCTTTGAGATGCGGCAGGTCCTCGGAACAACGGTCTTCAGCGGCATGCTCGGAGTGACGATCTTCGGCCTGTTCCTGACGCCAGCGTTCTATGTCGTCCTGAGAAAGGCATCCGCGTTCTTCTGGAAAACTCGGCAGGAAGCACTCGCGCCCCGCCCCTCCTCGCACCATCCGGCGACGCTCGAATCGAAAGCCCCAGAGCACGAGCCGGCTGTCTATTGACGATCTCCGGGCCCATTGCCGGGGACCAAGCCGGAGGCCTCAACGCCGGGAACGTCGCCGAAGCGCGGACTCGGCCAGATCCTTTCGCAGCTTCGACAGGGCGGGATGCTCGTTCTGCCGGGCGACCGTAATGAGGTAGTACTCCTCACGGACGTTCGGCAGACTCCCGATTCGAACCAGGCCGAATTGCCGCATGACGTCCGCGGCGGTGATGGACGCGACCGGCACGATTCCCAGTTCCGACTCCGCAAAATGATGCAGGAGCGAACGATCCTCGGCCTCGGCAGCAATTCGTGGACGCGTCCGGTGCAGGGCAAACCAGCGGTCCAGCGCGGCCCTCGGCGACGTCCCTTCGGCCGGCATCAGCATCGGCGCGTTGGCCAGCGAACCCGGAAAGCCCTTCTTGAACTTCCGCGCCACCCGCGGCGCCGCGTAGAGATCCACCGGAGAAGACATCGCCGTGAAGCTGCTGAGCGAGTGTTGACCCGACTCGGGCAGCGGCGAATCGCTGATCACCAAGTCCAGGCGGTGCAGCGACAACTCGCTCAGCAGGTGGTCAATTCGCCACTCCTTGCACACCACCCGCGGTGAGTCCGGCCCGGCCATCAACGGCTGGAGCAGCGCCCGGATCACGATCTTCGGCACTCCGTCTGCGGTCCCCGCGGTGATCGGCCGCTGCGTCTTTGCACCCTGCAATGGGACATTGCGAACAAGTTCCGTGCAGACGCCGATCACCTCCTCCGCGTACCGCATCGCGACCAGGCCGTGCTCCGTCAGCCGGACACCCCGCGCTTCCCGTTCGAACAGGCGCGCCCCAAGACGGTGTTCAAGCAGCCTCAACTGCTTGGTGACGCCTGGCTGAGAAATGCCCAGCCGCGCCGCTGCGGCCGTGACGCTGCCGGTTTGCCCCACCGCCCAGAAATACAGCAGGTGATTGAGGTTCACCTGCCGCAGAAGGCGGAACGGATCACTTTTGGTTATGGATCGCATATCAAAGAGATTCTTAGGCGATCGACGCCCGCGCCGCTAGCATGTCGCGCATCTGAACATCTACGCCGCGCGGCCGCTCATCCGTGCGACGGCATCGACAGCAAAGGGATCGAGGTGGTCAACTGAGGGGCGTCTTCGAGGCGTGCTTCAGCGGACTGCCAGCTTGCAAGGCAAGCATGCTCTTCCTCGCCTGACTTCAAGGCCGGGGTTCTTCAGCTCTTTCTGCAGCTTCTGCGACCTCCCTGCGCGCGACGCCACCCCTCCCGGCGGCATCTCTCGCCACACGGATGTCGTCGTTGCCTGACGGGTTCGTCGATGGATCGTCGGCCCATTCTCCCTCCACGGTTGGAAACACTCTGTCCGCGAGCGTCGCGCGACTTCGAATTCTCAGTTGATGACTTTCGTTCACCAGAGAGGGACATTCATCATGAAGCGTTGGGTTCTCATGGGGCTTTGCTTGGCGGCGATCGGGTCTGTCGCCATCGGACATACTTCGACCGCCTGGGCACAGGATGCCGCCGCCGCGGCAGCGCCTGCCGCAGAGACGCCGGCCCCGACCTTCGACATCCCCGATAACGAAACGCTGGCCTATTCGGTCGACAACCTCCTGCTGTTCCTCTGCGCGGTCCTCGTCATCTTCATGCAGGCCGGCTTCGCCCTCGTGGAATCCGGACTCAACTCCGCCAAGAACACCGTCAACATCCTCTTCAAGAACACGATCGATTTCTGCGTCGGCGTGCTTCTCTACTTCTTCATCGGCTATGCCCTCATGTATCCCGGCGGCGACTACGCCGGGAAGTACTTCGGCTATGCACAGCCCAACTTCGCCGCGGAAGTGACTGCCGAAGATATTCACGGCGGCTTCGCCAGCGGCGCCCTGCGCAAGCTGCATCCCCAGGCCGACTTCCTGTTCCAGGCCGCGTTCTGCGCCACCACCGCCACCATCGTCTCCGGCGCTGTCGCCGGACGCATGAAGTTCATCGGCTACCTGATCTACACCTGCATCATCACTGCGCTCGTTTACCCCATCAGCGGCATGTGGAAATGGGGCGGCGGATGGCTCGCCGAAGCCGGCTTCCACGACTTCGCCGGATCGATCCTCGTCCACGCAGTCGGTGGATTTGCCGGTCTTGCAGGCGCCATGGTCCTCGGCCCCAGGCTCGGCCGTTACAACGCCGAAGGCAAGTCGGTCCCCTGGCCCGGCCATAACCTCGCCTACGCCTGCCTCGGTGTGTTCATCCTCATGATCGGCTGGTACGGGTTCAACCCGGGGAGCGTCCTCGCCTTCTCGGGAGCGGCCAACACCGGACTCGTCATGACGGTCGCGGTGAACACCACCCTCGGCGCCTGCGCCGGTGGCCTCTCTGGAATGCTTCTCAGCTGGGTCATGTTCAAGAAGCCTGATCTCACACTCGCACTCAACGGAATCCTCGCCGGACTCGTCGGCGTGACCGCCAACGCCGATGTGATCACCAACCAGGAAGCACTGATCATCGGCGCCGTCGCCGGCGTCCTTTGCCTCCTCGCAGTCGTCGCTCTCGACAAGTTCAAGATCGACGACCCGGTCGGCGCCTTCCCGGTGCACGGCGTCTGCGGTGTCTGGGGCGGAATCGCCACCGGCATCTTTGGTGAAGGCAAGGACCTGATGGTCCAGATCAAGGGAACGCTGGCCTGCACAGTCTGGGCCTTCGTCACCATGATGATCGTCTTCTTGTTCCTGAAGGCCATTGGACTTCTCCGCGTCCCGCCGGAAGAAGAAATCGAAGGCCTCGATATGGTCGAACACGGCCAGATGGCTTACGGCCTCGATCCGAAGTAACTCCAGGGCGCAACTGCCGGACGCCGCACGTCTCCCGTCGGCGTCTGGCGGTCGCGATCCCACTGCTCGATTGAAGGCGTCATCGACTCGGTGGCGCCCCTCGATCGTCCCGACGCCAAATTGCTGCCAGGCGCCGGACGATTCCGACCAGCGTTTTCCACTCCGCGGATCTTTCGGTCGATCACGGCATGAAGCGAGTTATTGCCATCGTCATCCCGTTCCAGGACGACGGACAATCCGAGGTGGCCGCCCGTCGTGGAGACGCCGGCCCGGTGACTTTGACCGCGGACACCGCGTTCCCGTCACTGGAAAAAGGGGAGACGCGAATCGAAGTCGTTGTGTCTGATGAGCAGGCCGGACGAATCCTGCTGACCGTCCTCGGCGATGAGGCGAAATCCTCGAACCGGGACCTCGGGATGCAGGACTCCCCGTCGCAGCTCGAGGCGGCCATCGAACAGGAACTTCGCGACGCCGGACCGCTGGCCCACAATATGCTCGAGCAGATTGTCGGCCGCGTCGAACGTCAGCTCATCACCGACATCTACAAGAAATGCGACCGCGTCAAAAGCCGCGCCGCGGCCAGACTGGGAATTAATCGCAACACACTCCTCAAAAAGCTTCGCCAGTTTGGCGAAATCGATGAGGTCGAACTCGAGCGGGAAACGGATCCCGAACATCCAGACCGCTGACCGTCGAATTCGATTCGCCCGAAGCACGAGAAAGGCTTTGCCATGAAGAAAATTGAAGCCGTGATCCGGCATTTCAAGCTTGAGGAAGTGAAGGACGCGCTCACGGCCGCCGGCATCAACGGCATGACCGTCAGTGAAGTCCGCGGCTTCGGCCGCCAGAAGGGACACAAGGAGCAGTACCGCGGCGCCGAATACACGGTCGACTTCCTGCCCAAGGTGAAGCTGGAAGTGGTCGTCGACGACAGCGAACTGCAGTCGATCCTCGACACGATCATCAAGGCGGCCCGCACCGGGCAGATCGGCGACGGCAAGATCTTCGTCTCCGACCTGGCACAGACGATCCGCATCCGCACCGGCGAAACCGGGGCCGAGTCGCTGTAGTTGTTCCAACGAAATCCGCCCGCATGCGGCCGCGCCGGCCGCCTGGCGGAATACGTTCACCCAATTTCCCCGAGTGTTCGACATGAAGAAGATCGAAGCGGTGGTTCGCCACTACAAGCTGGAAGACGTGAAGAACGCCCTGACGGCCAAGGGGATCGTCGGCCTGACGGTCTCGGAAGTCCGTGGTTTCGGGCGGCAGCGGGGTCACAAGGAGCAGTACCGCGGCGCGGAGTACACGGTCGATTTCCTGCCGAAAGTGAAGCTGGAAGTGGTCGTGAACGACGCGGACCTGGCGAACGCGATCGAGATCATTTCGTCGTCGGCCCGGACAGGCAAAGTCGGCGACGGCAAAATCTTCATCACGCCGCTTGAGCAGGTGATCCGCATCCGCACGGGTGAAAGCGGTTCCGAGGCGATCTGAGGCGTCGCGCCTTGTGAAGAACGCCTCGGCCGGCGGGTCGCGACCAGCTGAGGCCGTCGTTCATCACGTGGTCATGCACGTCGCGACTGCGGCGTTGGACGACGTTGCGAGAACGTCGTCGTCCCATCATCGAAGCCGGCGATCCGCAGGATCGCCGGCTTCGGTCATCCACTGGGGCCCGGATTCATGCTGGTCCCCATCAGCCGTCCGGGGAATCCATTGCACTGGTGGTCGCCGCCGGTTTCGCTGGAACGACGAGGGGCCCCTTACTCTCCGGAACTCAAGCCTCCCGAAACACTTCCGGGTCCGGCAGTCCGTCAACACGGCTTCGCTGCGCTCTCAACGGCCTCCTTCACTTCGTCGGCAATCAGGTCGCGAATTCGCTCCTGCAGATTCCCACCTGCGGTCCGGGTCAACTACAACTGACCCCGCGCGCGTCAGATGTGTCGACTGTCGGAGAACGTGATGCTCGAGTCCGTGGGAGATCTGCTGAGGTCCGTGATCCAGTCAGGATTGCGAAAAGTCGTTCCGCTCTGTGGCGCGCTCGCGTTGTCGGCCGGGTCATTCCCGGCCAACGCGGCCGACGACATTCCTGTTCCCTCGTCCCAAGCGATTCGTCTGGTCGGCAATGAAGCCCGCAGTCTCGATGGCAGGCAGACGATCGCCCCGGTGACCATCAGGGACGACCTGGGCCAGGCCGATTTCGCAGTGGGACTGTCGTTTGAAACCGAGTCGACCGGCACGCACGATCTGGGGGATCTCGTCAGCTTGTGGGATGCCCGGACGCGCCACGGCTTCACTCTGGGACTGCGAAACAACACGGGCGTGACGACCAGCCAGCCCAACTGGCGGCAGTTGCAGTTCGGCATCGATGCCGGAACCGAACCCGAGTGGAAGAACGAAGGCCGTCCGGGATCTGCGATCCTCGGGTTCTCCATCGCAGTCCACGGGGGACAGCTCTACGTCGGAACCTGCGAAGTGGGGGACGATTCGGTCGGGAAGGTCTATCGCTACCTGGGGCCAGGGCGCTGGCAGGCGCTGAAACCACTCGATGGATCGAATTCCGTCACCGCTCTCGCGGCGTTCAATGGATCACTGTACGCCGGGACCGGGAAGTATCGCCTCGCCGGATCGAGCCTCGCTGAGTCGCAGAATCCCGCATTTGGCGGCAAGGTCTTTCGTCTCACCGACGACGACGATTGGGAACTGGTCGGCGACCTCGCGCCGACGGAAGCCATTGCAGGCTTCGTCACCTACGGCGGGAAGCTCTACGCGTCATCGCTCTACAAGCCGGCCGGATTCTTCCGGTATGACGGCGGGACGGACTGGACTCCCATCCTCACACCCGACTCTCGTCGCGTCGAGTCGATGGTCGTCCATGACGGTGCTCTCTATGCGGGAAGCTACGACTCTGGCGCGGTCTATCGGTTCGATGGGACCTCCTGGACCGACCTGGGACTCGTGGCCGCCGACATTACCCAGACCTATTCGTTCGTCACGTATCAGAATGCTCTCCACGTCAGCACCTGGCCCGCCGGCAAGGTCTATCGGCTGGACGACGGAAACCGATGGACCGATTGCGGCCGCCTCGGCAACGAGCAGGAAGTCATGGCCATGCTCATTCACAATGGCAGCTTCTACGCAGGCACGCTCCCCGGCGGACAGGTCTACCGGTATGCCGGGGCAACCGACTGGACGCTTCTGAAGCAGATTGACCAGACGCCTGACGTCCGCTTCCGCCGCGTCTGGACGATGGCCACGTTTCAGGGCCGGCTCTTCTCGACCACCCTCCCCTCCGGAAACGTCTGGTCGATGTCGGCCGGCCATCTTGTCACCGACGACCGGGAACTTGGCCCCGGCTGGCATGACGTCGTTGCGCAGCGGAAATCCGGTCGACTCCGGATCTTCGTCGACGGACGCAAAGTCGCCGAGTCCGACGCGCCGCCCCTCGGCCTCAAGACCGGGGGACTGGAACTCAAGCTCGGCGACGGGCCACGTGGCCAGTTCAGAGGACAGGTCCGCAACGCCTGGTTTGATCCCGGGAAGCCGTGATCGCAGCGCCGCGCGGCGACTGGCCAACGCCAACGGCCGGTCGCCCGCTTACGGACTGAGACTCGGCTGAACTCCCAGTGTTCCCTCCAGGCTCGCCAGGTAGCCGGCCGATCGAACGATCTCCAGTTCCCGAGCCGCCAGTTCCTGACGCGAACGGATCTTCGCGATGAGCGCGTTGTCCGCGCGGGCATTCTCCGCGAGCCAGTTCTCCAGCGACGCCACATGCCGCCGCCACAGGTTCACGTCGACCCGCTGCTTGGCGGCGAGGCGATCCTTGTACCAGTCGCTCGCTTCGAGCGCCTCGCGCGTGAACAGAGCCCGCACCGCCGGGTGGTGCGCGTCCATCCCTTCATACGAGCCATGCGCCATGATCGCCAGCAGCGCCTTCAGCGGCGGGCACGCCTCGTCGATCGAGCCGTCCGAAAACGCCTGTTGGGCGACCCGCTCCTGCGCCTCGGTAATATTGCTCATGCCGTCGACAAACGCCTCCATGTCCTGTGTTTCGGGACGCAGGTACGCCTCGTCGAACACCCTGTCCGGATGGTCGAAGATCCGGCCGAAGAACGTGCGCACGAACTTCGGCGTGATGCGATAGCCCAGCCGGCTCGCCAGGATCGTTCGGCCGCCATGTTCGAAATCCTGAACCGCCTCCAGGTGACCTTCGGCGATCAGGAAAGCCGGGTCGCGCTCGCTCGCGTTCATCCGGCACCAGATTTCCGGCACGAGCAGGCTGATGTCGTGATCGACCCGCTTGTCCGGCCCGACATAGCCCGCGGCTGTCGAAAATCCGCCGAGTCCCGTCAGGATGTACGACACCAGCGCCGCGTTGAGATCAATGATTGTCCGCAGCGCGTTGAACGGCCCTTTCGTCAGTGCCCCTTCCGAACCGGCCCCGGTTGTCGATGGACTCTTGCCCGTCAGCGAGCAGATGACGTCCATGAAAAACTCGGGCAGCTCCTGGTAGTGGATCGGGTTGTATACCGCCAGCGGGCGGATTCCCGCCTCGCGATCAGGAGGATTGTTGCGACGCCCGATCAGCACCGCCCCGACCGGGATCGGCAGCGGATCCGCCGCTCCGATGCCGCGGGCCAGCCGCATCCCGCGTTCGGCGATGTAGCGGACTTCGGGCCGCTGCAGGTCTGGACGGATCTGCAGATACCTCGGATTCTTGCTCGGTTTGCCCTCCACCAGCCTCGGGTACGCCGAGCAGACAGCCGTCTCCTTCCCCGCGGCCTTGAGGAGCAGGTCGCGCATGGGAGGCGTGAACTTGTCGAACTCCGTCACACGGTCGACGAGTTCCTGCACCTTCTCCGGCCCCAGCGGCTCGTAGTTGGAAACGAAATTGTCGGGACGCGACATGTCGAGTTCCGTCTGGCGGTCGAGCCCCGGATAGATTGCGTCATCCGGCCGCTGGAACAGCCGGTACTCACAGTTCACCGAAAACTTGGAACTGTCCGGCGACGAGCCTGCCGCCAGGTTCTGCAGTTGGTGGGCCGGCACGACGAGCGAGGCGGTGATGTCGTCTTCCGTCTGCACTTTGACGGCCGGGGAAAAATCCTGCCGCAGCTTGAAGGTCCGCCAGCCATGCTTCGGCAGCACCCCTACCCGCAGGTAGCTTCCCGCCAGCCGGCGTCCCATCCCCTTGAGCTCATGCCCCGGCCGGCCGTTGATCGAGTCGACGCTGAACAGTGACCGCCAGTCGCCGTCCCCCTGGGTCATATTGATCGCCTTGATCAGGTAGACGATCGGAAAAATGTAATCCGGAATCGACTTCAGCCACGCGTTGTACGACTCGGAGTATTCGTCCGCCGGAGTCAGCAGTTTGATCACGCTTCCCAGCGAACGCTGCGGGCTCAGCGGCGAACGGCTGGGCCGATTGGAATAATCAGCCAGGTGTTCCGGCGCCCAGCGGTTCGAGTACTCGCGCGTCAGGATCTGCTCGACAAAGTTCATGTCCTTTTCGAAGTTGGACACCAGGATCGGGCCGTACTGGATGTAATCCTGCAGGCTCTTGGAGATCTCGCTCTTGCCTCCTCCGGAGACCGTGCACGGCTTGTGACAGAACAATCCCTCCGCCACGGTGCCGAAGAGACGCCACGCCCCGGTGCTGGGATGCTTCCCGAGATGCACCTTGTACCCCGACGGCGTGATATACGTGTTCCCCGGACGCAGCGGGATCGCGATCTCCCGATCATTGCGCGTCCACCAGAACTGCAGGCGGGCAACGCTCGCTCTTGCATCGTGAGGGACGTAAACGAGCTGCGGGCACTCCTTGTCGATCGCGTACCCTTCAGCGCGGATCGTCAACGACTCGCCATCCACCCGCAGGATGTCCTCCAGTGTCCGCTGGCTGGCTCCGCGAAACTCCATGGCGTCGAAGCTCGATCCGAGATTGTACTTCGGAAATGCCAGCGCCCCGCCGGCATGCTCTTCTTCAACGTTGCCCAGCAGATTCGCTGCGTACGAGATCTGCGTTTTGACTTCCTTCTTGCAGTAGCCGAAGTAGTTATCGGCGATGATCGTCACGATCACGCCCGTGGCGTCCCGGCACGTCACCTTGAACGCCTGGCCTTCGTTGTAGAGCTCGCCCGGCTCGCGCCAGCACATCCCGTCCTGCCTCTGGCGGTCGGTCGCTTTGTCCCACTGCGGCAGGCCGAGTTCGTCCTTCCGAAGCTGCGTCAGATGCGGCGCGAGGATCACGCCGCCGCTGTGCCCCGTCCAGTGTTCGACGTCCAGGGCCGCGTCACTTTCCGCAAGCCACGGATCGCCCGGATTCCCGAAAATCGACTCCACGAAATCGAGGTTGCTCGCCAATCCTCCCGGTGCGAAGAACCGCACCTCCATGCTCTTTTCGCACGTCACGCCCGGCACTTCCGGGCACACGATCGGCCGCAGAAGCAGCGACAGAAACGCGTTCACCGGCTGCGGGGAATCCGACGTCAGCGGAACCTCCAGGAGGTCCTGCGGAGCATTGAGCGCATGCCGGAACAGCGCCACGAACGTCGCCCGCGGGACCGATTTCTTGTCCCCCGGAATCGGCAGTCCCCCTTCACAGACGTGAAACGTCCCCTGGGTGGTTCGGCGGTCGCTCCGCGGGTTGTGCAGCACCCCGTTCCGCACCCGGTAAGAGGTCACATACTCATTGCGATAGGACTGATGCCGCGCCGGGATCGAAAGCTCGCGGGCCACCCCGTATTTCGGCAGCGCGAACGCATCCGGGACACGCAGCGGCGAGTCCCCCACAAGGTCGGCGAAGTGCGTATTCAGAAAGCCTTCGATCCGCCGGTCGGCCGGATGCCGGCGGGCGGCCAGGTTCGGCCGGCTCAGAAGCGCCTCCGCCGTCGCGCGGAGCGTCTCGATTTCTACGGGCGAAGCAACGGCGACCCCACGAATGCCTGCGGTCAATGCACTATCCATCTCAATCCTGCTCAAAACTCTCACGTAAGAACGCAGTTGCTCGGCCTACGCGGGCGCCTGGACCGGACGGTCCTGGGCCGGGCAATCTGCTTCATGGACGGCCGCGCCGTGGAACCATCCAAAAGGACGCCTCCCGGTCCCGGGCGATCATCGTCGACTCGTCGGCCTGTCGAATGCGGTGCTCAGGAAGCACAACGGCGCAATAACGTACCAGCAACGGGGCGTCTTGTGGTAACGACAGCCTCGCCTGCACAGCGCCCCCTCACGGACGCGGGCGGACCGTCTGACCCGCACAGCGGGCCGCAAACCAGCGGGGAATCAGGCGCGGCCCATGACTGAGCAGCGAGTTCTTCAGCCCGTCCACGATCAGGCTCCGCCGCCGATCGAGTCCCCGAAGTGCCGTCGTGACCACCTGATCCGCCGACCGCGGCGTTCCAAGCGCCGCTTCTTTCGCCGACGCGCGCTCGAACAGCTCCGTCGCCGTCGTCCCCGGGCAAAGGCCCATCACGCACACGTTCCGGCCCCTGCACTCCTCCCACAGGGCGACCGAAAACGAGATCACGAAGGCCTTGCTCGCCGCATACACCGCCAGGTAGGGAATCGGCTGAAAACCCGCCACCGACGCCACATTGATCACGCCTCCGTTCTGCCGCTCCAGCATCCCGGGCATAAAGGCCCGCGTCAGCCCCACCACGGCCGCCACGTTCACCATGATCTCCGCCTGCTCGCGGTCTGCATCCAGCGTTTCAAACGCTCCATGCGTCATGAACCCGGCGTTGTTAACCAGCAGATCGATCGCCAGGCCCCGATCCGAAACGGCGCTCGCGATTTTCGACATGGCCTCCGCCTGGCTCAGATCGGCCGGCACCACGTGAACGGCCACGCCATGCCGCTGCTTCAGATCGGCCGCCAGCTCCTCTAGCGCCTGCTCCGCGCGGGCCACCAGGACGAGCGACATGCCTCGCGCCGCCAGTTCGCGCGCGAAGGCCTTCCCGATTCCCGCCGAAGCGCCCGTCACCAGCGCCGTCCGTCCCTGATACTGAAACATCCCATCCATTCCGTTCTGAACTTGTCGAGGCCCCCGCAAACGTCCATTCACCCGCAGGGCGAGGCACTGTCCCCCCCAACGCGACCGCCCTGTGACGCCGGATTTCGCTCAGCTGAAGAACACTTTCGTGGCCGTCCCCTTCAGCAGCGACTCCCGGTCGGGCGCGGAAAGAAAATCGAGGCCTTTCTCGATGAGTTCCACCGAGGCCGGGTAGTTGTTCCCGCCTCCCAGCTGGTAAGGGCAGTCGCTGCCCCACATCAGCCGCGACGCTCCGAACGCGTCGTACACCCGCCGGATCAACGGAACCAGGTCGCGATAGGGCGGCTTCTTCTTGCCCAGAAAGTAAAACGCCGAAACCTTGACATGAACTTTCGGCCGCTTCGCCAGCCCCAGGAGTCGCTGCACATCCGGCTCAGGAAAGTCCCCGGTCATCCCGACCCGCGCCAGGTGATCGACGACGACCGTCGTGTCCGGATACTTCCCGCACATCTCCACCACCTGCGCGATGTCCTCCGCCCCGATCAACGGACAGATCGCGAGATTCTCCTTGGCGGCTGTCGCCCACATGGCGTTGATCCCTGGACTGTCGATCCACTTCTCTGCCGCCCCCTCACCCGGGCGGATCCGGAACCCGCGAAAGCCCTGCTTCTTGAGCCGTACCATCTCGGCATCCGGGTTCGGTTTCTCCGCGGCCACGCACGCCACCCCCGAGAACACGCCAGGATACGCCGCCATCACATCCGCCAGGTAGCTGTTGTCGACTCCGAAATACGGCTTGTGCTGAATCAGGACGACCCGGGAAACGCCCACCGGCCGCGCAATCGCGAGCAGCTCGTCCGCCGTGAACGTCCGGGGAATCAGATTGGACGCCGGCTGGTTGTCGACGAGCGGGTACTTCACCACGTCGTCCGTCCAGATATGCGAGTGCGCATCCACATAACCGTCGAGCTTCACGGAATCCGCTCCCTGCAGCATCGGGGTTGCCAGGGCGGCCGCCGCTCCGGCGAGAAACGTTCGGCGGGAAATCTGTCCGGTCACGCAGTCAGGCATCGTCGGCACTCGGCAGGACCACAGGAACTGGTGGAACGGCGCACTCGTCATCAGTCCGATGACGATCCCGTCTTGTCGATAATCGTGTTCGCCTTGCGGGACTTGCGTTTCGCGATCTTCTTGCCGCCCCGCTTCTGCTTCTTGGGCTTCTCGTCCGGGTCGTCCTTTTCAGACCGTCCGCGGAAGTACAGCCGGATCGGAATCTCCTTGAACGGCAGCTGCTCCCTCAGCGAGCTCAGCAGGTACCGCTTCCACCCTTCGTTCAGCAGCGTGGGATCGTTCGTTTTGACGACGATCGTCGGCGGCTGCGTCGAAACCTGCGTCGCGTAGAAAATCTTCAGCCGCTTGCCGTTCTTCGATGCCGGTGGATTTCGTTCAATCGCCTTCTGCAGCGCCTTGTTCAGCCGCGGCGTGCTCACCCGTGTGCGCGACTGTTTGAAAATCGACTGCGACAGGTTGACCAGCTGCTTGATGTTCCGGCTGTCTTTGGCCGTAACAAACGCCACCGGCACGTACTTCATCATGCTGAAGGTCTTGGCCAGGTATTCCGCCCACTTCTCCGAGGTCATCCCCTTCTCAAGGCCCAGGTCCCATTTGTTGACCACGAAAATGCACGGCTTGTCCTGCGACTGGATGTCGTCCACCAGCTTCATGTCGACGCGCGAAATCGTCTCCACGGCATCGAAAAACATCAGCACCATGTCCGCCCGGCGGATGCTCTTCTGTGCCCGGACGAACCCGTAGTATTCCATGTCGTTCGCGAGGCTCTTCCGCTTACGGACGCCCGGCGTGTCGATGGCGATGAACGACTTCTCATCCAGCTCGAACCGCACGTCGACCATGTCCCGCGTCGTCCCCGCGACTTCGCTGACGATCATCCGCTCCGTCTTGGCCAGCGCATTGATGAACGTGCTCTTGCCCACGTTCCGCCGGCCCACGATCGCCAGCCGCATCTCAGGCTCGGCCGCCTGCAGCTCCCCCGACGCCGCTTCGTCCGTCTCGGCCGTGGGGAGGTTCGCCACGATCGTCTGCAGCAGCTCCTTGCGGTTGCGGTTCGCCTTGACGCTCGTCTGGATCATCTCCGCGTCGGGAGCCAGCCCCTCGAACTGATGAATCTCCGCGTCGGTCTTCGACGAGTCACACTTGTTGATGACCAGCAGCTTCCGGACGTCGATCTTCCGCAGCCGTTCGGCCACCAGCCGGTCGAGCGGAGTCACCCCTTCCGTGCCGTCCACAACGAAAACGATCAGTGACGCCTCGGCCAGCCCGATCTCGATCTGCCGCTCGACATCGGCGGTCAGATCGTCCATGTCCTCGACCCCCATGCCCCCCGTGTCGACCAGGTCGAAGTAACGCTCCCCCGCGTGCATCAGGTACGTGACCCGATCCCGCGTCACGCCGGCCGTCGGCTCGACCACGGACACCAGTCGGCCCGCCTGCCAGTTCATCACCGAGCTCTTTCCCACATTGGGACGCCCGACGATGACAACCTTGGGAACTGACATGACTTCCGACAATTCTTGAAATGAGGGGGAACGTTCGCAGCAGCACGAGGAAGAAGCCTCGCACGGTGATTGTAAGAGACGCCACGCGGCCACGACAGGCAGGCGTCAAGGGTCGCCCCCTCACTGTGAACGAGCCCGTACGCGATCCCGGAATCCCTGGCGTTTGCGATCAACGCCCCCGGGCTGCGTTCCGGGGGGATCGATTCCAGGGGAGAGCCTCCTGAAATCTCCCCCTTCCTGCCACCCTACCACGGCAGTGAAAACGTCTTCACCGTCGTCATGAACTTCATCGCCTCGATGACCCCTTCTTTGATCCCCAGTCCGCTGTCCTTGACGCCGCCGAACGGGCTCAGTTCCAGCCGGTAACCCGGAATCTCATTCACGTTCACCGTCCCCGCCTTGATCCCTTTCACGGCCCGAATCGCCAGGTCCAGGTTCCGGGTGACGATTCCGCTCGACAGCCCGTACGGCGTCGCATTGGAATACTCGATGGCGTCATCGAGATCGCGCACCGCGAAGATCGGCGCGATCGGACCAAAGCATTCGCAGGTCCCCAAAGTCGAATCGCGAGGAACGTCGGCGAGCACCGTCGGCTGCAGTTGGGCGCCACGGCGTTGTCCGCCCAGCAGAAGTTTCGCGCCCCGATTCACCGCGTCCTGCACCGCCTGCTCGAGCCCCACCGCGGCCGCCTCGTCGATCACCGTCCCCACCAGCACCGCCTCGCTCGTCGGATCGCCGCAGAGGTAGGTCTTCGCCAGCGCCAGGAAACGCTTCGTGAACTCTTCGACAACCCCCTCCTGCACCATCACGCGCCGGACCGCCGTGCAGCGCTGCCCGCTGTTCCGGAAACAGCCTTCACAAGCCAGCCTGGCGGCGAGATCGAGGTCGGCGTCGTCCAGCACGATCAGCGGCGAATGTCCGCCCAGTTCGAGGCAGGTCTTCTTGTAACCCGCCGTCGACGCAATCTCCTTCCCCACCCTGGCGCTGCCGGTGAACGTCACGAGATCGACCCGTTCGTCGCGGATCATCGGCCGCGTCACCACATCAAGATCACCGTGGATGCAGCTAAGCATCCACCCTGGCAATCCCGCCTCGTACAGCAGCTCGACAAGCCGGACCGCCGACAGCGGAGTCTTCTCCGAAGGCTTCAGAATGACCGGCGCGCCCGCCGCCACCGCCGGCGCCAGCTTGTGAGCCACCTGGTTCAGCGGATGGTTGAACGGCGTAATGGCGGCGACGAGCGACAGGGGCTCCCGCAGCGTGAAAATCTTCCGCGCCTTGCCCGTCGGCGAGATATCGCAGGAGAACGTCTGCCCATCGTCGCGCAGTGCCTCCATCGCTGCGAACGCGAACACGTCGCATGCCCGGCCCACCTCGTACCGCGTCTCGCGCAGGCACAGCCCCGATTCGGAAGTGATCAGCCGGGCCAGTTCCTCACGACGGGCCTCCAGAAGCCCGCGCACCTCGTTCAGGATGCGGCCGCGTTCGTAGCGGGTCAGCGGCTCGTGGGCCGCACGATGGGCCTCGATCGCCGCATGCAGCTGATCGTTCCCGATTGCCGCCACCCGGCCGACGGCCTCCCCGTTCCACGGATTGAAGACGTCGATCCAGCGATCGGTGACAACAGCGGCGCCGGCGATGTAACTCGGGAGCGAAAGCATGGAATCGAAAGGTTCAGGGTTGAATGGCGACGCGCTGCCACCGGCGGCTGCGCGTGAGTTCGAAGCCTTCGTCGAGACGCTCAAGCGGCAGGGGCGCACTCGTGAGGTGTTCGAACGGGAGGTGCAGATTCTGGGCAAGGAATTCGAGCCCCAGGGACAGGTGTCGCGGCGCATAATTATGGACGCCGCGCACCGTCAGACACTTCCGCAGAACGGCTTCCCCCGTCAGCTCAAGCTGCGTCTGGGGATGCACCATCCCGGCCCAGACGTAATGTCCCCCGGGGCGCAGCGCGGCAACGCCGGCCGGCACGACTGCCGAAACGCCGGTCACCTCCAGGACGAGATCCACCTGCGGCGGCGTGTCCCCCGCCGCAACGGGGATTCCACCAAACTGCGCTGCGACCGCCAGCCTCTCCGGACTCACATCGGTGCAGTACACCTCGCGCACGCCGCGATGCTTCAGCCAGGCACAGGCATAAATCCCCAGGAGCCCCGCCCCCTGCACCAGGGCGCGGTCACACGCGTCAGGCAGCGCCTCCAGTGCGTTCACAATCGTCGCCAGCGCGCAGTTCGCAGGCGCGGCAACGGCGTCCGACAGAATCTCCGGAACCGACATCACCTGCGTCCCCCGCCTCAGCACGATGTGATCGGCATAGCAGCCGTTCAGGCCCGTTCCATCGTCGAGCGCCGCATGGCCATACTTGAACAGATGCTCGCACTTCTGAGGCAGGCTCCAGCGCGTGCACGGCGCACACTCTCCGCACGAGTCGGCCAGTGTCCAAGTCACGCGTTGGCCGGCAGACACCCCCTCGCGGGCGCTCGCGACCACATGCCCCACCGCTTCATGTCCCAGGACGCACGGTAACGGAGCCGAACGACGCCCCTCCGTCGTATGCAGGTCCGATCCGCAGATCGTGGCCAGAGAAATCCGCACCAGCACGTCGCCGGCGTTGAGGGTCTCCGGCAGCGGTGCGGTGCTCAGTTCGAACGGTCGGCCGGGACCTCGAAACAACTGAATGCGGGCAGTCTTCATCGGCGGATCAACAGGGCAAGTGCAGCGCTGCAGCCGGCAGCCGCAGCGACGATCGGAAAGACGAGGGCGACATTCTCCACGCCGGGCGTCGTGGCAAACGGATTGTGCTGGACCATCCACCCGATCAACGGCTCGCCAAGCCCCGCCATCGCATAAGCGAAAAAGTTCATCACCCCGACGGCCGTCCCCGCGCGCGCTCGTCCCAGGAGGTCCGGCGCCAGTGCCCAGAACGCCGACTGCGGTCCATACGCGAAGAATCCCGCCAGGAACAGGACAGGCACCCCGAATCGGCTTCCCGCCGGCAACCAGTACATCAACATCGCCGACGCCGCGGCCAGCAACATGAACGACGAAATCACGCCGCTCCGACGCGACCCGCACAGCCGGTCGGAAATCCATCCGCTCGTCACCGCACCGAGCGCCATCCCGATCGGCAGCGCAATGCTGATCCACTTGCCGACCGGATCGTCCTTGAAGTCCTTCCCCAGAAAGTACACCGGCACCCAGATCAACAGGCCGTAGCGAACCGTGTTCTGAAACCCGATGGCGAGCCCCGCGAGCAGCAGCCGCCCGTTCGACAGCGCCAGTGCGTAACGCTGCCACGCCGTCTCGTGCTCGATCGGGCCCTCCTCGGTACCGCCTGCGTCGTCCTGGAGATCGGCAAACCCCAGATCGCTCGGGCGATCGCGCGCAACGAGCCACACCACAAAGCCCCCCAGCAACATCAGCAGCACCGGCAGCCGGAAGATCCACCGCCAGTCCAGGTGGAGTACATCCAGCACCACCAGCGACGTCACATACGAAAGGACCGACGACAGTCCCGCCGCGAAGACGTACATCCCGAACGCACGCCCGCGCTCTCCCGCGGTGAACCAGTTGGAAACCAGCCGGCTTCCCGGCGCCCAGCCCATGCTTTGCGCCAGTCCATTCAGCCCCCACGCGGTCGCCAGCGACCGGGTTCCGCTGCCGAAGCTCGTCAGCCAGTTGAGAATGAACGACGCCACCGCTCCCAGGCACATCATCCGCCGACCGCCAAAACGGTCCCCCAGATTGCCGTTGATCATCTGCCCGGCCGCATAGCTCCACAGCATCGCGGCGCTGATCCACCCCAGCGTCTGCTTGTCGATTCCCAGTTCCGCCTGGATCCCTGGAATCGCGAACCCGAACGTCTGCCGGCCCGTGTAGTAAAAGAGGTAACAGAACATCACCGCCCCGAGCGACCGCCGCCGGGCGCGCAGAAATTCCGGACTGTGATGCTCTTTGGAAGACATGCGATCAGTGCGTCCCGTTGCAGGTGATTTCGAAGACGTCGAAGTTCCGAACGTCCCCCAGCACCCGGGCTGCGTACTCGGCGTTGAGCGGCTCGCTGAACACCAGCGGCACCATCTCCTCGTAACGCCCGCCGTGGCTCCTGAGCGCGCCCGCCAGCGCCTTGAGATCGTGATATTCCGGCGTCCGCCCCAGCACGACGTCCCGCGCCGACGCCACCACCAGGTCCCCCATCCGGTCTTCCGGCAGCTCCATCAGCCGCGCCGCAGTCTTCCGATCGTGGCATTCCGTGACGCCCGGCCGCTGCAGCAGCCAGTCGCGGACGCCCCCCGCCGCCATCCCCGGCGGCAGATGCACCTGGGCAAACGACCCCAGCGCCCCGTGATGCGCCACATACGGGTCGGTGATCGGCAGGATCACCCGGAACCCCGGGCCGAACTGTTCCACCAGTTCGCTTTCGAGATAGATCACTTTCGGCGAACCATCCGGAAGCTGCTTCGCATTCATGCCGTGGTCCGCGGTCACCCCCACAATCGCTCCCGCGTCCAGCAGCTTTCCGATCTCGGCATCCAGTTCGCCGTAGAACTTCAGCACTTCGGGAGCTTCCGGAGCGTACTTGTGCTGCATGTAGTCCGTCGTGCTCAGGTACAGAAAATCGGCCCGCCCGGCTTTCAGAAGGGCCACACCGGCCCGCAGCACATACACGCTGGCATCGCCGCTGTAGATCGCCGGCGTGGGACCGGCCAGCGCCTCGACATCGCCAATCCCGTGCGTCTCGATCACGGCCTGCCCCGCCTTCTCGGCCGAGAAGGCGATCCCCCCTTCACTGATCAGACCGTCCGCGAAGATATCCCGCAGCTTCTCCTTCGCCGTGACGACCGCCACCTTCCGTCCCGCACGCTGGGCATGGGGAAAGATCGTCTGGACGCGAAGGAACTTCGCGGAGTTCATCATCACTTCTTCACCACTCGCCGTGTCGAAGAAGAAGTTCCCGCCAATCCCGTGCACGCTCGGCGGCGTCCCCGTGACGATGCTGCTGTTGTTCACGTTGGTGAACGTCGGCATCGCCGCCCGCGCGAATCCGCGCCAGCCCTCGACGCTCATCCGCCCCAGGTTCGGCATGAACCCGCGGGCCAGGGCGCAGTCCAGGTATTCATCGGCCGAGCCGTCCAGACAGATCACGGCGACCGGACGAGCGGAGGGACGATACGTGCGTTGGTTGACAGAGAACATGGGCATTTACGTCAAAAAGGTGTCTTAAAGTTCAAACCGTTTGGCTTGAGTGAGCGGACGGCGCTCGCCGCCGGTCGGCATTCGTAGAACGCGTCCCCCGCAGGAGACGCCCCCGAACATCCTCACGCTTTCGGTCGCAGGTCATCCGCCGTCACGTGATAGCTGAACACCGTCTCCCCCTTCCGATTGATGAGCGACGCATCCAGCCTGGCCGGCGTCACACGGTCGTCCGCATCAACCCGCAGAAACACATGCGGCTCCACGGCGCTCCGGACGAGGTCAGGGTGATACACGTTGAGAGACGGAATCGTGCTGCCATGAATGGGGGATGCGATGAACTGCACCAGTTCGTAACCGACGGTCTTCTCCGTCTTGTAGCGCAGCACCCGGCTCGCATGGATGTCCCCTCCCACCAGCACGACGCCCGCAATCTTGTTCGCGCCGATGAACTTCTGGATCGCCGTTAGCTCGTGCTTGTAGGTCCCCCAGTCATCCGACTCCGAGTTCTCCTTGTCGTCCCAGATCACTCCGCAGGCCAGCAGCTTGAACGGCGCCGTCGAGGCCAGCAGCCCCTGTTTGAGCCATTCCCACTGCTTCGCCCCCAGGAGAGTCGGCTTGTGCGGCGCGGCAAACGACGGCTCGGTCATCGAATACCAGCGGGTGTCGAGCAGAAACACCTCCACCGGCCCGCGACGGAAGCTCGTATAGATGCCCCCTTCACCGTCGCCATACTCCTTCTGCGGACGATACCGCGTCACCACCAGCCGCGAATTCTCCTTGCCCGACGCGATCCCGGACGAATCATTCCCCGCGAAATCGTGATCGTCCCACGTCCACCAGCACGGCCGCGAACGCAACAGCGCCTGGTATTCCGGAACCGCCGCGAACTCCCGGTGACGACTGGTCTGCGTTGCCAGTTCCGTGCTGTCGATATACGGCGTGTCCCCGATCAACACCACCGCCTCCACATCCTCCCCGGCCATGCCGTTCCACACATCGCGGCTGCCGGCGTCTTCCTTGGCACACGAACTGATTGCCAGCCGCACTTTCGAAGGCGCCCCCGGCTTCGGGGCCGTCGACAGAACCTGCCGTTCATCCCCCGCGATCACCCTCTCGCCCTGCACGATCCGGTAACGAAACCGCGATCCCGGCTTCAAACCCGTCACTCGCCATTGAAGACACAGGTCGCCGTCATCACGGGCCTCCCCCTTCATCCGCTGCGCCGGCCCGCCCGACTCCGGAAACACCTCCAGCGTATACTCGCCGGCCGACTGCGCACGCATCCACACCATCGCGGACTCCGCGTCCGCATGCCCCAGGATCGGCCCCAACAGCGGCGTCTTCTCGCCCGACTGCGCCGGAACCGACTCCACCAGCGCGCCCGCCCCCAGGGCCACTGCCCCCGCCAGAAACTCACGGCGGGCAATCCCGCTGATTGGCGTATCCGTGTTTGATGTCATGATGTCCTCGGCCGCGGCACGCCGTCACTCAAAGCAACGTGACGACCCGGTCGAACCTAATTGGACACACGTTTCCCGTCAAGCAACAATTGGGACTATTAGGAAACGCGCAGCAGGGGAGGAATTTCCCGCGTAGGCCCATCACGTCTCCCCTGCCACCAACCACGCCCGCTTCTCAACCGCCCGCCATGAACCTCGTCGAACTCTCCCAGCGCATCAAGCAGCGCCGTCTCGATCTCGGCCTGAGTCTCGAAGAAACGGCCGCCGCCGCCGGCCAGACGCGCAGCTGGCTCTCGAAAGTCGAGAACTTCCGCATCACCCCCTCGCTTCCCGCTCTCGCCCGAGTCGCGGAAGCGCTCCGCATCCCGCTCTCAAAACTCCTCGAAGGCCTCGATGCCCGGCCCCAGATTGTCCTCACCCGCAGAAAGGACCGCCGCGTCATCGAGCGCGATCCGCAGAACTCCAACATCGTCTACCACAGCCTGATCCGCGGCCGCGCGAATCGCCAGATGAACCCGTTCGTCCTCGAAGTCCCCGCCGGAGGTGGACGCGATATCTCCCGCCCGCACGAGGGGGAAGAATTCCTGATCGTCCTGGACGGAAAGGTGACGCTCGAATACGGCAAAGATTCCTACCAGCTCACCGATGGAGACGCCCTCTACTTCGAGGCCGATACCCCCCACCGCCTCCACAACCCCCACAAAAAGCCCGCCCAGGTCCTCTGCGTCTTCCTGGAAAAATGAAAGCAAAGAGAAGGCATCTCCCCGGCCCTTCTCCCCGCCCCCAGACCCTTCGACTCACAACTCCCCCTCCACCCTAAATCACCCCCACCGAAGGGAGCAGGTGGCCGAAGGTCGGATGAGGGGCCTCGCCCACCGCCTGTCATCCCGGCCCGTTCTTCACACGAATGGTCAGCACCTTCTCATAACTCTCCCCGGCCGCGTCCGTCACGCGGACCCGGATCGAATACGACCGCTGCCGTTCATAATCGAACGATTCGCCCCCCCGCAGGGTGTCTCCGTCAATCGAGAACCGCCCGTTGTCCGCAGAGCCGCTCCCCGGAACGAGCGTGTAGTTGAACGAATCCCCCTCATCGGGATCGACCGCCGCCAGCGTCCCCACCGCCGCGCCCACAGCGTTGTTCTCCGCGATTGTCGAACTCGACAGTGTCAGGCCGGTCGGCCCCTCGTTCACGTTCGTCACGCCAATCACGAGCACCTGCGTCAGCGTGCGTCCCCCCACGTCCCGCATCTGCACCCGGATCGAAAAGCTCGACTTCCCCTCGAAGTTAAAACGCGATCGCGTCCGCAGTTCGTTCCCGCTGATCTGGAACTTCCCGTTGTCCGTCGCTCCCGTTCCCGACACCAGCGTGTAGACCGGGGCCGTCACGTCCAGATCGGCCGTTCCCAGGCTCCCCACCACCGTCCCCGCGGGCAGGTTCTCGGGAACGTCAGAGCTCGAAAGTGTGATCCGCGGCTCATCGAACACGTTGTTCACGGCGATCGTGTACGACTGCGACGACGTCGAGCCGTCGCTCCCCGTCGCCCGCACCGTGATCTCGTGCAACGCCTGCGCCTCGAAATCGAGCGCCGCCCCGGCCGCCACGCTCACCACGCCTGTGACCGGATCGATCGCAAACCGCCCCCCGGCCGACTCCGTCAGGCTGTAGCTCACACTGTTGTTGCTCACGTCCCCATCCACGGCCCACGCTGTCACCCCCACCAGCGTGCCGGCCGGCGAATTCTCGGGTATTGAGTTGGTCCCGGCGTTCAGATCCGTGATTGGCCCCACATCCAGATCGTCCACATCATTCAGCGCGAGAGTGAACACTTTGCTGCTGCTCGAACCATCCACACTCAGGGCCCGCACGGTGATGTTCCACGAACTGGCCGCCTCCCGGTCCAGAAGCGCGCCATTCGCCACGCTCACCACTCCCGTCAACGGATGGATCGTGAACCGCCCCCCCGCGGTGTCGCTCAGCGAATAAGCCACCGCGCTGGTCGTGGCATCCTGGTCCACGGCGAATCCCGTGATCCCCACGGCCGTCCCGTTCGCGGCATTCTCAGCCACGCTGTTGACTGCCGGGTCCATGTCGAACACGGCCCCCACGTCGAACTCGTCCACGTCCTGCAGTTCGATCGTGAACGTCTTCAGGCTCACCGAACCATCCTGACTGGTCGCCAGGACGGTAATCGGCCACGACGGTGTCACCTCCCGGTTCAGGAGCGCCCCGTTCCCCACCGTCACCACCCCCGTCGCCGCATCAATCGCGAACCGCCCGCCCCGCGTATCGAACAGCGAATAGGTCACGCCGCTGTTCGTCGCGTCCAGGTCGATCCCGAAGCCCGTGATCCCCACCGGCGTCCCGCTGGCGGCGTTCTCCAGCACTCGCTCGGGCGCCGGATTGAGGTCCAGCAGCTGGCTGACGTTGAACTCATCCACATCCGCGATCGCAATCGTGAACGTCTTGACGCTCACCGAGCCATCCTCGCTCGTCGCCAGCACCGTAATGGGCCACGACGCCGCCACCTCCCGGTCCAGCAGCGCCCCGTTCCCCACGGTCACCACCCCCGTCACCGGATCAATGGCAAACCGCCCGCCCCGCGTGTCCCACAACGAGTAGGTAATCGCGCTGTTCGTCCCATCCGCATCGCTCGCAAACGCCGTAATTCCCACCGGCGTCCCGTTGGGAGCGTTCTCCGCCACGCTGTCCGGCGCCGAATTCCGATCCATCACCGGCCCGACATTGAACTCGTCCACGTCCCTGATGTCGAAGGCATAGACCGACGTGCTGTCCGGGCCGGATCCCAGCGAAGGGTCATCGACGGTCAGGACGATCTCGTATCGAGCCTTGGTTTCGAAGTCGACGACCGTCGTCGAACGGAACCACACTTCGTTGCCGATCAGTTCGAAGAACGCGGCATCGGGACCGCCCAGCGCCACGACATTCGATCCCAGGGCGTCATCCTTATAGACGAATGTTCCCACTCGCGATGGAACCGCCACGTTCTCCGGCAGCCAGACATAGCCTGAGCGGCTCCACCAGATCGGTGGCTCGTTGACATCGTTGATCGACAGCGTGTAATCGATCGAGGCGTCAACGCCCCCGCCAAGCCCCGGGTCGTCGACCACGATCGTCACGTGATACGCCGGCTTGACCTCGAAATCGTACAGTCCGGTCGTCCTCAGCCGCAGGCGCTTGCCTTCCAGGAAGAAGAACGACGCGTCCGGCCCTTCCAGCCGCAGCACGTTCGTCCCCAGCGCGTCATCCAGGATGTTGACTTCCGCCAGAATGAGTGGCGACTGCGTATTCTCGTTGAACGATGTGACGACGCTCGTGAGTGCCAGCGAGGGAACCTCGTTCACATCTCCCACCTGGATCGTGAACGACTGCACGCTCGAAGAGCCATCGCTGCTGGTCGACTGGACGGTAATCGAGTGCGAAAGAGCCGCCTCGTAGTCCAGAAGCGAACCATCCGCAACCGTGACAACGCCGGTCACCCCATCAATCGCAAACCGCCCGCCGGCGTTGTCCGTCAACGAATAGGTGACCGCATTGTTCGATCCATCCGCATCCACAGCGAATGCCGTGATCCCGACAGCAACTCCCGCCGCGGCACTTTCAGCGACCGCATTGACCGCTCCATCGACGTCAGCAGGAGCGGAGACCTCGAACTCGTCGACGTCCAAAACGCCAATGGACAGCACCTGATCCGCCGTCAGGCCTCCGCCATCAGTCACGCGGACTCGAACCGAATACGTCTGCTTCACCTCATAGTCCAGCGCCGTCGTCGTGACCAGCATGCCATCGACGATCGAAAACAGCGAATTGTCGGCGTCTCCGGTCCCGGCGACGAATTCGAACGTAAAGTCGTCAACAGGCTCACCATCAATCGGAGTGAGCTGACCGACGATCGTTCCTCCGGGCAGGTTCTCGGCAATCATTGCTGGCGGCAGCGAGACGCCTGTGGGCGCCGAGTTGGTCTCCAGCGACCACAACTCGACTCCGGCGTCAGGAGTCGCCGCGACGAAAAAGAGCTTGGTTCCGATCAGCGTCAGAGACCCGGGACCGGCCGAGCCATCCAGATTGAGGTCCGCCACCTGCACAGTGCCCGCTGCCGTTCCATCCGACTTCCACAGCTCGAAACCGTCCGTGTAGCTGTCATTCGCCACAAAATAGAGCACGCCATGGATCATCTTCAGCCCGTGCGGATATGAGCCGTCCGGTCCCGGATGAAGATCGCGAACGAGCCTCGTCCCCTCGGAGGTGCCATCGGTCATCCAGAGTTCGGGGCCGTCTGTCGGAGTGTTATTTGAAAAGAAGTACCGCCCCCCATGCGCCGGTGTGAATCGTTCCGCCGTGTAGTAAAGCGAGTCCCAGGTGAATGTTTTGAGGATCTGCGACCCGGCAGTCGTTCCGTCGGAAGTCCACAGCGTCCCAATGATCACGGAGGGTTCCAGTTGTTCGAGTTTGCTGGCCGCGACCAGTAACTCACCGTCTCGGTCCCCAATGACGTATCCGCTCCAGCCAGCCGGGATCAGGCCCGGCAAAATCTCGACCGTGCCGGCCCCCGTCCCATCCGATTTCCACAGAGACCAGTTGTAAGCCGAGTCGTGAGCTCGGAAATAAAGCGAGTCGTTCAGGACATACAGATCTCGTAGCGTGATTCCGGTCGGGCCAGAATCGAAATCTCTGAAGAGCGTGGCGTGCGCGTCGCCCGCGCCGATGCTCCACAGGTCGTTATCGCCCGTCGCCGGGTGAGAACCCAGAAAGTACAGCCGGCCGTTCAATGCGGCGGTCTCTGAGCCCAGGTACATCGAAGACCCGTCGGACGCCGTCACCGGAACTGTTCCGGCCTCGGTTCCGTCGCTCTTCCACATCACCCGCGGCCTCCCGCGTCCGTCCGATGCAAGGAAATAAAGAATTCCGCCAGCCGTCATGAGATTCAGCGGACTGGAATCGCCTCCGTTTTTGGCGATGTCTTTCACCATGACAGTGCCGGCAACTGTTCCGTCGCTCTTCCACAGCTCCTCTCCCGCCGCTCCCATCCCGGTGAAGAAAACAGTCCCTCCGACGGCCACGAGACCGTAGTAGGCCTGAACCGGCGCAAGGCCAGGCAGAGTGGTCAGCGGAACAGTCCCTGCCTCCGTCCCATCGCTCTTCCAGAGCACGCCGTTCACGCCATTCGCGCTCGCCAGAAAGAACAACGTTCCGTTCGCATTGACGAGATCGACAGGAGAGGACGAATTGCCGGCGACCGGAGTCATGTCTTTCAACAGCTTCGTTTCAGAAGCCGTCCCGTCCGTGACCCACAGTTCGTAGTGATACAGGGATTGCTCATGGGCGTAGACCATGCGCGACCCAACCGGAGCTCCGATCGAATCTCGCGAATCGTCGGGCCCGGGCCGTGAGTCGTCCACGAGATGAGTCCCCGCCGACGTTCCGTCAGTCACCCAGCGCTCTCGGCCATGAACGAGGTCCGTCGCCTGGAAATAGACGCGATCGCTGGCGGCAACCAGCCATGAAAAGCCGCCGGAGGACGCGAGCCCCGGCGCAACGTCGAACAGGATCTGCGTTCCATCGACAGTGCCATCGGAAGTCCACACCTCACGGCCGGTCGTCGATTGAGTCGCGTTGAAGTAAAGCTTGCCCAGCGCAAACTGCAGGTTGGCAGGCGAGGAGACCGTCGTGCCATCCGTCAGCTGGACGCTTCCACCAACGGTTCCGTCCGTCCTCCACAACTCGATGACGCTGCCATTCTGACGCGTCACGAACAGAAAGCCGTCCCCCGCCTCGACCTCAACCGGCGAACCGAACGTCCCGCCGGCATCCGGACCTGCGGCCAGGACGGTTCCGTCCGTTGTCCCATCTGTCTTCCACAGGCGGCGGGAGTTCACACCGTCCGTCGCGACGAAATAGGCGTCGCCATCCAGAACGGCGAAGTCGCCGATGACAGTGCTCTGCGACCCGGCCAAGATGTCTTTGAGAAGGTGAGTGCCGGCCTCGGTGCCGTCGCTCACCCAGAGTTCGCTGCCCACGGAAGAATCAAACATCTGAAAGAGAAGCCTGTCACCCACCGCGAACATTTTCTGCGCGTTCGAACTGGCGTCTCCCGGCCGGATATCCTTCACCATGACCGTCCCGGCCGTGGTGCCGTCGCTTTTCCACAGCTCCTTTCCGTGGATGCCGTCGTTGGCAAAAAAGTACAGCGTGTCTCCCACTGCGGTGAGCCGCTCGATCTGCGAAGGACCGCCGCTGTACTCCTCGTAGCTGCGAATGTCTTTGACGAACCGCGTTCCTTCAG
Organism: Caulifigura coniformis; assembly: GCF_007745175.1. Taxonomy (GTDB): domain Bacteria; phylum Planctomycetota; class Planctomycetia; order Planctomycetales; family Planctomycetaceae; genus Caulifigura; species Caulifigura coniformis. Next base: position 6,103,814 of record NZ_CP036271.1, on the reverse strand, counting down.
TCGTGCCGTCTGACACCCACAGTTCGCGCCCCGCGCCAAATTGTGATGCGATGAAGAACACCTTGCCGTTGACATTCGTCAAGGAGTACATGGGACTCGAGGCGAGGTTCGCCGCGACGACATAGGTTCCCTCGGCCGTGCCGTCGGTGACGCAAAGTCGATATTGATCCTGGATTTCCGTCGGCTCAGTGGGATCCGGATTCTTCAACGGCGACTGCGAGACGAAGAAGACCCGGTCGCCAACCACGGTAAACGACTGCGGATCGCTCTCCGGATCGTATTGACCCGGCTCGATGTCTTTCACCAGCGCGGGTGCCGCGAGCAAGGTCCGATCTTCCAGCACGCAGACTTGGACCGAAGTCCCAGATCGCCAATGCTGCAAGCCCCACCCCGTCCGTACCTGCCCCCTCTTCGCCCACCGCCCGAACGGCAATCGCAGCATCATTCCGCTCCATTGAGCCCTGCGGTCTCAGGAAATGGCCCCCAAACCGCAACGACTGCCCGCCAGGAGATCCCCGCACGACATGCTTGAATCAGCGATTCTCGCACGCCCGTCGACGGCGAACAACCTCCCGACGCAGCCGAAACACCTGATGCCGCCATCGCAAAAGAGGCGGGCGAATCAGGTGTTTCGTTTTGTCACCCTCTCCCAGCATCTGCCCTCACCCCGAAAAAGCGTCGCTATGGGAGGAGGGCCGGATGAGTGCCATCCCCAGCAGCCCCGCGCGCAACCCCTCGCGATCAGTGGAAGGACACTGAAAGCACATGCCCGCAAAACGACGACTCACCGCCCGCCTCATCGCCCGGAAAGCCAAAGCCGCCTTCCACAAGCACGGCCCCAACCTCTCCCTTCACCAGTTCGCCCGCCTCTCCGGCCTGTCCGTCGGAATCATCCAGCTCCGACTCGGCCCCTGGCTCGCTTTCAAGAAAACCCTCGGCCTCGATCCCGCCCCCGCCAGGCCCGATCGACCAACGCATCAGCCCGAAGAGGTCCTCGCCCGGCTTCGCACACTCTCCGCGAAGTCGCCCCGGCTCACCCTCGCTGCGTTCACTCGCGCCACCGGCTATTCCGAACGGACGATCGTCCGCTGCTTCGGCTCCTGGTCCGCCCTCAAACGCGAGGTCAGCCTGCCTCCCTCACGCAGTGGAAAAGCCCGAATCGATTCCACCCGGCTCCTCGCTGATCTCGCCCGAGTCGCAGCCGGCCTCAGCCGCATTCCGACCGAGCGCGAATATGCCCGCCGCGGAAGCTACTCCGTCCACACACTCACTCGCACCCTCGGCCTCTGGAGACACCTCCCCGCCCACCTCGGACTCTTCCTCTCTGCACTCGACGAAAAGTTCCCGGACAACGCCTCTCAGGCCAAAGTCGTCCGCAAGCTCCTGGATCCCGCGTTCAATCTTCCGGCCGATTGAGAAGAAGAACATGCGGCTCTCTCCTCCATCCTCGGCCTGTTGCTAACAACAACGCATTACTGCGGGCTCAGCGCCTGCCCTCTCAGACCGTCGTCCTCAGCCGTATCCACCGTCGAATCCAGCCCGCCGCTGAGCAGCAGGCCATCGATCGTCGCCGCCGATTGCGCCAGGTCCCGCCGTGCATTGATCAGTTCCAGCGACGCCTCGAAGAACACCCGCCGTGCCGTCAACGCCTGCAGGAATCCAAACTCCCCTGCCGCATACCCCTGCTCGGTCAGGCTCAGGCTTTCCGCCGCCTGCGGAACGATCTCCTGCTCATACTTTTCCAGCGCGATCCGCGCGGCGTCATATTCCTGCGCCGTGCGCGCCAGCCGCGCGCTCAGCGACAACTGTACCCGTCGGTAGTCCTGCTGCGCCCGGCAGTATTCCGCGTCCGCGGCCGCAATGTTTCCCTGGTTCTTGTTGTACAGCGGCACCGGCAGCCCCGCCTGCACGCGCCCGAACTGCTGGTCCGTCGCCAGGTCATGCCCCATCCCCGCCGTCAGTTCCAGGTTCGGAATCGGCTGGACCTGCTGACGCTCCACGTTCGAGGCGGCCCGGCACAGACGTGCATGAGCGGCCTTCAGTTCGGGACTCCGGGCCACGATATCCTGGTACACCACCTCCCATTGCTTCGTTTCCGGGAGAACGGCCGCCGGAGCTTCCAGCGACACCGGTTCCAGCGTGCGCACGCCGACGATTGCGGCCAGTTCCTTCCAGGCGGCATCGAAAGCGATCCCCGCCTTCTGGCGAAGGATCTGGAGTTCACTTCGCTGGATCTTCGCCAGCAGGATCTCCGACTGTGTTCCCTCCGCAACGTCCTTCCGCACTTCGGCGACACGCACCCCTTCTGCAAGCACCTTCTCAAAACTCGTCGCCGCGTCGAGCCGCTGCTGCGCCGCCAGCGCCTCGTAGAACCGTAGCCGCACGTCGGTGATCACCCGGCGTCGCTGGCTCTCCACTTCCCACAACTGCGCCTGCACGCTGTGCGAAAGCACGGTCTGATTGAGACGCAGCTTGTCTCCGAGGATGAAGTCCTGCGCCACGAACGCGCCATACTGGTCCGTGCCGTCATCGCCAATCTGTTCACCGAAGAACCCGATCGTGGGGTTCGGCGCCAGTCCCACCTGATCGCGAAAACCCATCGCCTTGTACGCCGAAGCCGAGGCCTGGCGGATGGCCGGATTGCGGGTCAGCGCCCACGACTCGAGCGTCGCGAGCGACAGCGAACCCTGCAGGTTTTCAGCCCCCGCCTCGGACGTCACTGCAGCGTCTGCCGGAACGTCGGGAGCCGTCAGTGTCAGCGAGGTGAGCGACACTTCCGGCGTCTCGGGAGCTTCGTCTGGCGTTTTCCCGGACTGGACGACGGCCGCCGGCGCTTCCGCAACAGGTTGGGAATCGCGGAAGAAAACCCAGCCATTCAGCGGGCGACCGGTCGCGCATCCCGCGGACAGACTCAGTCCGGCGAGAAAAACGGCTTTGCGGAAGCGGTATGGCATTGGTCATTCATCCGGGCTGGGCCCCCGCCTGGATGAAAACCGCTGCGACAGATCCGCCACGAAGTCGGGGCGGAAATGCGTCCTGCTGCCGTCTCGCGTCATCCATGACGGGAATGCACTCCCTGTGAATGTCGTCGCCGAACGGCACACGGCTGCATCTCCGGGAATCAACAACCCCGTTCACTGGGGATCTGCCCGCCGTGACGGCACTTTGCCGACACAACCGCGAAGCCTTCACATGACGCGGATTTCAATGGACAGCAAGGGCCTCCTCCTCATCCCTCGCGGCCGGCTCGAACCACCGGTAGATCGCCGGAAGAACCAGCAGCGTCAGCAAAGTCGACGTCACCAGCCCGCCGATCACAACCGTCGCCAGCGGACGCTGAACCTCGGCCCCGGCACTCGCCGAAATCGCCATCGGGATGAATCCGAGAGCCCCGCAGGTCGCCGTCATGAGCACCGGACGCAGCCGGTCCATCGCCCCCTCGACCACCGCTTCATACTGTCCCCGCCCCGTCAGGCGCAGATGCCGCACATGTTCGATCAGCACCACGCCGTTCATCACCGCGATCCCGAACAGCGCGATGAATCCCACGCCGGCCGAGATCGAGAACGGCATGTCGCGCAGCCACAGCGACAGGATCCCCCCGGTCGCCGCAATCGGCACGTTGAGATAGATCAACAGCGCCAGCTTCACAGACCCGAATGTCAGGTACAGCAGGGCAAAGATCAGAAACAGCGCCACCGGGACCGCGATCATCAGCCGCTGCGTTGCGCGCTGCAGGTTTTCAAACTGCCCTCCCCAGGTGATCGAGTACCCGTCCGGAAGACGAACCTTCTGGTGGACCGCCTCCTGGGCTGCGCTCACAAAGCCCGCCAGATCCCGGCCCCGCACGTTGCACTGCACCTGCAGACGGCGTCGGAGCGCTTCCCGTCCGATTTCGGAAGGCCCCTCTTCGACGCGGATCTCCGCCAGTTGCGAGATCGGTATCGCACGTCCCTGAGGATCAACGACCGCCAGCTGTTTCAGCTTCTCCGCGTCTTCGCGCCAACTGGGAGACAGCCGCACCTGCATCGGGAATCGGCGCTGCCCTTCGAACACCTGGCCCGCCGGCATGCCGCCGATCGAAGTCACCGCGTCGAGTACCTCTCGGACGTTGATCCCGTACCGCGCGATCTCGTCTCGCTTCACCTGGATGCGCAGGTACGGCAGCCCCCCGATCTGCTGCGACTGCACGTCCGCAGCCCCCGGCACCTGTCCCAGAACGGCCGCGATCTCGTCGCCGATCCTGGCGAGTTCCGCAAGGTCGTCCCCGTACAGGTTAATGCCGACGTCCGACCGCACGCCGGCCACCAGTTCCTGCACGCGCAGTTCGATCGGCTGTGTGAAGCTGAATGAGTTGCTGGGCACTTCCCGCTCCAGCGCCCCCTGCATCTCGGTGACCAGTGACTCCTTCGTTCGCGGTGTGGGCCATTCCGAAGGAGGCTTCAGGCCGACAAAAATGTCGGTCTGATGGACACCCATCGGGTCGTTCGCGATCTCCGGCCGCCCCGTCTTCGAAACGACCGTCTTCACTTCCGGAAACTTCTTCAGCGTCCGCTCCATCGCGGCCGTCATTTCCAGAGATGTTTCGAGCGACACACTCGGCAGCCGCACCGCCTGGATCGCCAGGTCCCCTTCGTCCAGCTTCGGCACGAACTCGACGCCGAACCGCGAGGCGAGCATCACGCTCGCGACAAACAGAACGACCGAACCCGCCAGTACGACGACCGGCCAGCGCATCATTCTGGTCAGCAGAGGGGAATAGAGACGCTTGCAGCCTCGGATGATCCACGTCTCGCGTTCCTGGATCTTCCGCGCCAGAAACAGCGACGCCATCACCGGCGTCACCGTCACCGCCAGCACGAGCGCGGCCGACAGCGCGGACATGAACGTGAAGGCCATCGGCCGGAACATCTTCCCTTCCACCCCTTCCAGACTGAAAATCGGGAGGAACACGATGATCACGATGAGGCCGGCAAACAGGATCGGCTTGCCGACTTCGTACGACGACTCGCGGAACACCGACAGCGGAACCCGCTGCCCTGTCCGCTTCTGGTACTGGCTCGCACGGCGGACCGCGTTCTCGACCATCACCACCGCTCCGTCGACGATCACGCCGAAATCGACCGCCCCCAGGCTCATCAGGTTCGCCGACACGCCGGCCAGGTTCATCGCGATCAGCGCCGACATCGCCGACAGCGGAATCGCCGCCGCAACGATCAACCCGGCCCGGAAATCGCCCAGTAGAAGGAACAGCATCACGATCACGAGCCCCACTCCGCTGCCGATGTTCTCGGCGATCGTATGGATCGTTTTGTTGACCAGTTCCGTCCGGTCATAGAACGCGTCGACGACGACTCCCGCGGGCAGCGTCTCCTGGATCTGGTGGATCTTCGTTTTGACGTCCGCGACCACCTGCCGCGAGTTGGCGCCCATCAACATCATCACCATTCCCGTGACCGCCTCACGATCGCCGTCACGTGTCACCGCCCCCTGCCGGAGCATCGGCGCGAATCGCACGTCGCCGATGTCGGCAATCTTGATCGGCGTCCCTTCGCGCGACTCAAGGACAATTTCCCGCACGTCGGAGAGAGACGTGATCAGACCTTCGCCGCGGACCAGGCGCTGCTCCGCGCCATGGACGAGATAGCCCCCTCCCGAGTTCGCGTTGTTCTCCTCCAGGGATCGAAACACCCGCGACAGCGGAATGTCGTACCGGCGCAGCTTCACCGGATCGACCTGGATTTCGTACGTCTTGAGTTCGCCGCCGAACGTGTTGACCTCCGTCACGCCCGGAACGCCGCGCAGCTGGAAGGCAATCTGCCAGTCGAGAATCGTCCGGAGGTCCATCTGTGAATAGTTGTGTCCTGGCTCGGCCCGCACTTCGAACTGGTAGATCTCACTCATCCCCGTCGCGATCGGGCCCATCTGCGGATCGCCCATCCCGTCGGGAATGTTCTCCCGGGCCTGCTGCAGCCGCTCGTTGATCAGGTTCCTCGCCCAGTAGATGTCCGTGCCGTCCTCGAAGATCACCGTGACGGCCGACAGGCCAAACCGGCTGATCGATCGAATCTCCGTCACGCGCGGCAACCCGCTCATCGCCATCTCGACTGGAAACGTGATGAACTGTTCAATCTCGACCGGACCGAGCGCCGGAGAGGTCGTCAGAACCTGCACCTGGACGTTGGTCAGGTCCGGAACCGCATCGAGCGGCAGCTGAGTGACGGAGTAGGCCCCCACACCCAGCAGCACGAGCGATAGCAGCATGACGATGAAGCGGTTGTCGAGAGACCAGTCAATGATGCGCTGAACCACGTCGCAGAATCCGTCTTGAGGAAGAGAAAGAAAGCCGTATCGCCCGAAGCGATCAATCGCCGCTCAGGAGATCGGCCAGCATGCGCGACTTCAGCGCGAAGCCTCCTTTGACCACGACCTTGTCTCCCTCCTTCAGGCCCGCCACCACCTCGCGACGGTCCCCCTGCCCCCGCCCGAGACGGACTTCGCGCACGTCAAAGCGATCACCGCCCAGGTGGACGAACACGAGCGACTTCCCCTGGTGTTCCAGGAGCGCCGAGGCCGGCACGACTGCCGACGCCATGTTCGACGTCCCCGGAAGGGCCACTTCGACAAACATGCCCGGCTTCAGGCGGCCGTCCCGATTGTCGGCCATCGCCCGCATTCCAATCGTCCGGGATGCCTCATCCACGATCTCCCCGGTGTGGAACACGCGTGCCTGGAACGTCTCCCCGGGCCACGCGGCCGCAGTGATCTCGATCGCCCCTCCCTCCAGCGCGGAAAGAAGCGCCAGGTGCTGCTCGAACACGTCGACTTTGATCCACACCGTCGACAGGTCCGCGACAGTCATCACTTCATGTTCCGGCGTGACCCGTTCCAGGAGCGCCACGTCCTTGGCGATGATCGTCCCATCGAACGGCGCCACGATCTGATAACGCGACAGGTCCTTGCCTTCCTTCACCGGATCGACCGAATCGAGGTCCGACTGCTGAAATCCGAGGAGCTTGAGCGACGCCTCATCGACGGCCACGCGAGTTTCCGCTTCCTGCCGGGCATGCGTCGACAGCAGTGCGTTGTAGTGTTCTTCCTGGTCGATGGTTTCCAGTATCGCCTGGAAGCTCGCCAGCTCGGCATCGTGGACGGCCTTCGCCGCGATCAGTTCCTTGCCGGGAGTGATCCCTTGCTGTGACAGGGTCTCCAGTCGGTCCCGGTCGACACGGGCCTTCCTCAGGTTGGTGTACGCCGCGATCAACTGTTCACGATTCTTTCCGAGCTTCTTCTCCCGGAATCCCGACGACAGGTCGTCCATGCTCGGATTCCCGCGGAGCGACTCCACGAGCTCATGAGTGTTCCGCGAAACGTCCTGCGTCCACTCATCCTTCACACGCGCAAACTGGTTGAGCAGCCGGTTCCGATACAGACCCAGCTTGGCATTGCCGATCTCCGGGCTCTCCACCGTGACGAGTACATCGCCCGCCCGGACATGCTGCCCCAGCGGAACGTGAACTTTCTCGACTCGGCCGGCGACAAGCGGCGAAATGTGGGCCACGCGGTCTTCGTTCAGGGTGACCTTGCCCGTCACCCGTGCGACGTCCCGGAGCGGCTCCTGGACGACTTCGCCCAGTTCGATCCCCGCCCCCGTCCAGCCCTCCTCCGGAAAACGGAGCACCCCCTCACGGTCCTGCTCCGGCCGGACGGGCGCCGTTCGCGGCTCTTCCGCTTTCGGCGCGGCACTGCTTCCGGCCGCCAGACGATTCGTCGAATCGCTCTTGAGGCCGATCACAGTCATCACCGCAAGAACGGCTGCGACAAACAGGCTTCCCACCAGAAAGCTGCGGACTCGTGAAACAGGAACTGAGCGTGACGGGGCAGGTGAAACCGGCATGGCGGCTCCCACGGAGAGATGTCGTGTGAAAGAAGGCTGCCGTCTAAAAACAACGACGGAGCGGACCAGGGCAGACGCGGTGGAGCAGCGAACCGGAGTTCGCCCCCTCGACACCTAGCAGCGAAGAACGCCCAGGCGCACCGGAAGTGCCAGGTGCGTGGCGTAGTCCGTCAGGAACGCGCCGCCATGATCGAAGATCACAGGACAGACCGCGGACGCAACGGCCGGCTCAGAAACAATATCCCCACCGGAAGCCTCTCCGCGGAGATGCCAGTCGAGCGCCCCATCCAGGGCCGTCTGTCCGCCCACGGCGAGGAAACACGCGCCCCCCGCGGCCGACGATCCAGCCGGGTCACTCGGAATCTCGTCGCCCGTTCCCTGTCGGGGCAGGAAATGGACATGCGCCGGAAGCTGCGCGATCTCCGAAAGCGTCCGAGCGTCCCCGCAATGGCAGCGACAAAGATGATCAGCCAGCTTGTGCGGATCGCTGAAGGCCGCGTGCGAATGAAAGACCGGCACCGGTCCCTGCCACAACAGGGCCAGGACGAACAAACGACCGATCGAGGACCGCAAGGCCCTTCGTTCGGAGATTCGTTTTCTGGTCCGCTGAGTCATGGCGCCGCTGCCGCATTCGTTCACTCAAGACCGGCAACTATAGGCCCGACGGCGAAAAGTCGTCAATCACCTTGCGGGGCCTCTCACACCGTTCAAGGGCATCCCTCACCGCCCGCTCATCGTCCCCCGTCGGACAGTCCCAGCCCCAGGAATCGATCCGCGTTCTTCCACGCGATCTGTTCGGCGACGTCCGGCAGCACCTCCAGAACGTTCGACTGCTTCACCAGCGCGGCGGCCGTGTAGTCGAACGGCATGTGGCTTCCGAATCCGATCGATTCCGGCCCCAGGGCCTCGATGAGCTTTGGGACATCCTTGCTCATCACCACGCTCATCCGCGCGAAATCGATCAGGCAGCGGCCGCGGAGACCGGCCGCAAGCAGCTTGTCCGCCGGCAGGCCCAACCAGTTCAGGAGAACCAGCCGCAGCGTCGGGACGTTCGCGGCCGTCACCACATCGTCGACCTTCAGGTCGTCAGCAATGTCCCAATGATGACGCTGCCGGCGATCCTCAAGACGCTGCGTCAGGACGACCGGAAGTTTCAGCTCGGCGATCTGTTGCAACGCCGCCTGCCCGCGGTCGTCCGCAAGGCGATAGGCATGATGCTCGGGCGCCAGTGCGATGGCCTTCACGCGGCCCTGCTCGGCCAGCCACCGCAGATCCCGCTCCCAGCCTGCATAGGCCGGGTTGACCATCCCGACGGCAAACAGCCGCCCCGGAAACGGGCCCACCGCTTCGAGCAGTTCTTCGTTCCCGCGATGCGCGTCACGGTAGAAAAACGCATGAGTCGGCGAGACCAGGGCCGCCTCAATGCCATGCGCATCCAGATGGGCCACCATGTCGCCCGCGGTGGTGAACCGGAGCCGGCGGAACGGGTAATGCCCAAGGAACGTGTTCAGATCAACAATCATTTCGGCCGCCGGTCGAGGATGCCCTGGAAGTTTCGCCAGAAGATGTCTTCGCGCTGCTCGGGCGTCAGTTTCGCCCCCAGAATCTTTCCGACGCCCCCTTCCATGGTCAGGTCCGTCGCGAACAGCAGCCGGCGATGCCCCAGTTCCCGAACGCACAGGTCGATGGTGTCGTCTTCCAGCACGCTGCCGCTCGTGTCGAGATACACCGTCGGGAAATCCCGCAGTGTCCGGATGGCCCATTCCCAGTCGCCACCGCCGTTGATGTGCCCCAGGATCAGGAGGAGTTCCGGATAACGCGTCGCCAGTTCTCCGAAATCCCGCGCGTTCGAAGTCCGCGGCTGGGCCTCCTTTGTCTTCGGGTCGGTCAGGTACGCGGAATGTCCCAGGAACGGAATCTTCAGCTCGATGCACTTCTCTGCGACCGGGAAGACTGCCGGATCCGAGTACTTGAACTGGTTGTACAGTTTGATGCCGATCATCCCCGCATCGATGCAGCGGTCGATTTCCTCCAGCGCATCCTTTCCGTTCCCCGGTTGAACAAAGCAGTATCCCGCGATCACGTCCGGATACCGTTTCATCGCCGCCAGAACCGAATCGTTCGCATCGCGGACCGCCTCGATCGACGCCATCACACCGCCCGTCAGCGGCCGCGAGCAGTACAGCGTGTCGATCCCCAGGATCTTCGCGGCCTCAACGGTCCGTTCCACCGCAGACCAGTCGGCCCCCGGTTTGTGAACGCCCTGCATCACATGGTTGTGAGCATCCAGCTTCTTCATCGTCCGCCAGCCGGCCGGCAGACCACGCAGGTCCGACGACGATTCCTTCGCCGACTTCTCGACCTGCGCGGCCAATGCACCACCACCGGCCGCTGCCACCGCCCCCAGTCCGGCCCCCAGCCCCGCCGTTGTCGAAAGAAACCTTCGTCGCGAAACCACGGGCATCAGTTGGGCTCCTTCTTCGTCTCGCTCAGATCATCAAGCTGGCTCGCCAGCCATTCCACCGAAACCGCCCCCTGATGCATCCGCCCTGGGAAGCACTTCAGCTCAAATGTCTTCTTGGCGGTGTCCAGTTCCATCGCTGTCGTCTCCAGCACTCGAATTCGCAGCGAGTCGCCGGCTGGTTCCGTCGACACGACCGTGAACGGATAGACCCAGCCATCTTCCGTCACCAGGCGGATCACATCATTGGGAAGCGGCGCCGTCGCGACTCCATTCACCACGATCGCATCGTCCTCGATCCGCACCAGGAGCCCCTTCTCCGGAGCAGGCGATTCGATCCGCCGGTTCTCGATGTTCCATCCCCCCTCGCCCAGCGAATACGCGAACGCCATTCCCTTCTCGTCCGCTGTCAGCACGCCCACGTCCCCGCGGAAGGTGACACGCCCGGCTGGAATCGCCCCTGTCATAATCTCCGTCTCCACAGGCGCCCCGATCACGATCACCTGCCGCGTAGAGCCCGCCTCAACGTCCAGCACAAGGACGCCCGGCCGGGGCTCGAACCGCCTGACCGACTTGATCATCCCCGGGCCCGCCGTCGGCTCCAGCACGGCCACAAACCGACTCGCTCCGCCCATCGCTCCATGACGCAGCATCATGAATGGCCGAGAGAATTTGCCGAGCTGCGCATCATCCTCGTCCGCCCCGCGAATTGCCGGATTCTCGCCGACCACCAGCTCAGAACCCGGTTCGGCCAGCAAAGTGACGCGAACGGTCGGTTGATCACCCACTCTGAACTCGACAACCGGCGGCCGGCCCGGATCGACGAGGCCCGACTGCAGCTTCTGAAGAAACCCGTAAGCGTCATACGGCTCATACGCACGCCCCGACTGCCCCTCGTTGGTCGGGGCTTTCCATTTCTGCCCTTCGGGCAACAACGAACCTCGCTCCTTCAGGTCGACGCCGGATATACGAATCGACCCCGCCGAGTCGGCGTCGCCATGCAGGAAGTAGTCGTGAACGTTGCCCCCCGCGACATCGAACACATCCACGGCATAGCGCACGCCCGCGCCGGCATCAACCGAAACAAGTGTCCGTTCGTACTTCCCGCCAACCTTCGGATAGCCCCGCCCTCCATCCACACGGACCACCTGCACCTGCGGATGCCGCGTATCCAGCGTCAGCAGCGAACCGTCCGTCGGCGACCGCTGCGAACCTGATGCCTGGCTCTTGCCGTCAATGACGACGAGATTGTGAGCCGCCGACGCAATCGTCCAGGCGCGATACGCCGTATGCGTGTAGCCAAGGTCAGACAGCGTTTCCCGGTTGCCGGAGAACAGCAGCAGCCCCAGTACATCCGCATGGGAATGCCCATAGCCGCCCGACCACGTCAGATGCCACTCCGTCGGAGTCTCGGCCGGTCCACTCGTGAGGCACGCATGCCCGAGAGCCGGCAACACGTACGACGCCGGCGGCATCAATCCCTGTCGGCTCCGGTCGTTCGCCCACGTATCGTGCACCGGAACCGCACGCCCGTTCGGAAACTTCAGGCGGTTGAGCAGGTAGCGCGCCCGGGCAAGCTGTGGCGTCTCGTCTTCCAGATTCAGATTATCGAATCGGGTTTGATCGACCGCATCCACGAATCCCGGTGGATCGCTGTAGCCTCGCACCGTCCGCGCGAATCCCTGCAGCGCGTTCACCGTCTGCTGCCCGTAGCTCGGGGCCCCTTCGTACCAGGTCCCGTCGTAGAAAAACTTCGTCGCAATGAGATGCCGGTACCGGCGAACCACTTCGTGAACGTAGCGAGGCTCCTTCAGCGTCTGTCCGACTCGAACCAGGTCGCTCCACATCCCCGGGCTCATGTTGCTGAGTTCATCCCGGTTGTTGACGACCTGCTCACTCGCGTTGCGCAGCAGGTCATTCTCGATCCGCGCGACGACGTCGACCCCCTGCTCTTTCGACAGTTCCGCCAGCACCCCGCTTTCACGGATCAACTCGTACGCCCGAAGCAGTTCCGTCGGAATGTCGCCATAGGCCCACCAGTTCCACCGCGCGGTGCGAAACCCCAATCGATACTCCGCCGGCGAGACGTCGCCGTCGTAGATCTGCTTCTGCTGGAACGGGTAGTCAAAGTGGTAGCACCAGTCAGGAAACACCTGCGCAAACCGGTCCAGGATCACCGCCGCCCGTCGCGCATGAGCGCGGTCCTTGGTCACGCTGTACAGATTCGCCAGCGCCCTCGCCTGCGACGCCAGGTACCGCCGCACTTCGTCATCCCGCCGGGCCTTGAAGAAATGGCGGTAACCCGATTCATTCTCCCAGTAGTCAAACCGCGCCTCATTCCCCAGCGGTGTCTTCACGACGACTGACTTGTCGTCCGGATACTTCGCGCTCGGGTACCGATGCTTGCAGAACTGACATGACACCTCGTCCGGCCGCTCCAGCGTCCAGACCAGCTGCCGCTCCTGCCGGCCCGCCTCGCAGTTCGGGCAATCGACGTATTGCAGCCCCGATTGCTTCGGAACGAGCGCAATGACCTCAGCCTCGCTCATCGCCCGCACAGCCGCAGTCTCCCGCAGCAGCCTGTCGCGATCCTGAGCCCGCAGCGGGGTTCCAGTCGAAACCAGGCCGACGACGAACAAGACGGCCAGCCGCAGCGCGGGTCGGCCGGCAATGAACATTGAATCACGACGAGTCACGCAGCCCTCAGTCGACAGAAGGGATCAACGGAGTCAACGACCGAGCGAGGCATTGACGCAGTTGAGGATCATGCGGTCGCAGCGACTGCGTTTCAAGGTATCTCGCGGTCTCTCCAGGGCGAGTCACTTTTTCACAATTCGGTTGTCTCTCGTCACCGCAAGTCATTTGTCGACAACGGCGCAACCCAACGATGAATTGGCCCATCTTGAAGAAGTGACCAGCCTTGCTCGGAACTCTCAGACACGGGCAGGGATTGGGAAAATGCGGAGGTGTTTGACGCCGAGGGGGCGAGGAGGGCGCGTTGTGTGGGTGGTACTGTACTCCTCGCCCTCTTTTCCTGCGGAAGTTCAGCGGAGGGATCGGGAGAGCGTGCGTGATGCAGACATGGAGTTGGCCAGGCCCGGGTGTGTGACGACAAATTGATGGTGGTTGTGTTCATAGGTCCTCCATGATGACGGGGGCGGTTGCGCGGGAGGGCCCGGAAGTCGGAAGTGCGTTGGCGAGTGGGGATTGGGGCAGGTCGAGTCACTTTTTCACAGTCGGTCGCTTCTCGTCTCCGCAAGTCATTCTGCGGCAATGGCGCAACCCAACGGCGAATTGGCCCATCTTGAAAAAGTGAGCTGCGCTGGCGGTCTCTCTGAATGCGCTCCGCAACGCGCCGCTCGCGGAACTTCAGGTCCCTCGTCGCCGCTGGCCCGCCGATTGCTGACGAGGTAGTGGAGCGGGGTCCTCGGTTCCCATTCACAGCCAAATCACGCCTGTTGCCCCGGTTTAGCTGCCGAAACATGTGTCCTGCGATTCCGGGTTGTTGTGCACAGATGCGCTCTCTCTACGCACACCCGGAAGCCACTCGATGCAGGGAACGCGTCACCGAGCGTCGTGATTGCGACACCTGAAAAAAGTGGGGCTTTTCCAGAAACCACAAGTCATTTGTTTTTCCTCCAGTAGAAGTCGACCGTCCAGCGGGTATTGTCGAGGGTGCCAATCCGCATCGGACATTCGTCCATCGCTGTCGGGGGAGTTTGCCATTCGGTAGCTGTTCTTCCCTTCTCTACGAGGTCTACTATGCGACCTGCGAATCGTGCTGCCTTTACGTTGATCGAACTGCTCGTCGTCATCGCGATCATCGCCATCCTGATCGCCCTTCTCCTCCCCGCCGTCCAGCAGGCCCGCGAGGCTGCCCGGCGAACCCAGTGCAAGAACAATCTGAAACAGCTGGGACTGTCGATTCACAACTACGAGAGTACCCACGGCACTGTACCCGCCGGCCGCATGAGCCTTGGCTACTGCCAGAGTGCCGCCGCGCCGAACCTTCCCGATCCAATCACCCGGAACGGCCACGGGCTCTCACTTCTCTTGCCATTCATCGATCAGTCGCCGCTTTACAACCAGCTCCAACAGGGCTCGGCCTTCGGCAACTACGTGACGAACGGTTCGCCAACTGCGAAGCCAGACGCAATCGCGTCCGGCCACGCCAGGCTTTCCTCGACGATCCTCCAGGCCTTCCTCTGCCCGTCCGATAGCGGCCCGCCGACGGAGGGCCCGGCTGCGGTTTACAGCCCCGATCTCGGCGTCGACACAACGCTGAATTACGCCAAGACCTCATACGACTTCTGTTCACCAGCGGCAACTCTCAGTCGCTTCAACAACCACCGCACAAGCACGCCAGACACTCGCTATATGTTTGGCGAGAACAGCTACTGCAGGTTCCGTGATGCAGTCGACGGAATGAGCAACACGATACTCATGGCGGAGCAGACCCTCCTCACCTTCAACGGGCGGACATCCGCTTGGCTCTTCGGCGGATGGGTCTCCACTGGTATCGATCCCGTCGGACGGTTCAACACGACGTTCCCTGCAACTGGCATCAACGTCTGGAACTACAACAACAACACGAGCGCCCTCAACAAGACGCCAGGTCGCCGCGCCAGCTGGTACAACTGCGCCAGCCTCCACACCGGCGGCGCTCACGTCGTCCTGGGCGATGGCACGGTCCGATTCCTGTCAGAGAATATCGACGTCTCGACATTGACCTGGCTTTGCCGCGCCGGTGACAACCAGACAATCGGCGAGTTCTGACTCTCAGTGCGAGCTTGGACGGCACGCTCCGCCGCGGATCAATCCCGCCGTGGAGCGTTCCCCATTTTCTCCTTCCCTGACACATTCCGCTGGTTCCCACCGTATGAACGGCCTCAAATCGCTGACCATTGTTGCGTGCTTCGCACTGATTGCCGGCTGCAGTCAACACGATGGACTTGAACGGGCCCCCATCACCGGACTTCTGACCGTCCAGGGGACTCCGCTCGCAGGCGCCAGCGTCGTATTCACTCCCGCCAAGGGGACGCAGGGGCTGGGAGCAATCGGCATCTCTGGGCCGGATGGCAAATTTCAGGTTGTCAGCTCGCGCCAGGACGACGCCGGAATTCCTCCTGGAGAGTATTCAGTTTCCGTCAGCCGGCTCGCCGATCCAGATGGAACCGTCCTGTCGCCTGAAGCAACCCAGGCAGATCACCCCAACGCCCGCGAGACCGTGCCAGGCCCATACTCCGGGGCCGCATCTCCACTGAAGGTTTCGATCCCGAAAGAAGGCGGGGAAGTAAAGGTCGACATTCCGGTCAAATTGATCGAACGAAAACCAAAGTCTTGATCTCGACTCGCCGGGATGGATTTAGTCCTTGATCGTTGCCGCGCCCTCTTACCGGACCGGTCGTGAACCACCGCAACTCCAAGCTCCTCTGGTGCCTTACGGTCGCAGCCTACCTTCCCGGCTGCAATCCTCAGGCGAAATCGCCCCCTTCAGGCCCGCCGGCAATCACCGCCACGGAGACAAAGTCCGAACCAGGTGTCGTCGAGCTCAGCGATCCGAAAGTCACTCCCGGCGACGACAACCTCATCAAGATTGAATTCCACTACAGATTTACATCTGGCTCGCCAGTCAAAACTTACCTGCTCGAGATGTCGTTTCCCGGCACGAACGAACGGGGCCAGAAGGCGATGGAAGGCTGGGAACTCAAACCGGAAGGCGTCATCAAGACGGCCGTCCAGGTCGGAGACCCGAAGGCCGTAACGAAATACTCGATCGTGATGTCCGAAGCCGATTCGCCCGATCGTGGCTACACCCGCAATTCCAACGAGTTGACTGGCGAACTTGAATCTCTGGATTCAGAATCTTCTTCACCGTAAAGGCCGTTGGCTCAACCCGTTCTGCAACCCTCACCTACTGCAATTCCTCGGAGTCGATGTGGAATCTTCGCGCCGCGCTTTCAACCAACAGGCCGCCCTCAGTGCGGCCGGCTTCCTGTTCGCCCCCAAACTGGCGCTCGCCGCCAACGACAAGCCCGCCATCCTTGGCGGCACGCCCATCGCCAAAGCCTCCTGGCCAGGTTGGCCCGTCATCGGCGCTGGCGAACGTGACGGCGTCGCCAAAGTCCTCGATTCCGGCGACTGGTATCGCTACGCCGGCAGCAAGGGGACCGTCGACGCCTTCGAGGCCGCCTGGGCCAAAACGCTCGGCGTCGCGCACTGTCAGGCCACCAGCAGCGGCACCACGTCCCTCGTCACGGCCTTCGCCTCGCTCGAAATCGGCCCCGGCGACGAAGTCATCGTCCCGCCCTATACGTTCATCGCGACGATCAACGCCGTGATGCTCCATCACGCCCTCCCCGTCTTCGTCGACACCGACGAAACGACCGCCCAGATCGATCCCTCGAAGATCGCCGAACGCGTCAACGGCGACACCCGCTGCGTCGTCCCCGTCCACCTCGGCGGCGGCTGCTGCGATATGGACCAGCTCCTCGCCATCGCGAAGGAGAAGAACCTCAACGTCGTCGAAGACTCCTGCCAGACCCACACCGGCGAATGGAAAGGCAAGCGACTGGGAACTCTCGGCGACGCCGGCTGCTACAGCTTCCAGAACTCCAAGAACATCACCAGCGGCGAAGGCGGCGCAATGGTCACGCCCCGGGCCGACATCTACGCCCGGGCCAACGCCTACCAGAACCAGGGAGGCGGCAAGGTCCCGACCGACGGCAAGTTCACCGCGGGCGGCGGCAACTTCCGTCTGACCAACTTCCAGGGCGCCATTCTGGTCGAGCAGCTCAAACGCCTTGATGAACAGTCACGCATTCGTGAAGGCAATGCGGAATACCTCTCCCGGCTGCTCCAGGAGATCGGCGGCGTCGGAGCCAAGAAGACCGTTCCCGGCAATACCCGGAACGGCTACCACCTGTATGTCTTCGACTACGATCCCGCCCAGTTCGCCGGCATGAAGAAGGCGACATTCCTGAAGGCCCTCGGCGCCGAAGGCGTCCCCGCGTCCGGCGGATACGCAGCCCTCAACAAGGCCCCGTGGGTCGAGAAAATGCTCGCCTCCCGCCACTACAAGCGGATCTACGGCGACCAGCGTCTGAAAAAATGGCGCGAGGAAAACGTCCTTCCGGCCAACGACCGCATGATCGAAACCGCGATCTGGCTGACGCAGAACGTTCTCCTCGCCGACCGCAGCGAAATGGACCGCATCGGCGACGCCGTCCGCCGCATCAAGCAGCACGCCTCGGCCATCGCCAAGGCATAAGCCCGCCTCCAGCGAGCCCCGAAATCAACGACGGCACGGCGTCATCAGGCGCCGTGCCGTCGTCATTGGGCCACGCCACCCCACGCTGGCCGCGACCACACGTGGAGAGTCGCCGAGGATCGCGATAGGATCGATCCCGGTGCTCCGGTGGAACTGCCGAGGCGTCGATCCGGTCGTGAGAAGCCTTCTGCACTGCACACGTTTCGAGGCCCAGAGTGCGACACAACGTTCCCGCGGCGTCCTTGAGTCGAATGCTGGCGGTCCTTATTGGCTTCGTCGCCGCACTCACCGGCGGACGGACGATCGCTGACGAAACCTCGTTTCCCCGGCTGCAGGAGGAGTATCAGCGAACGACGCACTCCCTCCTCAAACGCTACTGCATCGACTGCCATTCCGCGGCCGACAAACAGGGCGAACTCGACCTCGAACAGTTCACGCAGTTCGAGCATGTCCGGCAAGCTCCTGCCGTCTGGCAGAAAGTCGCCGAGATGCTCGATAACGGCGAGATGCCCCCCAAAGACGCCGACCAACCGACGACGGCCGAGCGACGCGAACTGCGAAACTGGATCGAGCGCTATCTGGGAGCCGAAGCCCGTGCCAACGCCGGCGACCCCGGCCCCGTCGTCCTCCGCCGCCTCACCAACGCCGAATACACCTACACCGTGCGCGACCTCACCGGCGCGCCGCTGGAACCCGCGCGCGAATTCCCGGCCGACGGAGCCGCCGGAGAGGGCTTCACCAACGCCGGCGCCGCGATGGCCATGTCGCCCGCCCTCCTCCAGAAATACCTCGACGCAGGGAAGGACATCGCCAGCCACGCCGTCCTTCTGCCGGGCGGCATCCGATTCTCCCCTTCCGTCACCCCGCGCGACTGGACCGAAGAAACCCTCGCGGCCATTCATCAGATCTACGATCGATACACCGAGGCCAAGGGCGCCACCGCCATCAGCCTGCAGGGAATCGCCCTCCAGACGAACGCCGGCGGACGCCTGCCCATTGAGGCCTATCTCGCTGCCACCCTGCAGGAACGGGATGCCCTGCGAGCCGGCCGCAAGTCGATCGCCGAAGTCGCCCGGGAACGTCGACTCAGCCCGAAGTACCTCGGAACGCTCTGGGGCCATTTGAACGACGACACCGCCCAGCCCCCTTCCCAGCTCCTGAACGACCTCCGGACAAAGTGGCACGCGGCCACGCCCGCCAACGCGACCGATCTCGTTCACGAGGTCTCCCGCTGGCAGCGTGCCCTGTTTCGCTTCACCACCGTCGGCCACATCGGCAAGACCGGCGGCCCGAAGGCCTGGATGGAGCCCCTCAGCCCGCTCGTCGCGCGACACGAACTTCGCCACAAGCTCGTCGTCCCGGATGGAAAGGGAGAGGTCGTGGTCTATCTCTCCACGTCGGACGCCGGGGACTCAGGCGACGGCGACTTTGTCGTCTGGGAACGCCCGCGGCTGGTCGCCCCCGGACGCGACGAGATTCTCCTCAAGGATCTCCGGGCCACCACGGCCAGACTCACCCGCCGGCGCGAAGAACTCATCGAAAGCACTGCCCGCTGCCTCGAAGCCGCCGGAGAAGCATCCGCCCGGGAGCAGGTGGATGTTCCTTCCCTCGCCGCGAAACACAAGGTCGACACTTCGCTCCTTGCAGCCTGGCTCGACTTCCTCGGGATCGGGTCGCCCGCAGGCGTCGGGACGCCATTGGGCCACAAAATCGAGTCGGTGGGGGGGCACGGCTTCATTCAGGGCTGGGGCGGAGACAACGCCTTGAGCGTCCTGGCGAATGCCTCCGGCCAGCATGTCCGCGTACCGGGGAACATGCCGGCCCACAGTGTTGCGGTCCACCCCGCACCGACAGTGCAGGTGACGGTCGGCTGGATGAGCCCCGTGCTGGGCGATGCGCGAATTTCCGCTCGCGTTCAGGACGCCCATCCTGAATGCGGCAACGGCATCCACTGGCAGCTGGAAGTCCGGCGAGGAAAAAGCGTGCAGCGGCTCGCGGAGGGAACTTCGAGAGGAGCGACTCCCGCGGCGATCGGCCCGTTCGAGAGGCTGCCAATCAGGCCGGGCGACTTCGTCGCGCTCGTCATCGCGCCGCGGGAGGGAAACCACTCCTGCGACCTGACGAACGTCGACCTCACCATCACCTCCGCCGGCGCCGAATGGAACCTCTCCAACGACGTCTCGTCCGACATCCTCGCGGCCAACCCCCACAGCGATCGTCAGGGCCACCCGGGTGTCTGGCACTTCTTCGGCGAACCCGTTTCGAAACAGGGCGGCGTGATCCCGGCAGGTTCAATCCTCTCGTCCTGGCTCACAACCTCAGACCTGGACCTGCGGAAGTCGAAGGCCACCGACCTGCAGAACCTGCTCACCGCCCGTGCCGCCGGAGTTCCGAACGACTCCCCGGACGCCCTGCTCGCGCGCGAGCTCACGTCGCTGAATGGCTCGCTGTTGAGGAACTTGCTGAATGCCCGGAAAGTCCCGGGCGACGCCAGTCCGCCCGCCGCAGGCGACTCCGCGATCGGTCTCGATCCCGCGTTATTTGGCCAGCATGTCGATGGCTCACCCATCGATGCCGCGAGCCTCTGCATTCGCGCCCCGTCCGTTCTTGAAGTCCGCATCCCTGCCGAACTCGCCAATGGTGCGGAACTGGTCGCTTCCTGCCTGCTGCATGAAGCCAGCGGACCGAATGGCAGCGCCCAAACCGCCATCGTGACGACACCCCCCGCGGCCGGACTGCAGCCCGGAGAAGTCGCGGATGCGAAACACCCCGGCGTCTGGACCTCCAGCGCCGGTTCCCCGGTGCATTCGTCCCCCATTCTCACGAGCGAAGGAAGCATTGCCCGGGCGCGGTTTGAAACGGCGTTCGACGACTTTCGGAGCATCTTTCCTCCGGCGCTCTGTTACTCGAAAATCGTCCCCGTCGATGAAGTCGTCACGCTCACGCAGTTCTATCGCGAAGATGAACCGCTCCGCCGCCTCATGCTCAGCGACGAAGAGTCGTCTCGCCTCGATGCCCTCTGGGCCGAGTTGCACTTCGTCAGCCGCGAGCCACTCACGCAGGTCGATGCCCTCCAGCAGCTCATGGAGTTCGCCACGCAGGACGGCGATCCGACCGTCTTTGAACCGCTCCGCAAGCCAACGATGGAACGCGCCGCCGCGTTCCGTCAGCAGCTCGCCAATGCGGAGCCGGCCCATCTCGATGCCGTCCTCGAGCTGGCGTCCCGCGCCTGGCGTCGCCCGCTTTCATCCCGCGATTCCGAGAACTTCCGTGCCCTCGATGCGCGGCTCCGTGCCGAAGGCGTCGCGCACGACGATTCCGTCCGGCTCCTCATCGCCCGCGTTTTCGCCTCCCCCTCCTTCCTCTATCGCCCGGAGACAGCCCCGCCTGGCGATCAGCCAGGACCCGTCACCGATCATGAGCTCGCCACGCGTCTCAGCTACTTCCTCTGGTCGTCCGTTCCCGACGCCGAACTGCGCCGCCTCGCCGATGCCGGGCGGCTCCATGACCCCGAAGTCCTGGCGGCCCAGACGGAGCGGATGCTGAAAGACGACCGTGTCCAGAGACTCGCCACCGAGTTCGGCTGTCAGTGGCTGCAGGTCTACGACTTCGATCGCGACGACGGCAAAAGCGATCGTCATTTCCCTGAGTTCAAAGAACTTCGCGGCGACATGTACCAGGAGGTCGTCCGCTACTTCACCCACCTGTTCCAGGAAAACCGGCCCGTCACGGAGATCTACTCCTCCGACTACACGTTTGTGAACGGCCGCCTCGCCGCCTTCTACAACTTCGCCGGCTTGACCGTTCCCGAAACAGAATGGCGGAAAGTCGAATCGACGGACGCCTGGGGACGCGGCGGAATCCTCACGCAGGCCGCGACTCTCGCGAAGAATTCCGGGGCCTCCCGAACGAGTCCGATCCTCCGTGGAAACTGGGTCTCGGAAGTCCTGCTCGGCGAGCGCCTCCCGCGCCCTCCCAAAGATGTCCCGCCCCTCCCGGATGAACAGCCGGCCGCCGATGTCACCGTTCGACAGTTGATTGAGCAGCACACCAGTGACGAGCGCTGCGCCCGCTGCCACGTCCGCATCGATCCGTTCGGCTTCGCCCTGGAAGGCTTCGATGGCATCGGCCGACGCCGCACGCCCGATTCCCCCGCTCTCCTCGGCGAGACGACCAGCAAACTGGCCGACGGCACGGAACTGGTGGGAGTCCGCGGACTCACGCGTTATCTCCTCGTCAACCGCGAGGATGCCGTCCTTCGCCAGTTCTGTCGCAAGCTCCTGGGATACGCTCTCGGCCGGTCGGTGCAGCTCTCCGATCATCCTCTCATTTCCGAAATGTGCGCCGAGCTGAGAAAGAGCGACTTCCGTGTGTCCGCGGCCGTCCAGGCAATCGTCCAGAGTCGTCAGTTCCGCGAACGGCGGGGAATGGACTCCGCGAGAGCATCGGACGAGGCCGCATCGGCCCCGTGACCTCTCCCGCCCGGAACAACAAGTCCCGGTATTCTTCCCTCGACAGCTCCCCCGGTTTGTCGAAGACTGTGCAAATCCAGACGTACCCGAGGCGCGAATGACTTCCCATCACTTCTCTCGTCGGACCTTCCTTCGCGGCGTTGGCGTGTCGATGGCTCTCCCCTGGATGGAGTCCATCAACGTCTGGGGAGATGTCCCGGCCGGCCGCGAGCCCGGCAGCGAAGCCCCCGTCAGGCTCGCCTGCCTCTTCTCCGGGAACGGATTTCACAGCAAGGAATGGTGGGCCCGCGGAGCCGGAGCACAGATGGAGCTCGGAAAGGTGCTCGCCCCACTCAACGATTTCCGCGAAAGGCTGCTGTTCATCGAAGGCCTCTACAACGCGGAGGCCCTCAAGGGAAACATCCACAGCTCACAGACGGGGAACCTGCTCTCCGGCGCTCCGCTCGCCTCCGGCGGCGAAATCCGCTCCGGCACAAGCATCGATCAGGTCGTCGCGCAGCGGCACGGCCGCTCCACCAAGGTTCCGAGTCTCATCCTCGGATGCG
Source organism: Caulifigura coniformis (assembly GCF_007745175.1). Classification (GTDB taxonomy): domain Bacteria; phylum Planctomycetota; class Planctomycetia; order Planctomycetales; family Planctomycetaceae; genus Caulifigura; species Caulifigura coniformis. The sequence goes on along the minus strand of NZ_CP036271.1, from coordinate 6,081,169 downwards.
AGGCGTCCAACCCCTCGGTGCATAAGAACTATTCGATGATCTACAGCTCGCACATTTCGTGGAGCTCGCCGACGACCCCGACCCCGCTCGAACTCTACCCCGCCCTCGCCTTCGACCGACTCTTCAAGGACGAAGCCCAGAAGGGCGACCAGAGCGTTCTCGATGCCGTGCTCGAAGACGCCCACGCCGTCCGGCGACGGATCAGCTCGTCCGACCAACGCAAACTCGATGAATACCTCGGCTCGGTCCGGGAAGTCGAACAGCGCATCGAGAACGCCGGAAAGAAAGGGGAAATGCAGGGGTGGAGGCCGACGCTCGAACGCCCCGATATCCCCCGCCCGGCCGACGGCATCCCGCAGGATATCGCCGAGCACATGCGTCTCATGTGCGACATCCTCGTCCTCGGATTCCAGACCGATACCACCCGCGTCACCACGCTCAAACTCAACAACGACCACTCGTCGCTGCGGTTTCCCAATCTCGGCGTCGACTACATGATTCACCATCTCCTGTCACACAGCGACACGGCCGACTGGCTGAAGGTGAATCAGTTCTTCCTCGAGCAGCTCGCCTATATCGCCCGCAAGCTCGATGCGACACAGGAAGGCGAACGCACCGCGCTCGACAACTCGATGATCCTCTATTGCTCGAGCATGCTCACCGGCAACCACGAAGCATCGAAACTGCCAGTCGTGGTCCTCGGGACGGCAGGAGGCCGCCTCGAATCCGGTCGCACCCTGAGCTATCTCGACAAGCCGAATCGCAGAATGTGCAGCCTCTACCTGTCGCTGCTCGACAAGGTCGGCATCCATCTCGACGAATTCGGCGACTCCCGCGAACGCCTCGCCGAGGTCTGACAGACAGATCCAAACCTCTGCTGCCACGGCTCTGTGAGCCGTGCAAACGTCGAGACGGATTGCATTCAGCGGGACTCCGTTCCCCGCCTCGACTCACCTCCGGGCCACTGGGACAGCACTATTCCTCCCCGAGCGTCGCCCCCCGCCTGAGCGCCAACTTCCCGAACTTCGCCCGGATATGGTCGCTCACCCGGTCCGCCCCCGACTGCTTCTCATGAGCCGGATCCTCGAACAGTGTGCGGGGATGGTCGCCCGCTGCTGAAAGCTGCTGCACGCCCACCCCGATCAGCCGCACTTCCAGCCGCCTCGCCGGAAGTTTGTTCTCGAACAGTTCCGCCGCAGCCAGCCAGATCTCGTTCGTGACGCTGGTCGGAGCGGCCAGGGTCGTTGATCGCGTGATCGTCGAAAAATCGGCGTACCGCAGTTTCAGCTGCACCGTCCGTCCCACCACCTGCTGCCGCCGCAGGCGCTGCCCCACCAGGTCCGTCAGTTCCAGGAGACGGCCCCGCAGGATCTCCCGCGAACGAAGATCCACGGCAAAGGTCGTCTCGTGGGAAATCGACTTCGCTTCGCGGTCGGGAACCACACGGCGGTCATCGACTCCCTGCGCCAGCAGCCACAGCGATTCCCCATGCTTGCCGAACCGCTCCTCGACCTCCCGCTGCGACAGTCGTCGGAACTCCCCGATCGTCTCCACCCCCATCCGGGCGATCTCTTTCTGGGTCACACGCCCGACGCCCCACAGCCGGCTCACCGGAAGTGGATCGAGGAACTCCTGGATGCGAACCGGATCGACGACCACGAGCGCGTCCGGCTTCTCGAGGTCACTCGCCAGCTTCGCCAGAAACTTGTTCGGCGCGACTCCGACCGAAGCGACCAGCTGGAGTTCGTCCCGGATGTCCTCCTTGATTCGCCTCGCAATCTCCTCCGGCGGGCCAAACAGGGAAATGCTCCCCGTCACGTCCAGAAACGCCTCATCCAGCGATAGCGGTTCGATCTGCGGCGTGTACCGGTGCAGGATGTTCTGGATCTGGTCGGAGACTTCCGCGTAGCGTCCCATCCGAGGCTTGATGACGATCGCCTGTGGGCACAGCTTGAGCGCCCGCCCCGCCGGCATCGCACTGTGTACGCCGAAACGCCGGGCTTCGTAACTCGCCGCCGCAACAACGCCCCGGCCTTCCGCGGTCCCCCCCACGATGACCGGCTTCCCGCGCAGCTCAGGCCGGTCGCGCATTTCGACGGAGGCGTAAAACGCATCCATGTCGACGTGCTGGATCATCGACGGCGCCTTTCGGGCGACGCCCGATGCCCGCAACAGGCCGACGGAGAGAAAACGGGAATGCACATGTCGGTGAACTGTAGCATCCACCCCGCGCGAACCGACCCCCGTCATTCGGGCTACCGGGACCTTCGCGGCCCCGTTCAGGTGAGAATGTCGCGAACGATCCGCCCGTGGACGTCCGTCAGGCGGTAATCGCGGCCGCCGTGCCGATACGTGAGTTTCGTGTGGTCGATCCCCAGCAGATGCAGGATCGTCGCATGGAAGTCATGCACGTGAACGCCGTTCTCCGCCACCGTCGCCCCCAGTTCGTCTGTCGCGCCGTACGCCATCCCCCCTTTGACCCCCGCGCCCGCCATCCAGGAGGAGAAACAGGCGCTATGGTGGCCCCGGCCTTTCACTCCGTCCACCCCCGGAGTCCGCCCGAACTCCGTCGTCCACACCAGCAGCGTGTCCTCCAGCATCCCCCGACGCTTGAGGTCCAGCAGCAGTCCCGCCAGCGGCTGGTCGATGTTCCTGGCATGCTCGGCATGCTCTGACATGTCGCCATGCTGGTCCCAGTTATGGCTGCTGCTGCCGTCCACCACTTCGATGAACCGCACGCCCCGTTCGGCCAGCCGCCTGGCCACCAGGCACTGCCAGCCGAAGCCTTCGCTCCGGCCCCGCTCGAGCCCATACATTGCCAGCGTCGCATCGTCTTCCTGGCCGACATCAAACGCCTCCGGCGCATCGGCCTGCATGTGAAACGCCGTCTCGAAGCTCCTGATCCGCGCCCCCAGGTCCGTGTCAGCGGCACGCGATTTCAAATGGCGGTTGTTGAGCACATCCGCCAGCCCGAGTTCCAGTTCCTGCAGACCCTTGTCCGTCGTGCGTCGTTCGAGGTTGGAAATCGGTTCCTTCCCCCCGACGACGCGCACCCCCTGGTGATACGCCGGAAGGAAGTCGTTGTTGAAAATCTGGGTTCCCGCATATGGCATCTGCGGAGCCAGCGCAACGAACGACGGCAGATTCTGGTTGGCCGTCCCAAGGCCGTAGCTCACCCACGATCCGATGCTCGGCCGCGAAAAGAAAAACGACCCGGTGTGCATGCCGAGCGTCGCGTTGTAATGCTCGTTGTCATTGCCGTTCATCGAACGGATGACACAGATGTCGTCCATGCACTCGCGAAGGTGCGGGAAGAGGTCGCTGACGAGCGTTCCGCATTGGCCTCCCGGCCGGAACTCCCAGAACGGCCTCAGCAGCACCCGCTGCAGGTTCGACAGCCCACCCCCGACCCCCATCCGCTTGCCATCCGCTTTGAACAGCTCCGGCTTGTAGTCGAACGTGTCCATGTGCGACGCGCCGCCGTTCGAAAACACGAAGATCACGCGCTTCGCACGCGCCGGAGAAGGCGGCGAACGGTCCGCCAGGGGATCGCCTCGATCGACGGTCGATTCCGCGATCAGCTCGCTCAGCAGGCCGGGCATGATCAGCGAACCTCCGACCAGCGATCGGAGGAACTCGCGGCGGGCGGGCGTCGGCCGGATGCTCATGGGCTGCCAGTTCAATCGAGGTACACGAATTCATTCAGACGCAGCAGCGCGCGGACGAACGCCTGCCACTCCGCAGGAGCGGCCTTGTCCGCCGGGGCTCCAGCCTCGGCCGCCGCAAGACTCTTCGCCTTCTCCAGGAAATCCCGGGCCGCCTCAACGTCCCCCTCCACCGCCGGACGCGAGAACAACAGCGTGAATGCCCGTTGAATCCGCTCGTCCGTGCTCCCACCCTCGGCGACAATCCGCTCGGCAATCAACCGCGACTGCTCATGCACGAACGCATCGTTCAACAGGAACAGCGCCTGCAGCGGTGTCGTGCTCGACATCCGGGCCGCGGTGCTCGTCGACGGATCCGCGCCGTCGAAGATCGCCAGATACGGATGTCTCTGGATCCGCTGCGTCATCAGGTACACGCTGCGATGCCGGCTCTCATACACCGCCTTGAACGGCTTGTGCTGCGTGAACCCCCAGGTGTGTGCCGGCGGAAAAGGATGCGCCCCGGGTCTCGACAGGTCGAGATTCCCCCCCAGAGCCAGCATGGCGTCGCGGATTGATTCGGCATCGAGCCGGCGCCGCGGAAACCCCGACAGCCAGTCATTCGAAGGATCCCGGGCGACCGCCTCGTCGCTCCGCATCGCCGATTGCTGATACGTCTTCGAAGACAGGATCAATCGGTGCATCGCCTTAACCGACCACCCGCCATCCCGAAACACGCTCGCCAGGTAGTCCAGCAGTTCCGGATGCGTAGCCGGCTTCCCCTGCTTGCCGAAATCATTGGGTGTCGGCACGATCCCCCGACCGAAATGATGCTGCCAGATCCGGTTCGCCATCACTCGCGCCGCCAGCGGGTTCTCGTCCGCCAGGATCCACTCGGCCAGTTCAGCCCGTCCACTCCCGCGGCAGTCCGCACTCAGTTTCGACTCACCGAGCACCGTCAGAAACCGCCGTTCCACCACGTCGCCCGGCTGCGCCGGATCTCCCTTCACCTGCACCGCCGCCTCGGCCGGCGACTCCGCATCAGCCACGGCGTACACCATCTCGAACGGAAGTGGCTGACCGCGATGCTGCTCGGCCACGGCCGTCGCCGCCTCCGATTCTTTCACGAGCCGCGCCTTGTCCTCGCCTTCAGCAGTCTTCAGCGCGTTCTTCAGCCGTTTCACCTCCTGGTTGAGCCGCGTCTGCTCCCCCTTCCGCGTTCTCAGGAGTTCCACCGCCTCGGCCAGTTGATCAACCGGAACAAGCGGAACGAGGTCCCGTTGCTCCTTGTCGAGTTCGATGCCCGGCCACGGATAACGCGTGCTCTGGAAGATCCCGTACAGCCCGTAGTAGTCGCGCGTCGTGATCGGATCGAACTTATGGTCGTGGCACCGTGCACAGCTCACCGTCAGCCCCAGGAAACTTCGCCCCAGGTTGTCGAGCGTGTCTTCGATTGTCAGATGCTGCGGGTAGTCGTCGACACGCGACCCGAACCGCCGCGAGTTGGCGATGTACCCCGTCGCCACGATCCGCTCCTGCCGTTCCTTCTCCGTCGCCCCGCCTCGAAGGTCACCCGCGAGTTGGTCGCGAACGAATTCGTCATACGGCAGGTCCGAATTGAACGCGTCGATCACCCAGTCGCGGTAACGATGGTTCTGCGGAATCGGGTAGTCGGAGTTGTCCCCCGCCGTGTCGGCATACCGGACGACATCCAGCCAGTGGCGGCCCCAGCGTTCACCATAGCGCGGTGAATCCAGAAGTCGGTCGACGACGCGCAGAAACGCCTCCGGCGATTCGTCCGCCAGAAAATCCTGCAGTTCCTCGGGTGTCGGCGGCAGACCCGTCAGGTCGTACGTCACGCGCCGTAGCAGCGCCCGTTTGTCCGCCGCGTCAGCCGGTGCAAGCCCCTGGCTCTGCAGCTTCGCCAGAACGAACCGGTCCACGTCATTGGCCGGCCAGTCCGAACCGTTCACCTCGGGAACCTGCGGCCGAAGCAGCGGCCGGAGCGACCAGAATTCGCGGGCCGCAGCAACATCGACCTTCTTCCCCGCAAACTTCGTCGCCGTCGTGCGCGGATCAGGAGCCCCCATCCGCACCCACTGTTCCAGGTCGGCAATCTCCGCGTCCGCAAGTTTGCCGTCCGGAGGCATTTGCAGGTTCTCGTCGACGTATCGCACCGCCTTGATCAGCAGGCTCGCTTCCGCGTCCCCGGGAACCACGGCCGCCCCGTTGGCGCCTCGCCGCTGCAGCATCGGCCGGGAATCGACCAGCAGGTCCCCTTCGAGCGACTTCGCATCCGCGCTGTGACATTCATAGCAGTGCTTCACCAGAAGTGGCCGGATCCGTTTTTCGAAGAACGCGAGTTCTTCCTCACCCAGCGGAGCCTCGCTTCCCTCATGCGGGCCGCGCCACAGTTCAACGCCCGAAAAGTTAGCCGCCCCTCCCCGACTGGAGATCACGATCGCCCCGTCCTGCGCCTCGGTCGACCACGGCCCGAGTTTCGCCCAGGCGCCGGCCGGTCCGCTTTGGAATCGCGGTTCTACGACTTTTCCGTTCACAGCGATCGAGAACGCTTCAGGCGAGTTGTCCTCCCACACGTACAGAAACACCGAGTACGCCCCGGGCGGAATCTCCCGCAGCACAACCCGGTTTCCTCCCCAGCGGCTGCTGCGGATCATTTGTGCCCGCTCGGGGTCCGTGGACGGCCGCAGCGGCACATTCTGGTTCTCGAATGCCTTGTCCTTGCATTCCACCGTCGACGAATCCCGCCCTTCCCAGCGATGCCCGTCAATCGTCGTGGGCGGCCCGTTCAGGTTCAGGCCCCGGAAGAATTCGGCCGTGTCAGCCCCCTCGATCCGCGCCGTCGGCACGGTCAACAACAGCAACAGCCACGCGGCGAGAGGCGCGCGGGCGAGCCACCGACAGTCTGCAGGAGCGACCATGCGAGCGTGTTCGTGAGGACGCACTCCAGCCCGGCAGATTCCACGGACCTTGTCCGAGTGTTCACCCGCCAAGTCAGTTCCTCCCATCATCGCCGCCCGACACCGTCTTTGACAACCTTGGACTTCGTACTCCACAGGCATCGCCCCCCTCTCACCGCCGCAATGGTCGTTGTTGACGCTGGTCGACCACGCTACGATCGTTCCCGGATAGAATTCAGATGATGTCGTCTCGCCGTGCCCCTTCTTTGGAGTTCGCGAACCGGTCGTTGGAGGTGCATCTCCTGGGGCTGGTCGACTTCACCTCTGCGCTCGCGCTTCAGGAACGTCTGGCGTTCGACCTGGGTGACGAAACCTCCCCGGCCGGCGTCCTCCTGATTGCGGAGCACCCGCCCGGAATCACGCTCGGGCGCGACGCCAGTTCGCAGCACGTCCTCGCCGACGCCGAGACGTTGGCCCGCCGGGAAATCCCGGTCAACTGGGTCGGTCGCGGCGGCCCCGCGATCTGCCACGCACCCGGCCAGCTGGCGATTTACCCCATCCTCCCCCTTGATCGGCTCGGATTGGGCCTCGAGGAATTCCGTCGCCGCCTCGAATCGGCCGTCGTCGATGTCTGCCACGAATTGCGGGTCGCCGCCAAACGCCGCGAGTCGGAACCCGGCGTCTGGACCCGCTATGGGCAGGTCGCCCAGTTCGGGGCCGCAGTCCGTTCCTGGGTCACGACGCACGGTATGTTCCTCAACGTCACGACCGATCCAGGCTTTCTGAAACTAGTCGCCTCCACGCCGGGCGAACGCGCCACCACCCTGCAGTCCCTGCGGCTGGCACCCGTCAGCATGAACCAGGTTCGCGAGTCGGTTGTCCGCCACGTCGCCGCCCATTTTGGTTTTTCCAACGTTCACACTTCGGCCGGACACCCGCTCCTGCGCCGGACACTTCGCAGGATTCCGTTGAATGCATGAGTTGCCCGTCCTTGGAGGCGCCCCCTCCTCTTCCCCTGACTCCCCTTCTGGAGGCGGGTCCTGCGGCAGCGGCGGCATGACGGCCCTGGAAACGCTGACGCTCGAGCCACGCCGGCGCCTGCCGCGCTGGCTGAAGCGACCCATGCCGTCGACGGAAATGTCGTTCACCAGCGGCGTCATCGAAGACCTCCGCCTCGAAACCGTCTGCGAAAGCGCGAAGTGTCCCAACCGGACCGAATGCTGGTCCCACCGCACCGCCACGTTCATGATCCTCGGAAACGTCTGCACCCGCCCCTGCGGGTTCTGCTCCGTTCCCCGCGGGAAAACGGAAACGGTCGAGGCCGACGAGCCGGAACGCGTCGCCGAAGCCGCTCATCGGCTGGGACTCAAGCACGTCGTCATCACCTGTGTCACCCGCGACGACCTGCCGGATGGCGGCGCGGAGCACTTCTACAAGTGCGTCCTGGCGGTTCGCGAGCGAACGGGGGCCGCGGTCGAGGTCCTGACGTCCGACTTCCACGGTAATCGCGCCGCGATTTCGCGCGTCATCGCGGCCCGCCCCGACGTTTTCAACCACAACACCGAAACCGTCCCGCGCCTCTACCACCGCGTACGGCGGAATGCCGAATATCAGCGCACGCTCGACCTCCTCGCGCAGGTTAAGGAAGAGTCCCCCGGCATGGTCACCAAGAGCGGACTGATGCTTGGGCTTGGCGAAACGCTGGAGGAAGTCCTCGACGTGGCAGCCGATCTGCGAGCGGTCGGCGTCGACATGCTGACCATCGGGCAGTATCTGCAGCCGACTCCCCAGAACCTCCCCGTCGAGCGTTATGTTCCGCCGGAGGAGTTCGACGAGATCGGCGAGCAGTGCCGGAAGCTCGGCTATTCGTTCGTCGCCAGCGGTCCCTTCGTGCGTTCCAGCTACCACGCCGGAGAAATGGCCGACGCCCTCGCCCGGTAAGACACCCGTTCCGCCTCCTCGCTGATGCCATGCTCTGTGGGCCGTGGAAGGCCCCCGGAACCTGAGCTTCGACAGGGGCGGAACGTCATAGCCACACGCGTTTCGGTGCCGTTTCCCCCCGTCCCCATCAGCGATGGGTCGTCTGCGACGACACCCGCTCCGGAGGCGGCACAGCGCTCCCCGCAGGCGCCCGGAATCGCTCAAGCAGCGCTCCCGCAAGAACCTCGGCATAGACTTCGTGCGCATCCATCGAAAGCAGCCCCGTGCGGCGCGTTCGGGAGGTCTCTTCGACTTCGGCGACATCGCCTGTGGCGTCGATGAGCGGCAGCTGCAACTCGTCGCACAACGCCGTCAGTTCCTGCGGCGGCCATTTCACCGATTCCAGCCGCTGACCTCGTTTCGCCGCCGGCGGCGAAGCAGCCGTCGCCACCAGCACCTCCACCGATTGACCCTGCGCCAGCCTCTGAATCGCTTCCAGGGCCGCCCGGATCGAGTCGAACGCCGTGCCGTTCACCCGCAGATCGGCATGCCGGTTAGCCCCCGAAGTCGTGCCGCCCGATTGGCCGCGACTCCACAGGTCTTTCACTTCGTCACGGATCGTCTGGACCAGCAGCAGTTCGTCGTCCAGCTGTGTCGCGAGATTCGTCCTCCCGGCAGTCGCGGGGTGCATCGCTGCGAGAGGAAAGCCCTCGGCCGTACGCTCCACATGCCGCCGGAGCGCCTCTTCGTCCACCAGATCCGACGGATCGATATGCACGACGATCACATCCGGCTGCAGCGTCATCAGGCGATGCCGCAGCAGCAGTGCACTGACCGTCGGACACCCTCCGGGACAACCAGCATTCAGGATTTCCACGCGCGTTGATGTCTCGGGCTGAAGCAGGTCGGCCAGACGACGGCTGTAGGCGAACGATTCCGGAAGATCGCCGGCAAACGTGTTGTCATCGCCGAGACACAGGACCCGGAAGCACCCTTCAGGCCGGGGAACGTCCACCTCCGGATTGCGCAATCCGAAGCTGTTCGTACGCAAGGTGAACGGTCGGCCCGATTCCGCCTCGATCCGCGTGAACCTCAGTTTGGGCGCGACGGTCAGAAACGTGGCGCGGCTCGGTGTCGTCGTGGCCGAGACGATGTCGGTCGTTTCGGAACGCACGGCCGCGCTTTTCGTCGCCCGACGAACGCGCAGACCGACCTCGAGTGCACATGCTCCCCCGATAATCAGGAGGACCGTGAGCACGAGATGTTTGAAGGTCTGTGCGGCGTGGCGAATCATCCGTGACAGTCCGCCGCCTGCGGGAGGCTGGGCGAGCAGCCGCCAACCGTGGCGGCCGCCCGCGGAAATGTACTGCCGGAAAACAAGTTACGACAAGACGACTTGCAGCCGGCACCGGCAGATTCAGCCGCTCACGAAACCGCCCCCTGTGCCCCCGCTTCCCCCCGTTCTCTCTGCGACGGAAGTCCCCTTCCCAACCCCTTGATTGAGGGACGAAGGCCGGAGGATCGGCCATGACAAGCCCTCCTCCCGCGCAACCGCTCACCTGAGAGTGGAGGGACCATGCACAACAACATCCACAATCAGCCGCACTCACACATCTCACCCACACAGCCCGCGGCACGGACTGCCCGCGCACGCCTTACACCGACTGCCCCCGTCCGCACCACCAGTCCCACGAGGAGCCCCCTGCCGCCCCGCCCGGAGGCCCCAGGGGAGGAAGGGCATCAAACACGCTCCGCCCCCCGGCCCCGTTCGTCTTGCTTGGGTTGACCTCAAAACCCGCTCCTCGTCCCGAACAAGCACCGATCCGCGTGTCCCCCGCAACTCCGGCCCGCCGCGGGATTTGCCATCCTCCGGCGTGTCTGCGACGATGAATCCGGTTTCTCCTCGACATCACTGACGGCCCTTCGCAGATGATGACTCTCCGCGCACTTCTGGCGTTCAGTGCCTGTCTGTTTTTGGGAACAGACGGTGTCCTTGGTGCGGATCCCGATTTCAATCGGGAAATCCGACCGATCCTGGCGGGCCGCTGCTACAAGTGCCACGGCCCGGATGAAGGCAGCCGCGAAGCCGGATTGCGGCTCGATACGCCGGCCGGCGCCGCTTTGGTCCTGGAATCGGGCAGCCAGGGCATCCATCCCGGCCAGTCCGCCAAAAGCGGGGTGATCGAGCGGGCCAACTCGGCCGACGCCGACCTCCGCATGCCCCCTCCATCCGAGGGACCGCCACTCACTGCGGGTGAAATCGACCTCCTGAAACGGTGGATCGATTCAGGAGCCGGGTACGCCCGCCACTGGTCTTATGAGCCCCCGGTCAGCCCCCCGCTCCCGGGTGTGAGCCGGCCAGACTGGTGTGCCGGACCGATCGATCGATTCATCCTGGCGCGTCTCGACGCGGAAAAACTCCAGCCGCAACACGAATCCGACCCGGCGACGCTGCTCCGAAGGGTGACGCTCGATCTCAGCGGGCTCCCGCCAACAATCGAGGAAACCGAGGCTTTCCTTGCCGATCCGTCGATGCAGGCCTACGAGCAGGTCGTCGACCGGCTCCTCGCTTCCCCTTCATTCGGCGAGCGGTTCGGACGGACCTGGCTCGACCTGGCCCGCTACGCCGACTCCGCCGGGTATGCCGACGACCCGCCGCGGGTCATCTGGCGCTATCGTGACTGGGTCATCGCGGCACTCAACTCCGGCATGCCGTTCGACCAGTTCACGATCGAGCAGATCGCTGGAGACATGCTCCCCGAAGCCACCGACGCCCAACGGATTGCGACCGGCTTCCACCGCAACACGATGACGAACAGTGAGGGCGGAACGGACGACGAGGAGTTCCGGAACGTCGCCGTCGTCGACCGGGTCAACACGACGATGCAGACCTGGATGGCGACCACGATCATGTGCGCCCAGTGCCATACGCACAAATACGACCCGATAACCCAGGCGGAGTACTTTCAGGTCTTCGCAATCCTGAATCAGACGGAAGACGCCGACCGCCGCGACGAAACGCCAGTCCTCTCGATGCTGACGCCAGAGCAGGAGGCGCGCAGGAAGTCGCTCCAGGACAAACTCGCGGCCGCCGAGAAGAAAGCGGACGAAATCCGTCAGGCGACTCCCGGGGTCGAGATTCCGGAGGGTCCGATCACGGGCCGGTATGTTCGCATCGAACTCCCCGGGAAAGAAAAGATCCTCTCACTCGCCGAAGTCGAAGTCTTCGTGGGAGGCAGCAACCAGGCTCAGGGGAAGACTGCAACTCAAAGCAGCACCGACTACGAAGGCCCCCCTGGACTCGCAGTCGATGGCAATACGGATGGCCGGTTTACAGAAGCCCGGTCGACAAGCCACACAGCCATCGAGGACTCCCCCTGGTGGGAGGTCGACCTCGGTGAATCACTCGCAATTGAACGTGTCGTCCTCTGGAATCGCACCGATTCGACCGACGTCGCAAGGCGGCTCAACGGCGCGCGGCTGGTCGTGCTCGATGCCGAACGGCGCCCTCGTTGGGTAAAGCCCCTTCCGAAGGCCCCACTGAAAGAGGGGGCGTATCCTGTTCCTGAGTCGGGCGAAAAGCTGTCGAAGGCCGACCGCGACGCACTGGTTGACGTCCTCGCCGAGTCGAATCCGAAACTCGTTCAGGCCCGGGCCGCGGTCCGCTCGCTGCGACGCGAAGTGGACGGCATCCTTCCCATCACCACCCCGATCATGCGGGAACTCCCGCCGGAAAAACAACGGAAGACGCGCATCCACATTCGGGGCAATTTTCTGGACCTCGGAGACGAGGTCGGCCCCGGAACTCCTGCGGTATTCCCATCAAGCGGTTCCAGTCGCCCTGACCGCCTGGAGTTCGCCCGCTGGCTCGTCAGCCGCGATAACCCGCTGACCGCCCGCGTGCTCGTCAACCGGCTGTGGGAGCAGCTGTTCGGAATCGGGCTCGTCGAAACGAGTGAGGAATTCGGTCTGCAGGGGGACCTTCCCAGCCATCCCGAATTGCTCGACTGGCTGGCCGTCGAAGTCATGGACCGCGGCTGGAACACCAAACAGTTGATCCGGCTGATCGTGACGTCCTCCACCTACAGGCAGTCGTCAACCGCGCCGGCCGAGTTGGTCGCGCGCGATCCGAATAATCGCCTCCTGGCGCGGGGGCCGAGATTCCGGCTCGAGGCGGAACTGGTCCGCGACCACGCGCTGTTCGCGGCGGGACTGCTCAGCCGCAAAATGGAAGGCCCGTCGGCCAAACCGCCACGTCCCCGGCTCGGACTCACCGCAGCCTTCGGAGGGTCGACCGACTGGGAAGCGAGCCAGGGAGAGGACCGTTACCGGCGGGGAATCTACACCTACTGGCAGCGGTCGATCCCCTACCCCTCGATGGACACCTTTGACGCGCCGAACCGCGAAGTCTGCACCGTTCGCCGCACCCGCACGAATACCCCCCTTCAGGCGCTGGTGACGCTGAACGATCCCGTTTACATCGAGGCGGCCCAGACGCTGGCCCGGAAAGTCCTGACACAGGGAACGGCATCACAGGCGCCGGACGACCTCACGAGAGAGCGGATTGCGTATGCGTTCCGCACCTGTGCCACGCGGTCCCCCTCGACCGAGGAAGTCTCCGTTCTGGCCGACACGCTGGAGCGCATCCGCTCCCGCTACCGCTCAAATCCTGAGGCGGCCCTGCAGATGGCCACCCCCGCGGTCGGCGAGCCCCCCGCCGAGGCGGAGATCGTGGACGTCGCCGCCTGGACGGTCCTCTCCAATGTCCTTCTGAATCTCGATGAAACGCTGACGCGGCGGTGAATTCCGCTCCGTCTTGAAAGCATTCGCCGCTGACTCGAAGATGCACACGCGCGTGGCCCCTGCCACGCGCGACACTTCTCGAGCGGATCAATGCCAGGAAATTCTTTCGGACAGTCATTTCGGATCACGACCGCCGGCGAAAGCCACGGCCCGGGCAACGTCGTGATCATCGACGGCGTGCCGTCCGGCATTCCACTCTCGGTCGACGACCTGCGCCCCGATCTGGCTCGCCGCCGCCCGGGCCAAAGCCACATCGTCACTCAGCGTGACGAAGCCGACGAACCGGAGATCCTCTCCGGAGTCTTCGAAGGACGAACCACCGGCACGAGTCTGGCCATCCTCATCCGGAACACCGACCAGCGTTCAAAAGACTACAGCGACATCAAGGACGTCTACCGGCCGGGCCACGCCGACTACACGTTCGACGCCAAATACGGCTTCCGCGACTACCGTGGCGGCGGTCGCTCCAGCGCCCGGGAGACGACGGCCCGCGTGGCGGCCGGCGCAGTAGCCAAGAAATTCCTGTCGATCGCCGTCGGCGCCCGAATCGTCGGCTACGTCGTCCAGGTCGGAGACATCCGTGCGGAGATCAACGATCCAGCGGCCGTCACCCTGGAACAGGTCGAAACGCTCCCCAACGGCAGCCCGAACATCGTCCGCTGCCCCGACCCGGCCGCCGCCGCCCGCATGGTGAGCCTGATCGAACAGGTTCGTAAGGAGGGAGATTCGATCGGCGGCGCCGCGGAGATCGTGGCCACTGGGGTCCCTGCCGGTCTCGGCGAACCCGTCTTCGACAAGATCAAGGCCGACCTGGCCAAGGCCCTCTTCTCACTCCCGGCAGTGCTGGGGGTGGAATACGGCATCGGCTTCGGGTGCGCGGAAATGCGCGGCAGCGCGCACAACGACCTGTTCATGCGCGGGCCGGATGCCGGTGACGGGTCGCCGACGATCCGCACCCACACAAACCGGCATGGCGGGATGCTGGGCGGCATCACGACCGGGATGCCGATCGTCCTCAGAGCAGCAGTCAAGCCGACAAGCAGTCTGCCCATTCCGCAGGAGACCGTCACCAGAAACGCCGAGCCGGCAACGATTCGGACAAAAGGGCGGCATGATCCCTGTCTGCTGCCACGCTTCATTCCCATGGCCGAGGCCATGGTGGCCATTGTCGTGGCCGATCACCTGCTGCGATGGCAGGGCCAGAGGTCCGCCATCTGAAACGCCAGTGATCAAGGACCGCCACGCCACGACGCGCAAGGTCCCGGCCGACGCACACCCTCTCTCCAGGAGGTTGGCGCATTTCCGGTGCGTTGATTCAAAAACTGAACACACGATCGATCCAAACATCCAAAAAACCTCTAGGGAAAACCCTGAACTTCCCAGCAGCAGTTTGACAGGCTGAATTCTTGATCTGTACAAACTCTTTCAGCCCATTTGTGCCCCACACTGGGGATCGCAAGGAGTGTGAAGACGGGCTTTTCCCAAGGATGTGCTTTCGGGAATGACTCTGCGGATATCAGGCCGCCTCGGGCTTTGATACGCAGTGGTGGCGGTGTGCGATATGAAGTTGTTGTGGCTAATTTACACTGCTTTGATGGCTCCGATTTCTGCCGGACCTGATGCAGGTTCGTCGGCGAATCCTGACGCCGTATCGGCTGCGCCCGCTGTAGGCAATGTGGCCGATGGACTGAATGAGGCGCAGCAGTTTGCGCCGGCGATTCTGGGATCGATCCGGACCAATTCCGAGCGACTGCAGGCCGTCGAACTCGCGCTCACCCGAACATTCCAGGATGCGGGAGTCACCAAAGAGACGACCGTCGAAGAGCCGCTTCCGAATGGCGGCATGATCGTCGTCACCAAGAAGCCGATGGCGACCTACGTCGAGCGCGTCGTCATCTTCGAAGATCGCCTGCGGATCGATCAGGGCGGAACCGCAGGCGCGCCCCCCGCGATCACTTATTGGGGCGACGGAGCACGCTGGACGGAATCAAACGTTTCGGCCCGCCGCATCGCAAAAATGCACGCACATCAACTCGGCGGGCGCACACTGGATCCACGGGAATCAGCCGGCCTCGACCTCCGCACTTCACTGGCGAACATGCTGGCCCAGGCGGCATTGAAGAACGCCACAATCACCACGAACGGGTCCGTTTCAACAATTTCGACGGCAACGAATCCAGGGGGGCAGAAGCTGATTGTGGATTTCGATTCCAACTTCAGCATGTTGCCGACGCGCTCGCAGCTGTTCCACCTGAACGGAGCACTCGTGCGAGACCTCCGAATGACCTACAGCCGAATCGCGGAACGCGATGCATGGGCCATCCAGAGCATCACGGAACGAATCTACGACGAGAATGTCGACGGCCTTGCAACTCCCGATAAATGGAAGCAGCAGCTGGTGACGACCGCGGTCTGCACGGTGCTCGATCGTGATGCGGCAGACAAGCTTCTCAGCCCCACGGTCCCGGAAGGGTATCGGGTGATTGACTACACCGATGAAGCCACGATGCGGCGCAAGTCGCCGCCCATGAGCATGGTGGCGGCCACGACTGGGTCGCCGTGGAAGTGGTTTCTTGCAGCACATGTGGTTGTGATCGCCGCAGCGGTGGCGATCTATTACTTGCGGCGCCGTCGCACATCCCCCGTGCGAACTTACTGAAGGAAATTACGGATGGTTCGATTCTGTACGATGTTCGCGCTCTGTGAACTGGTCATGCTGGCCGCATTCGTCGGGCTTCCCTCGGCCTATGCCGACCCCTCGGAAGAATGCTGCACCGATCCCCGCCATCCGGAATGCTCCGGCTGCCAGGGTGGTTATCTGCTTGGCCTGGGGGAACTTTTCGGCTGTATGGTCGCCTCACCCGCTCCGGGCTGTGAAACCGAATTGATGGAATGCCAGAGGGTCGTGGCCCCGATCATCCGCTGGCGCGATGGATCGAACTGCACCATCTATCAGGAAATGTCACAGGGCGTGGCGATCCTGAAGCAGGGCTGTACTCCGCAGTACTGCGACTGATGTCGTCTGCAGATCGTGACGGAACTGGACGCCGGCTTCTGGCGTCGCTCTCACTTTGCGCCATCCTGATCGGTTGCAAGAGAGGCGGCTCGTCTCAGGAACCGGCCCCACTCCTGGACACGACGAGCCGCGATCTGGGCGCGATCCGGCTCGATGCGGATTACGAATCGACGTTTCGAATCTCCAACACCACCGACGCGCCGATCACGATCACACGGATCCGGTCGAGTTGCGGCTGCGTCGCCGCGGGATTTGATCCCGCTCCCATCCCGCCTGGCCAACAGCGCGAGATCACGCTCAAGCTCAATACTCACGGTCAGACGGTTCTCGGACCGATCGTCAAGCACGCCACAATCGAGTTCGAATCGGGCCCCCCCGTCCAACTCGAGCTCAGGGCAAGGCTCGACAGCGATTTCGAAATCGAGCCGCGACGCGTAGAGTTCTCCGCTGACGAACGGTCCCACGAGATCCGCCTGACCCGTCGGCAACTCGATTCGACTTCGTTCGCAAAGCTGGTGCTGGTCGGCAACGCCGATTGCTACGACGTCGCCGAGGATTCCGGGAAGCAAACAGCGGATCTCCGCGTCTTCCGGGTGACGATGAAAGAGGCGTCCGCAGGGGCGACTCTGCCAGAGCTCTACTTCTCGGATTCCGCTTCGGGACGGCCGTTGCCTTTTGCCACAGTCACCTGCTCTCGAAAGGGGCCGACGCTTCGTCCCTCATCATTCACGGTGAACGCGAGGGCAGGCGCGCCGCCGAAAGCTGCGGTGAGATTCCGGTTCGTCGATTTTCAATCACAGCCCATGCGAATGGTCTCGGTCCAGCCCTTCGATGAGCTCTCCAAACGCCTCCTGGTGATCGGATTCGATCCCGAGCGCGACGCCAAGTCTTTCACCCTGGCGCTTGCGGAGAACTCCGATCTCCCCGACGAGACACTCACCAGGCTGATGGTGTCAGTCGACTTCACATCGCTGGATCAGCGAACGTCGGGTCGGCTGCTGTTGCCTTGCTTTTTGCTCGGGACCGGGAAATCTGAGAAGGCGGAGGCGACGACGCCCCCCGCTGCAGAATCCGCAAACTAAGTCGGACGAGCGCCTGGCTCAGAAAGTACCGGTGCCTTCCGGCACCTGGTTCAGCAGCCGCCCCGACCCACACGGGCCCTCACCTTGCGCCATCGCCCTCGAGACGGGCTCCCCATTGATCTTATCTGCCGAAGTGACATCGGCCCTCGCCTCCCAAGACAAGAGCCGCGACGCATTGCGGCAGCCCCCAGCCATCCGCTGGGGGGCAACGCTCCAGTTCGGACGCATTGAATCTGGCGTCCCCCCGCTTCAAGCGGACGTCGATTCCCGCGCCGCGGCACTCTTACGGCGGCGGAACCGCCAGAAGACGCCGGCAGCCGTGATCGCCATCAGGGCAGATGAGGGTTCGGGAACCGCCGCCGGCTCGAAACCGATGTCATCGATCGCGAAATACAGCGGAGTATTGGCTCCGAATGTCCCCATATCACTCGATTCGAAGTCGAAGTAGATCTCCGAGGCTCCCGCGAGCGACGTGAGGTCGAACCATTCCCACGAATCAAGAATGTAGTCGCTGGCCGAGTCTGCGAAGCGGAAATCGGCCAGGTAAAACTCGGGCCTAGCGGCGAGCACGTTGCCGTCGACATCGACGCCGTAAGCCCTCACAAGCAGGAAATCAGGATCAAGCCCCGTGGCGCCTCCGAACTGCTTGGCGAACGTATCGCCGTTCAACATCGAGAGGGCGGAGTAGGTGGTATTGGTCAGATAGGCGCCGGTCACCGCCATTGCCGTCGGAACAGTCATCGAGGGGAGGAACTTCAGGGTGTCTGTGGTGATCGCCGCGAGCGGATTGACGGGGAAAGTCTGCGTCGAGAACGCGACGCCAAAAATGTTGGCCGGATCCCCCGGAGGAACGTACGCCGAGAACTCATGCTGCAGGCCGGGAAGCGAACCCGAGGTGGAAGCATTGAGCTCATTGGAATACGCGAAGCCGCGCCAGCTGCCGTAGGTGGTGTCGACCCGGTTGACGAACGTCGCGCCGCCGCTGCTGAAGTCTCCGATGTACTCATCATTTCCATAGGGGCCGGACGCCGGACCCACCGGCGCGGTATTTCCCGGATCGTTCCAGTGCGTTCCGGGGGTGAGAGTGAGGTCCTGGAAGGTGATGATCCCAGCGGACGCGAACGAGCCTCCGGCGAATAGAAAAGCCGCAACAAGGGCGCGCAGCGAAAGTGACAACAGGGACATGGAAGTGAATGGATCCTCCGGCGCCGTCCAGATCCAACACAGCCGCGCCGGCGGCGCCACGCGGTGACAGGAAGAGGTCGTCTGCCGACAAAAAACTCGTCGTGCAGGTCCCGTCACACGCGGACATCTGCTGGTGAAACGCTGGTAGGTCTTCTGACTCTCAAGCCGCCTTCGCGCGTCCTTCTCGCCGGCTCCGCGGCAATGGACTTTGGAATGACGAAGGCGATCGCGCTTGAATACAGCGGCGTGGACCGCTCCGGATTTTCACCGGATTCCCTGTTCGCCAGCCCCTCGAGCCGAGGTGACTGGCCACCAGCGTACAAGTGGTTTGCAGTGTAGTTCGGCGAGGAGGGGTGTCAATTCAGGCAGTTCAGGGAAGAATCCCAGGGCGAGTCCCTTTTTCACAACAGGGCGTCTGTCGTCACTGCAAGTCATGTTGCGGCAACGACGAACTGGCGCATTCTGGAAACGTGACCAGCCTTGCGCGGAAGTCGCAGGCACGGGCAGGGCTCGGGAACACTGCGGAGGTGTTCGACGCCGAGGGGGCGAGGAGGGCGCGTTGTGTGGGTGGTACTGTACTCCTCGCCCACTTACTTCCCCCTGAAGTCTTGCGGAGGGCTCGGGAGAGCGTGGGTGGTGCGGACAGGCAGTCGGCCGGGCCGGGGTGTGTGACGACAGGTTGGTGGTGGTTATGTTCATGCGGTCCTCCATCATGACGGGGGCGGTTGCGCGGGAGGGCCCGGTACTCGGTACTCGGAAGTGCTTGGGTGGGTGGGGATTGGGGCGGGGTGAGTCACTTTTTCACAGTCGGTCGTCTCTCGTCACCACAGGTCATTTTGCGGCAACGACGCACGCCAACAACGAATTGGCCCGTCATGAAAAAGTGACCGGCCCTGGAAGAATCCCTGAATGCTTGCCGCACGTTCGGGCCAGCATTACAGTTGAGACATCTTTCAACGAAGGCCGCTCCCCGCTTTTTCACACATCCCGGATTCGAGGGATGTGCCCGCCTCCTGGAGATCTTCAAGACCATGCGTCGCCGTGGATTTACCCTCATCGAACTGCTCGTCGTCATTGCCATCATCGCCATTCTGATCGCCCTCCTCCTGCCGGCGGTCCAGCAGGCGCGCGAGGCGGCCCGCCGCACGCAGTGCAAAAACAACCTGAAGCAGATCGGCCTGGCTCTTCACAACTACGAGAGCTCCATCACGATCTTTCCTCCGAGCAGCACCTCGGGATTCGGCAAGGGAGTCTGGGGCTGGACGGCCGCGTCCGAGCAGGACAGGACGATGCACCTGCACAGCTTCGCCAGCTTGATCCTGCCCTACCTGGAACAGGCCGCGGTCTCAAACAACATCAATTACAACCTCTCGTCTCTCGCAGTCGCAAACCGCGAAATGGCTGCCACGCAGATGCCGTTTTACCTCTGCCCGAGCTATGCCGGTCCGAAAATTTCGGCCGATCCGCTCTATGTGACGACAGCCGGTTTCAACCGATACGCAATCCGGAATTATGTCGCGATGGGAGCCAAGACGGTGATCGGGCTCTCAGGCGCATCGCCGGCCGAAGGATGCATGTTTCCCGGGTCCAAGACCGGGTTCCGGGACATGACGGACGGCTCTTCCAATACGGTCATGATCGCAGAGACTCGGGAAGAGAAGGCATCGGTCTGGATCGACGGGACTTCTGCCGCCGTCGCCGGTCGTTACCTGGGCAGCCCGCCGACGTACGCCGGCCCCCGTGTCTCGATCAACTACCAGCCCTATTTTCCGGGCGGACTTTTCCCCAACTCGATCGGCCAGAACTGGGGCCCTTCCAGCCTGCACACCGGTGGAGCTCATCACCTGCTGGGCGATGGATCAGTACGATTCATCTCCGAGAACATTGATGCCGGGACTTATGACGCGCTTGTAACCAAGTCCGGCGGCGAAGTCGTCGGCGAGTTCTGAGGATTGGAACTTCGAGTCAGGCCGAGCTTCCGACCTGCCCGGGATCCAGGAGATTCATTGTTCCTCCCGGAGTTGCCACCGCGTTCTGGAGTGAGTCAATGTTGGTCATCGGGGACACAGGGCGGGCGATGGTGCGTGCTGTGGCCGCCGTTTGCCTGTTCGGATGGTCCCACGCCTCGGGCGACGACTGGCCCCAGTGGCTTGGCCCTGGGAGGAACAACGTCTCCACTGAGGTCGTCGCCCCCTGGAAAGAGCCGCCTTCTGTCGCCTGGCGACAGAAAGTTGGCCACGCGCAAAGCAGTCCGGTCGTGGCGGGCGGGCGGGTGTTCATTCATTCGGTCGTCGCAGGCGAGGAGAAAGAGGAAGTCCTCGCCTTCGATGCGACGACCGGCGAACTCCGCTGGCGCGACGCGTACGAGCGCGGAGCCTACCGGAGCCAACAGGGTCCCGGTCCCCGGGCAACGCCGAGTGTCATGGGGGGGCGAGTTTATACAACTGGCATCACTGGCATCCTCGGATGCTACGACTGTGAGTCGGGCAAGCGGCTGTGGCAGGCCAACCCCTATGAAGAACTCGGAGCGTCGCTTCCAGGCTTCGGTGTCTGCAGTTCGCCCGCGGTGACCGCTTCGCGGGTGATCCTCCCCGTCGGAGGCAAAGGCAGCGCCGTCGTCGCCTATGACGCACAGACCGGAAAGCTCGCCTGGCAGAAATTCGACGAGCCCGCCGCCGCCTCCTCGCCCGTCGTGGTGACGCGCGGCGAGGGAGACAAGAAGAGAACGGAAGTCATCGTCCAGACGACCCTGCGCGTGATGGGCCTGAATCCCGATGACGGAACGGTTCATTGGGAGCATCCTCTCGTGTTCCAGCCGAGCGGCGTCGCGCCCACCCCCCTGACAACCAGTTCGCTGCTGATCTGTTCGACTCAGGACAATGGGACAATTGCGCTCTCAACTCCCTCGGCCGATGGCGTGCCGCGGCAGGCGTGGTGGAAACAGGATCTGTCGAGTTATTTCTCGACAGGAACGCTGGATGTCGAACAGAACCGGGTGTTCCTGTTGACGAACCAACTGCAGCCACTCCCCCGGGCTGACCTGGTCTGTATCGATCTCGAGTCGGGAAGTGAATTGTGGAGCAGGGCCGCGCTTGGTTATTTCCATGCTGGCGTCATCATGACGGGTGATGGCAAGCTCCTGATTCTCGACGATTCCGGGAACCTCGTGCTGGCGGAGGCCGCCAAGGACCGGTTTGTGGAACTCGCGAAGGCGAAGGTCTGTCGAGGGACGTTCGTCAATCCGGCGATCTCGGGAGGGCTTGTCTACGTCCGCGATGACCAGGAACTGATCGCTCTCAGGGTGCCGGCAACGGCAAGGGCGGAAAACGGATCGCAATGATCGGACCGATGGTTCTGGCGACGCTGTGCCTGGCGGCGAATGCTCCCGCCGACTCCGGGCCGATCGCCGTCTCGGCCCTCATCGATCGGCGAATCGAAGATCAGGCTCGGACGCGGGAGATCCCGCTGTCTCCAAGGGCAGATGATGCGGAGTTCTTTCGACGGCTCACGATCGACCTTCGCGGACATATTCCGTCTGCTGATGAGGTTCGGGAATTCCTTGCAGATCCATCGCCCGACAAACGGACACGCGCCATCAAGGAATCGCTGGCCCATCCCGACCACGGCCGGCACTTCGCGACGACCTGGCGGAGGTTGTTGCTCCCGGAAGCTGAAAGCCAGGCGCAGGTCCAGTATTTCCTTCCGGGATTCGAGGCGTGGCTGATTGAAGCCCGCGAGAAGGATCGGGGGTTCGACGAGGTCGTTCGTGAGCTCGTGGCTGCACCAATTCATGGAACGCCGGACCAGCCACAGATGGTGCTGACCGATCTGTCGGCGCCCAATCCCATCGCGTACATCGCGACCAAGGAGGCTGATCCAGGCAAGATCGCCGCCGGAGTCACCCGGCTGTTTCTCGGAGTGCGGCTGGAGTGTGCTCAGTGTCACGATCATCCCTTCGACAAATGGACGCGAAAGCAGTTCTGGAACCAGGCCGCCTTCTTTTCGGGAATCTCCCGTCGCGGACGTGGGACGTTCGCACCAGTCATCGAGGCCCGGGAAATGCGGACCATTGGCGTGATGGAGACTGGGGATACGGCTGAAGCCGTGTTCCTGACCGGCGAAACGCCAGAGATTCCCGAGGGGACAAGTCCACGGAAGGCCTATGCGACGTGGATGACGTCGCCCGGAAATCCTTTTTTTGCGCGGGCGGTGGTGAATCGGGTCTGGGCACAGTTGATGGGCACGGGGCTGGTCGATCCCGTCGATGATTTTCAGGCGATGAATCCACCGAGCCATCCCGAACTGCTGGACGAACTGGCGATGGCCTTTGAATCCTCCGGGTACCAGTTTGACACCCTCTACACGGGGATCTGTTCGAGCGCGGCCTATCAGCGGACGAGCCGGTCGACAGATCCCCTGCAGGACGACGCCCGATTGTTCACTCGGATGGCCGTCAAACCGATGACGGCCGAACAGCTTTACGACAGCTTGCTCCTCGTGGCCGATCAGTCAGCGGATGACAGGTCCGCCCGGCAAGGCCGGGGCGACAAGCGGAAGTTTCTGGATCTTTTTGCCACGCCGGAGGCGAGCGGCGAACCAGTGACGTCCATGCCCCAGTCGCTGTATCTGATGAACAGCGGTTCGATCGAACGAGCCATTGGCAAACGGGCGAAACTCGCGGCCGAAGCGGCCTCCGTGGAGGAGACTGTGCAGGAACTCACACTGGCGATCCTCGGCCGCCCTGCGAGCCATCAGGAACTCACACTGGCAGTTCGGCACATTGAAGAAGGGGGGGCCAGCGAACGTCCGCAACGAATCGAAGACTTCTGCTGGGCGCTCCTCAACCTGCCAGAATTTCGCTGGAATCATTGAGAGGCAGGAGTTTGCCATGAGATACCTGGATTCGCCTCGAAAGGGACAGATCTCGCGCCGGCAGTGGCTGGGCGGGGCCGCCGCAGGCACAGCTACGTTCACGACTTCTCACTGGTTCCGTTCACTCGCGCTGGCCAACGACCAGGCCGCCCCCAGGCGATCGTGCATCCTGTTGTGGATGGCTGGCGGGCCAAGCCAGCTTGATACATTCGACGTCAAACCGGGCCATGCGAACGCCGGAGATCTGAAAGCAATCTCGACCAGCGTTCCGGATATCCAGATCAGCGAGCATCTTCCGAGAGTCGCCCGGTGCATGGACCGGCTGGTGGTGATCCGCTCCATGTCGACGAAGGAGGGAGACCACGGGCGAGCGACAGATCACCTGCGCACGGGATACCTGCCACAGGCGTCGATCCAGTTCCCGGTCCTCGGTTCGCTTGTCTCCAACGAGCATCGGCTCTCGCGCGGCGAACTGCCAAACTACGTGAGCATCTTTCCGCGCGGTCTGTTCCGGGCCGGGATTTCGCCCTCAGGTTTTCTGGGAGCGGATCATGCTCCTTTGGTTGTCGGCGGCGTCGACGGGGAACTGACCGTCGAAAACGCCTCCCTGCCCGAAGGCGTATCTATGGTCCAGAACACTGGTCGCCTCGAACTCCTCCGCGGATTGGAAGCGGACTTCCTGAGCCGCCATCCGGGAATCGGTGCCGAAGCACACCGCAGTGCTTACGCTCGCGGGCTCAAGCTGATGAGCGAATCGGCCAGGGAGGCCTTCGCAATTCAATCCGAACCCGATGCGATCCGTGAGCGGTATGGGAGGTCGCAGTTTGGCCAGGGATGTCTTCTGGCGCGGCGACTTGTCGAGCGACGGGTGCCGTTCATCGAAGTGACACTCGGCGGGTGGGACACCCATCAGGACAACTTCGACGGCGTCAAGAATCTGTGCGCCCCGCTCGACCAGGCGTGGAGCACCCTGATCGCCGACCTGGCCGAACGCGGCCTGCTCGATTCAACCTGCGTGGTGTGGATGGGCGAGTTCGGAAGAACGCCGGCCATCAATCCCCAGGCCGGGCGCGATCATTATCCCAAGGCCTGGTCGGTCGTTTTGGGCGGGGGAGGCATTCGCGGCGGACAGGTCATCGGCCGCACAAGCGCCGACGGAATGTCCGTCGAAGAACGGCCCGTCACAACGCCCGATCTCCTGGCGACCATCTGCACGGCAATGGAACTCGATCCGCGCACGCAGAACATCTCCAATGTCGCACGCCCGATTCGACTCGTCGACCCCGAAGGGAAGGCCGTCGGGGAAGCGCTTCTGTAGTGTCGACCGTCTCTTCGCCATTCCGTCATCACACCTCGCGTCGCGAAGATTCTCCTTCGGTGCGTGAAGCACTCTTCAGCATCCCCCCTTCGACGAGCCCGCCTGAACGAACCCGGAACACGCTGATTGTTGAGCGTTCAACAGGAGGAGGGTTCAACGGCACCCCTCCTGCGATCCCCTCGCCTCTCTCGAGAACCGTCCGCGCAGACGCTGCCCCTTTTTCCGCGGAATGCTGAGTCGGCAGCCCACGCGGCCCGAAATTGAGGCCGCCTCGGCATCCTGATTGCCGGCTGACGGGGTAAGGAAAGGTTCTCGGCGCGTTGCGACGTACCTGGAATCGGGTCTCGTCCCCTCATGTGATCACCGGAGGAGTCTGCCATGTTGATCGTGTTTGCAAAATCGGCCGCTGTTCTCGTTGTCGGCGGCGTCCTCGTTGGTCAACAGACCGACAATCTCCCCCGGAATGCGAACGATCAGGATGTCGCGCCGCCAGCCCCGTCGGTCACGGCTGCCCCCGGTCAGGAGAACGTTCGACAGGCGGAACCTGAGCGACGGATTCCCAACGAACAACAGACCTTTCAGGAGCCTGTTCCCCGTGAAGGGCTCCAGGACCTGGACCAGCAACGGCGCGATGAACAGGGACGCAGTGCGCTGGGGGTCACCCTCACGGATGACGTGCGCGTGATTCAGGTTGCGCCCGGAAGCCCGGCCGAACGCATGGGTTTGCGGGCCGGAGACGAGATTCTGTCGCTGAACGGTCAGACTTTTGATTCCGTCGACGCCTTTATCGCCGGCGTCGGTTCCACCCCCCAGGGTCAGGAAATCCGGGTTGAGATCGACCGGAATGGACAGAACATGACGCAGGCCGGGACGCTGGCTGCCTGGGACCGGGTTCACTATTCCGGAACACGCATGGCCGGAATGGGCCTGCAGCACCAGGGAATCCAGCAGCACTCCGCCATGCGTTTCGCCGATGACGGTTCGGTGCTTCAGGGCGCCCCGGTGGACGGCCAGTTCCTCTCCGACGCCTGCTGTGATCCCTGTGCAGGGTTCGGGGGATACTACGGCGGCGGATACGGAGGCTTCGATGACGGCTGGAGCCGTCGGGAAGCGCGCCGGGCTGCACGCCGTGGATACGTCTGGTAACACGGCGCCCATCGGACATTGAAGAGATCGACAGCCCCGCCTCGTGCGGGGCTGTCCGTTTGCTCTCATCGGGTCTTAGCGGGCCTCGATTGTCACGGCCATCACAACCGGCGCCGTGCGGTCAGGCCCCTTGATGAACTCGATCGACTGGATGACGTCTGCCTTCCGAGGCTGGATCGACAGGTAACGCACCTGCTGATCGCGAAGTGCGAACGCGAACTGGCTCCCTGGAACGTCCACGCGGCGAATGTAATCCGCGAAGTGCTCCCCATTCTTCAACTCGTGCTCCTCGGTCGAACCATCGGCGTAACGCAAACGCACGATCATCGAAATCGAACCTCGTTCGCCGAGAGGGCTGCCCCAGCCACTCACTCCGCTCAGCAGGTGAATGCTGCGGGCCGAACTGTTGCACAGGAGCGTGACAGCGCGAGGCATTTCCGCCGACACACGGCCGGACGGACCGTTCAGGAGGATCACGTTCGGGCGCTGATTATTCCCCGGATCGACCAGCACGAAAGGAACGCCGTTGAACGACTTGGGTGACCAGTCGCTGAAGATCAGGCGTTCCGGCTCCGCCTCGAAGCTGTGAAACATCCCCCGGGTGCTGACGGCCGTCGCGACCTTCTCGAGCGGGAGCGGGAGGTATTGCCCGCGCTGTGTGAGAAACTCGAGCAGGTCGGCGAGCGCCTCGCGCGGGACCTGCTTCTCGAAGCCTTCCGGCATCAGCGACTTCGTGGAGGCGACAAACTGCTCGATGTCTTCGCGCTGAACGGCGCGGCGTTTTCCTTCGGAATCGAAGAACTCCAGTGCGGTTTTTGATTCCGAGGCGAGAAGCCCGTTGATCACGTGTCCATCGGCCGTAGCAACCGTGTAAGACCGATAGTTGCCTTCCACGCTCCGGCTGGGGTCGAGGATGTGGACCAGAAGTTCTTCCTTCGGATGCACAGCCATCCCCGTGAGGTCGGGTCCGATGCGGTTTCCTTCGCCCGAGTGAAGATGGCATTTCGAGCACTGCTGCCGGAAGACTTCTTTCCCGGCGGCGGCGTTTCCGGTGGAACGTGCGACTTCCTTGAGCTCTTCAATGACTATCTGACGGTCGGGATTGGGGAGGCCGCCGGACTTTGAGAGCAGCCGTTCAGTGCGACGGGCAATAGGACGCTGAGGACTCTCCAGGAGTGACTGCTTCTGGTCGAGCGCGAGTTCGGAAAGGGAGGCCTCACCGCGCTCGACCGCATCCAGGAACGCACGGATGCCTTCAGTCCGCGCAAGAAGAACTCGGATCGCCGCGGACCGCTGTTGCGGCGTGAACGACGGAAGACCACGGGTCAGTGTGTCCGGCGCTCCGGGCGCTTCACTCGCCCCCATGGCCTCGATCAAGCCTCGCGAGACTTCCGGCCCCGCGGCCGGAGTCACTTCCGCAAGCAGTTGGGACACGGCTTCCACATCCTGCTTCCGCAGTTCGATGAGATCACGAGCTGCGGCGATCCGTGCACCCTCCGCAAGGTCCCGGTTCCGAATGCGGGTCAGGATCCCTTCCGTCAGTTCGCGAGCGTGAGCATCGAGTCGGGAGCTGCCGATTCGGGAGGAGAACCGAAGGAGTGCCGTGCGGCCGGCCGCGGCCGACTTCTGGAAGAGATCCGCGAGGGTTTGCTCTTCGGCCGGCGACAGGGCAATCGGCTTGTCCCGGGGCCAGGCTCGGGTCACACCCGAAACGAGTGCCTCAGCGGCCTCGCGATTCGGGGAGTTCCACGCTGCGATCAACTGGCGGACCGCGACTTCGTCGCCGCTGCGGGCGAGATGCTCGCCCACAATGGCCAGGCGTTCGAGAGACTCGGGCGGGAACCGCGTGGCAGTTGCCGCGGTCGTCAGCTGACTGAGCATCGAACGGGACTGCACAGCGGCAGCGCTGGTCGCGGCGTCGAGCAGCCAGCGATCCTCGGCGACGACCGGGTCCGCCAGCGCCGTGAGGACGAGTCGCGCTGCTGTTGTATCGGAAGGGAGGTCGGCCAGATGCAGGAGGGCGGCCAGTCGAGTCTGCAGGTCGGAGTCGTTGAGGACTCCCGATTTCTCCAGGTCGTCAGCTCCGGGAGCAAGAGCAAGAATCGCATTCCGCCGCAGCCCCGGCGAGGGACTGGCCAGCAGGGCCCGACGATCCGGTTCAGGGAGGAGCGCGCGGGTTTCAATGTTGGATAGCCCTGCATAGACCCAGAGGGCATGCATTGCTCCAGGAGCATCCTGTTCACCGGCATCGGGCGGCGTCTCCGTGATGAGCCTGACCAGGTCAACGACGTCTTGCGGCTCGCGGCGTTCCATCAGCAAACGCTGGGCGTGGCGTCTCCAGAACAGGTTCGTGTGACGGAGGGCCTGAACGAGAGTCCTAGAATCGGCGCCCTTCAGATTCGGCGGGGCGACGCGGTCCGGTGGGAACTGCGAGGCAACGTCATGCTTGCCGGAAGTCGGTGAATAAACCAGTCGGTAGATGCGGCCGTGGCGCTTGTCGCGAAGGTCGGTCTCATAGGCGGCCCCCTTGCCCGTGGTGAAGCCAACCGGCGTTGGGTTGTGCTGGACAATGATGTTGTACCAGTCGATGAACCACACCTGTCCGTCGGGCCCGATCTCGGCAGCGATGGGAGCAGTCCATTCATCCCGACTGGCAACCAGGTTCCACGAGTTTCGTGAGCGGAACCCCGCGCCGGACGGTTGAATCGTGAAGGTGGCCACGAGGTGGCCAGTGGATTCGGCGACAAAAGCGGTCCGATTCCAGTATTCAGGGGGATAGACCCGGGCCGTATAGAGCGCATGCCCTGCCCCTGCCGTAAAACCACCGTGCCAGTCAACCTGTCGAACATTCCTGGTGACGGGATCGAACCAGTTGTCGAAGGCAATGCCTCCGAGAACTGACGACGACCACCCCCGAACCCGTTCGTAGTAGCGGTTGGCGATGGGCATGTACTCACTGGGATTTCCATTCGCCGTTGAGCCGAAGAGGATTCCCTCTTCGTTCAGTCCGACACCCCACGAATTGTTGTTCGTGTTCCTGAGGAACTCAAAGTGCACCACGCGCGGAGGCCTCCCGGGGCCTTCCGGCGGGTCGAGACGGAACCTGTAGAAGCCGGTCTGGAACTTCTGGGGTTCTCCGGCGATCTCTCCTTCGAACCCGGAATAGCCGACGATCCCGTAGTACCAGCCGTCGAGACCATAGTTGAGATTGCTGGGGCCGGCGTGAGTGTCTCGCGTCCCCCATCCGGTCAACAGGACGTGCCGTTCGTCGGCCACGTCGTCCCCGGTTGTATCCCTCAGGAACAGCGTCTGCGGCGCCTGGTGGACAATGACTCCGCCGTAAGCAAAGGCGAGGCTCGTGGGGATACTGAGCTTGTCGGCGAAGATTGTGAACTTGTCAGCCTGCCCATCGCCATCGGTGTCCTCGCAGATGCGGATCCGGTCGCGTCCCTCCCCTTCGGGCTGCAGTTCGTTGGGATAGTCGAGTGTCTCGATGATCCACAGCCGCCCCCGCTCGTCCCAGTTCATCGCCAGGGGCTTGCCAATCTGCGGCTCGGCGGCGAAGAGCGCCGGACGAAAGCCGACCGGCGCCACCATATGCTTCATCGATTCGTCCGGATCGAGCGGTTTCTGCATCGTGTCGATCAGTTCGCCATTCGTTCCCCATTTCTCGCCGGCGGGGTAGTTCGGCAGGCGTCCCGCGGTGAACTCGAAGGGCTTCGCCGAATCATCGAAGGCCGTCATCGCCGGGGCATCGCGATAGACTCCCGCCTTCGAGGGGGCGTCCTGACATGCCCAGCGGATTCCACGTTCGACGAGGTTGTGGAATCCGGGATGGCTCCAGGTCCGGTCGTCGTGTCCCCACGCGGTGTAGAACACACGCCCGTCGCCATGCGTCCGCACCCAGGTCCAGGGCTCTTTCTGAGTGGAAGACGCTTGCCCCGCCGCCCGGCCAGGGGCCTGGTCTCCGCGAAACCCGGTCGACGTCCCTTCTCCCACGCGGTATTCGAGGACGATGCGGTCGGCTTCGTGATGCCGATGATGCTGGTAGGTTTCATCCCAGCTCTCGAAGCTTTGGAAACCCTCGAGGATCGGATGCGTCAGCGGCGCCTGCTCGACACGGAAGACTCCCGTTCCATGCCGCTGGAACTGAGCGCCGACAAGCGCGATATAGGCATCCGAGTTCT
Organism: Caulifigura coniformis; assembly: GCF_007745175.1. Taxonomy (GTDB): domain Bacteria; phylum Planctomycetota; class Planctomycetia; order Planctomycetales; family Planctomycetaceae; genus Caulifigura; species Caulifigura coniformis. The sequence goes on along the minus strand of NZ_CP036271.1, from coordinate 6,051,075 downwards.
GGAAGCAGAATGACGCGCAGTGCAGAGGAATGAAGCCGCGGCCGGCGGCGACGTACTCGAGGAGGGCCTGCTCCTGCTCTTTGGAGATGCGGGTCTGATTCGCGAAGACGACGAGTCCCGCGAAATCGTCGAGGCGCTGGCGATTCAGGTCGGCCAGCTGGTCCGTATAGATCAGTTCGATGCCCCGTTTGGACAGGACTGGCTGCAACTGGCGAAAGCGGGCCGCGGGACGATGCGGGCCGTTGTCTCCCAGGAACAGCAGCCGCAGGGGCGGATCAGCCGCGAGAGATTGTCGTGGCCCGGACAACACAGAAACGAGAAGCAGGCCGAGCAGGAGCGAGTGCCGCATGGTCAATCTCGAGGCAGGACCGGGCTGACGACGTTCGCTCACTATACCCGTTCGTTCACCGGCCGTCGCTGAGCGGCCAGCCATCACGAACACAGCCCGCCCGGCACGAGGCCGGGCGGGCTGTTCGGAAAACTCAGACGCACTCCGGGGAGGACTCGGAACGTCGTCAGCGGAGATCAGTTCTCCGTGGCGGGACGCTGCGGGCGATCTCCGCCGCGGCCGCCGCCAGGTCCACCGGGTCCACGACCGCCGCCAAAGCCGGCACGGCGGACCGCATCGATCTCGGCAAAGGCCTTCCCCTTCAGCAAGTCATACTGCTCAGCCTGGGCATCCGACAGGACGGCGACCAGAGCCGCTTCCTTTTCCTTCTGCAGGGCCGCCCGCTTTTCCCCGGCCGCCCGCATCGCTTCGGGATCGAAGTTTCCACGGCCCTCGCCCCCTTCACGACGCTGGAACAGGCCGGACATCGCCTCGCGTTCCTTTGAAGCGAAGTCGCTCGCAACCGAGGCCATTTTGGCTTTCTGCTCGTCGGTGACCATCAGCTTCGCCTGAACCGCTCCGTCGGTGAGGGCGTCGGCCCCCCGGGCCTGCAGAACGATCTGCTCGAGTCGAGTCATCTGGTCGGCCGAAATGATCGCGGCCAGCGAAGACTTCTTCTCCGTAACGATCGCGTCCGCCTTCGTGCGGTACTCGGCCATCATCTTTTCCATTTCTTCACGGCTCGGGCGCTCCCCCTCGCCGCGGCCGCCCATCGGGCGAAGTTCGCGCATCGCCGTGCGGACTTCATCCCCGAGTGCTGTCAGTTTCGACTTCTGGTCTTCAGTGATGGCCAGTTCCTTCTGAACCGGTTCCGACTGGACGGCCGAGAACACGGTGATCTGTGCACCGCCCCCGCCGAACATTCCACCGCCGAAGCCACCACGAAAGCCGCCGCGGCCCTGTCCCTCGGGACGCTGGGCCATCGCAGGGGCGAACATGGCCCCCATTGCCACCGCCACACCGGCGGCCAGAATTGTTTTTGTCCATCGCTGCATAGGAGAGTCCTCCGTTGGAAATGCTGAGGGGTGAGTCGCGAACAGATGCGTCTCACCGAGTAGAACCCCGGCCGACGCAGTCGGTGTCGCTCCGTTTCTGCAAAAAGTCCGGACTGAGGCGGCACCTGGAAGGCGCCCCGGACGGACCTTCCCTCCAAGTTCGCGCGCCAGTCTGGCCCTCGCTTCCCGTGACCCGCTATTTCACCGACATTCCAAAAACCTTCACCAGGAACGCCATCTGGTCGGCCACTTCCTCGATGATCTTGGTCGTCGGCTTCCCCGCTCCGTGGCCAGCGCGCGTCTCGATCCGGATCAGAATCGGGGCGTCTCCAGCCTGGGCGGCCTGGAGGGCAGCCGCGAACTTGAAGCTGTGCCCGGGAACCACGCGGTCATCCGTGTCGGCCGTCGTGACGAGCGTCGCCGGATACTTCGTCCCCGGCTTGATGTTGTGATAGGGGGAATACTTGAAGAGCGCGGCAAACTCTTCCGGATCGTCCGAGGAACCATAGTCATCGACCCAGTAGCGACCGGCGGTAAACTTCTGGAAGCGAAGCATGTCCATCACGCCGACGGCAGGCAGGCAGGCCCCGAACAGGTCCGGACGCTGAGTCAGACAGGCGCCGACGAGGAGCCCGCCGTTGCTCCCCCCCTGGATCGCAAGCCGCTTCGACGACGTGTACTTGTTGGCAATCAGCCATTCGGCCGCGGCGATGAAGTCGTCGAACACGTTCTGCTTCTTAAGCTTCGTCCCCGCCTGGTGCCATTCTTCGCCGTATTCACCCCCTCCCCGGAGGTTGGCGACCGCGAACACGCCGCCCATTTCCATCCACGCGATTCGGCTGATCGAAAAGCTCGGGGGGAGCGGGATATTGAAGCCCCCGTAGCCGTAGAGCAGCGTCGGCTGGTTGCCGTCCAGAACCAGCCCTTTCCTGTGCGTGATGAACATCGGGATCTTCGTGCCATCCTTGCTGGCATAGAAGACCTGCTTGACTTCGAAGTTTGCCGGGTCCACATCGACGTTCGCACGGCGCAGGAGTCGGCTTTCGCCGGTGATGAGGTCGTAACGGAAGGTGCTCGGCGGAGTCGCGAAGCTGGAGAAGGTGTAGAACGTTTCAGTATAGGTCCGCTTGCCGCCGAACCCGCTGGCCGCCCCGATTCCGGGTAACTCCACGTTCCGCAGAAACTTCCCGTCCATGGTGAACAGGGAGACCTGGCTCACCGCATCTTTCAGTGAGCTGACGCAGAACAGGTTCCCGATCAGCCCGACGCGTGTCATCGGCACAGACTGCTGGGGGATGATCTCCTTCCAGTGCTCGCGTCCGGGCTTGCGGGTATCGATCGCAATCACCCGCTTCAGTGGGGCGTTGAGGTCGGTCTTGAAATAGAAGACCTGGCCGTCGTTGCCGATGAAGCTGTACTCGTTGTTGAAATTGTCGATCAGTTCGATCGGCATCCCGTACGGTTCGAGCAGATCCTTGTAGAAGACGCGGTACTTGTCATCAGTGCCGACGTGGACCGTGATGACGAGATAGCGGCCGTCTTCACTGACCTCGGAGCTGAAGCCCCAGTCGGGATGATCGGGCCGGGCGAAGACGAGGACGTCGCTGTCCTGCGGCTGTCCCATCCGGTGGTAATAGACCTTCTGATTCAGGTTGAGCCCCTGAAATTCTTCCCCCGTCTTCGGCTCACTGAACCGGCCGTAGAAAAAGCCCTTGGAATCTGCGGTCCAGGCCGGTGAATTGAATTTCACCCAGCGAATTTCATCAGGCAGGATCTTTCCCGAATCGATCTCCATCACTTTCCAGACGACCCAGTCCGAACCGGCCTCCTGGACGGAGTAGGCCACGTATTTGCCGTCGTCGCTGAAGACCGTGTCTTCGAGGGCGACCGTGCCGTCTTTTGACCAGGTATTCGGGTCGATCAGCACTCGCGGAGGAGACTCGAGCGTGTCCTGAACATAGAGCACGAACTGGTTCTGCAGGCCGTCATTCTTCAGGAAGTAGTAGCGTCCGCCCCCCTTGAAGGGCGCGCTGTATTTTTCGTAGTTCCAGAGCTTCGTGAGTCGCTCCTGGATCGACTTCCGCTCGGGGATCGTTTCGAGAAAGCCGAACGTCGCCTTGTTTTCCGCCTCCACCCAGGCGGCGACCTCCGTGGACGTACGGACATCGTCTTCCAGCCAGCGGTAAGGGTCCCGCACCTTCACGCCGTGATATTCGTCGACATGGTCGACGGTGGCAGTTTTCGGAGGGCCGGGGGGAGCAGCAGTTGCAGCAGTCATGAAAGCAGCCAGTCCTGGCAATCCGAGTGCGATGGAGAGAGCCACGCGAAACATCGGGCGATCCTTGGAAAAGAGCAGACAGTCGCGGCGCGTTTTTCCCGCGGGCCGCGTGGCCACAGGATAGGAACATTACGCGGAGCTTGCAGTTGTGGCGACGACCGACGGGTCTCCCGGGGCGACGTTTTGCCAGGTTGCCCCAGACGGCGGGACACGACGTGGCTTGTGATGACCGGGGTGGTGTGCCGAAACTGAAGTCCCATCGTTGTTTCGCGCAGGCCTTTTCTGCGGAAGACGGCGATCGGACATCCGGGAGCGTTGTCAGTGAGTCGTTCGAACGTCCGAGACCTGTTCCAACTCGATGGCAAAACCGTGCTTGTCACTGGCGCCTCGGGCCATCTCGGATCATCCATGAGCCGTGCGCTGGCGGAGGCCGGCGCCTCCGTCGTCGTGACCAGCCGGCGCCTGGCCGAGGCGGAACGTATTGCGAGCGAACTTCCGCAGGATCGGGCCGCCAGGCATCTCGGCGTGGAACTCGATCACATGAGCGAGGCGTCCATCGCCGACGGATTTGCCAACGCAATCTCCCGGGCGGGGCAGATTGACGTCCTGGTCGCGAACGGACACGAAGGTCTGTCGCGGAACTGGACGGAGGTGACGGGCGAGGAGTTTACGCGTCAGCTGCAGAACGCTGCGGGGTATTTCCTGCTGGCGAGGCATCTGCGAAATCATGTCGTCGCGCGCGGCGCTGATGGAACGGTGATCCTCGTCGGCTCGATGTACGGCGTCGTCGGGTCGTACCCCTCGGTCTACGACGGGCTGACGATCGTCAGCCCCGCGGCCTACCACGCGCTCAAGGGGGGAATCGTTCACCTCACGCGCCATCTTGCGGTGTTGTGGGCCAAAGACCGCGTGCGCGTGAACTGCCTGAGCCCCGGCGCCTTCCCTCCCGAACGCGTCTCTCCAGAACTGCGCGACCGACTGGCTGCCCGCGCGCCGATGGGCCGCCTGGGCAACCCTGACGAACTGAAAGGCCCGATTCTGTTCCTGGCATCAGCCGCGTCGAGCTACATGACCGGGCAGAACCTCCTGATCGACGGAGGCTGGACGGCCTGGTGACAGCGAGGTTGCACGATCAGGGAGCGGAGGAATCGGGGCGCAGGCGTTCGTCGATCCACCACTTCAGGAGGTCGCTCCCTGAGCGGCGGAGCTGACGGAAGACCAGGCGAAGCCGATCCCTGTCGAGGTCTTTCTCAAATGCCCGCAGCAGCGCCACAGAATGGGCTTCACTGAGCGCGGCCAGCATGGCCGGCATCAGTTCATCGAGCACGCCCCAGACGCGTTCCTTTTGCTCGGCCAGGCAGATCGGTGCGACCGCCGTCAGCGACTTTCCAAACAGCCCCTGTACGTAATGGACGGCATCGTGGATGGAATGCTCTTTCGGAGAAGTCGGCGTCCGCCATTCGTAGGGAGGCTTCCATTCCAGCGTGGGTCGGAGAAGGTCGACGTGGGTGAGCACGCCGATCATGGGAGGCGTCTTGAGCCGCGGCTGTGAGACATACCATTGCTCAAGCTCGCGCACGGCCCGCACATCGGCATCCCGCGCGGGCGAATGCGCGTCCATCACCACGAGGACGCAGTTCGCTTCACGCAGGGCGGCCTGGATCTGCTTGAGCTGCGCCGCTGAGGCCCCCGCCTCGCTGTACCCGGGCGTGTCGAGCAACGTCACGGCGACAGGAGGCTCCCCCAGCTGGAACTGATAGCGGCTGACCGTCTGGGTTTCCGGCAGGAGGTCGACCTCGGCTTGATGACTGCCGGCCAGGGCGTTCACCAGACTCGATTTTCCAGAGCTCACCTGCCCGACCAGCGCAATCGTAACGGGTTGGGCCGTCACGGACCGCAGGACGCTGTTGTCATTAACTCGGCCCGCCGTGCGATCGGGCGACGCCTGGAACGCCTCGCGATAACGGTTCGCGCCCCCTCGCAACCGGCCACTGTTCATTTCAATGAAGTAGTAGCCGAGCTGTCGGATGTAGCGGAGGTAAACGGCCGCCAGGAGTTCAGTCTGGAGTTCCGTCGTGACGGGTTCGAGGGTGAGGCGGGAGGAAAAGTAGCGAGCGACGTTCAGCGGATTGACCAGAACGGCCGCCACCCATGCGGTGTCCTGCAGGCGGCGGTACCACTTCGGGGCGGAACCAAGCATCTGCCAGTGGCGGATCGTCAGGAGCCGGCTGCCGGGGACCGACTCGAGCATCCACTGCTCCATGTCGTCGACAACAAGCCTGATCGCCGCGAGAACTTCCGGAACTGTGAGGGAGGAATAGGGGTCGCTCGCGCGGGGGTGATAATGCCGGGCCAACGCGACGGCCAGCTCCTGTCCCTGCTTCTCGTAGAAGGCGGGATCCGTGAGCTGCGCCGGTGTGAATTCTTCGACCTGCTCCTGGAAGTCACGGATGATGCCCGCGGCCGACTGGTCACGCGCGGTCCAGTGGGCGGGACCGCGCCCCGGGTCGGCCTGCTTCATCTGGAAAGCCGGGACCGGCCGCCAGATTTTCGAGAGAGCCCACGTGAGGAACCAGCACACCGGCAGCAGCCACCAGAGGCGGCTCAGGAGGTTCGTCGTCCAGAGGGCGTAGCCTCCCATGACGACATACGCCAACACGGGAAGCGCGAACAGTCCTCCCAGGACAAGCGAGCGGCAAGAGATCACGAGGTCTTCTCCGCCTGGGTGGAACGCCACAACTTCGCGCCGGACTGGAGCTGCTGCTGATAGACCGTCCGCAGTTCCTCATCCGTGGGGATGTGCCCTTGCCGCACCTGCACGAAATACCAGTTCCAGGCTGCCCCGGTGGCATAGGTGATCGCAAATGCAGCGGCCGCGTTGACTGCCATTCCCACCCAGGGAATGAATTTCAGGAGTTCGCGGAGCCCCATCCGGAACGCAATCCGCCCGCCGACCGCCATGCTGCCGTGGGCGAGGGTCGCCGCATCGAGCCTTTGCTTGTTCAGGCGCGCCAGTCGATGAACCATGTGCGACTGGATAGCCATCACGACGGGAAGGTCGACCCAGGGAAGCGGCACCGCGGCCGCCGACGCGGCGAGGGCGCTATGCGACAGGATGATCGGCGCAGTGCGACGCTCATACATCTCGCCGATGACGTCGCGCAGCTGATCCATCTGCAGCAGCGTCTGTCGATAGGCGGCCGGAAGCAGATCGAGAATCGCCTGCTTCAGCCGCTGTCCGCCAAAATCGGGTTGCGCATAACCTTCGTCGGCTGGTGTGAGGTCGACGGGAACCGCACGATCGAAGAGCCCGTCGAACCTCTGGTACTGGGCTTCGATCGCGCGATGAAGATTCGTCGGCAGCGAATCGGGCAACGGCGTCAGATCGCTTCCAAATGGATCGGGATCGGGATGCTGCTGGCCGGGATAGGCGTCGTGCAGACAGGTGACCACCAGGAGGACCGGTCGACCCGGTTCGGCCTTGCGCAGGTCTCGCAACGGACGGATGACGTCTTCGACCGCCTGATCGGTGACGCGCACGGTCACGATCAGAAGATGGGCTACGTCGTCGAACTGCGCCAGGTCGGCGGATGGATCGTAATTCGCTTCGCCCAGGCCGCGAGTATCGAGAAATCGGACGATGGGGAGTTCGTCATCCGGGAAGCTGAAGAGACGTGCGGACTGAGTCTGCGGCCGAAACCCGGCGCCGATGACCGCCTCCGGAGCCCCGGTCAGATACCGGACAATGGAGGACTTTCCGCTGCCGGTTTTCCCGAACAGCCACAGGCGTGGAATGGGCGCTGCAGCGAGAAGCTTCGCCCGCTGAGTCAGAAACTCCTCATCGCCGTCGTGGCTGGGAGAGAGTTTTTTGAACGGATTCCACATACACCGCTGTCCGCTGCCAGGTCGACGTGGGCGCACAAGGCCCGGCTCCCCTGCGAACGTAGGCGAGCCGGCTCGGCCTGTCGAGCCGCCGGCGAATGCTTTCAGGGGCATCCTGCACAGGAACGCGAAGCGACGGATGCCGGCTCAGACGAAATTTCGCGACCGGTGTGACCGTGGAACGACCAGGGCGGGATCTGACCGCGCCAACGAGCTGCATCGCCCGCCTCGTTCAATGATGGGCGGCTGTGGAGACCTCTCCCTTGTCCGACGACCCGTTCACGGAGTGGCCTTCGACGTGCAGGGCGTGGCCGGAGTGTCCCTCTTCGTGATGGGACCGGGCATTCCGGCCTCGGTTCCAGAACCGCAGCGATACGCCACGCAGCACGACGTAGAACGTCGGCGTCAGGAAGAGACCGAAGACCGTCACGCCCAGCATCCCGGCGAAGACCGCGGTTCCCAGCACCTGTCGGATCTCGGCTCCGGGTCCCTTGGCGATGGCCAGCGGCAGCACGCCCAGGATGAACGCGAACGACGTCATCATGATGGGGCGCAGCCGCAGGCGGCATGCTTCCACGGTGGCGTCAAAACGGTTCATGCCGCCGTCTTCCAGGTGCTTGGAGAACTCGACGATCAGCACAGCGTTCTTGGCGGCCAGGCCGATCAGCACAATAAACCCGATCTGTGTGATCAGGTTGTTGTCCATTCCGCGGGCGAGGACGCCGCCCAGCGCGAACGGAAGACAGACGGGCGCAATGAGAATGATCGCCAGCGGCAGCATCCAGCTCTCGTACTCGGCGGAGTGAACGAGAAAGACGAACAGCACGCACAGCGGGAAGATGTACGCCGCTGTGTTGCCGGCCAGTTGCTGCTGGTAAGCAATATCGGTCCAGGCAATGGTCATGCCCGGAGGGAGCACTTCCTCGGCCAGTCGTTCGATGGTGGCCATGGCTTCCCCGGAACTTCGTCCGGGCGCGGTATCCCCCTGCACTTCAGCGGACGGATACATGTTGTAACGAACGACCCGGTCGGGGCCGCTCTTCCATTCCATGTCGAGCACCGAACCGAGCGGAACCATCTTGCCATTGGCATTCCTGGTTTTCAGACGCGTGACGTCTTCCGCTTCCGTTCGAAAGTCTCCCTCCGATTGCACGCGGACCTGAAACACGCGGCCGAACAGGTTTAGATCGTTCACGTAGGCCGAGCCGAGGTTCACCTGCAAGGCTTCGAAAACATTGGCGATCGGCACATTGAGCATGCTCGCCTTCACGCGATCGACGTTGGCGTAGAGCTGAGGCGTCGTCGCGCGATAGGTGGTGAAGACGTTGGAAAGAGACGAGTCCCTGGCGGCGGCGGCGATGAGATCGTCCGTCGCCTTCTGCAGTTCCTTGTAACCGGCCCCACCGCGATCCTGCACGAGGAACTTGAAGCCGCCTGCGGTGCCCAGCCCGCGGACGGGCGGAGGCGGGATGATGAAGATCGTGGCGTCGGAGATCTTGGAAAGCTCGGGCTGCAGCTCCTTCTGGATGTCGCTCGCCTTCGGACCATTGAGGCGCTCGTGGAACGGCTTCGGCATAATGAAGACCGAGCCGTAGTTCGAACTCGCACTGCGGGTTGTCCCCGAATAACCGGCGTACGAAATCGCGTGATCGACGCCCGGATGTTCCAGGATCGTTTTCACCGCGCGATTGACGACGGCCGATGTCCGCTCGACTGAAGCGCCGTCGGGGAGCTGGACCATTGCGATCATGTATCCCATGTCCGAAGGGGGGATGAACCCTGTCGGTGCCTTCTGGAATCCGTAGCCCGTGATGACGAGCAGGCCCACATACACCCCCAAGGGCAGGAACGCCCTCGGAAAGAGCCATCGCACCGTCCGGCCGTAGACGCTGCTCGACCAGTCGAATCCGCGGTTGAACAGGCGGAAGAACCAGCCGAAGGCGAAATCCCAGATCCGGCTGAACCAGTCGCGCTTGGCCCCGTGGGGCTGCAGCAGGATGGCGCACATGGCGGGAGCCAGCGTGAGTGAGTTGAACGCCGAGATCAGAGTCGAAACGGCAATCGTGAGCGCGAATTGCCGGTAAAATTGCCCGGTCAGGCCGCCGACGAACGCGGTGGGAATAAACACGGCCGACAGGCCGATCGCGATCGCGATAACCGCGACCGTCACTTCGTCCATCGCCTTATAGGCGGCGGCGCGTGGCGACAGACCGTTCGCGATATGTCGTTCAACGTTTTCCACCACGACGATCGCGTCGTCGACGACGATGCCGATCGCGAGCACGAGTCCGAACAGCGACAACATGTTCAGCGAGAAGCCGAAGGCCGACATGGCCGCGAACGTGCCGATCAGCGACACGGGGATCGCCAGCAGCGGAATCAGGCTCGCCCGCCAGTTCTGGAGGAACACGAGCACGACGATGACCACGAGGATCACCGCTTCGTTCAGCGTGCGCAGCACGGCGTCGATCGACTCGCGAACGAAGACCGTCGGGTTGTAGATGATGCGATAGTCGACCCCTTCCGGGAATCCCTTCGCCAGTTCGGCGATGGTTTCTTCGACGGCCGTGGCGGTGGCCAGCGCGTTGGAACCAGGACGCTGCGAGATGATCATCGCCACGGCCGGTTCGCCATCCAGACTGCTCTCGACCGTGTAGTCGCGGGCGCCCAGTTCGATGCGGGCCACATCCTTCACGCGGACCACGCGTCCGTTGGCGCCGGTGCGGACGATGATGTTTTCAAACTGGCCCGGCTCGATCAGCCGTCCGAGCGTATTGATCGAAAGCTGGAACGCGTTTCCATTCGGAACGGGAGGCTGCCCGATCACGCCCGAGGCGACCTGGACGTTCTGCTCCCGGAGGCTGGCGATGACGTCACCCGGCGTGAGCGAGAGATGCGCCAGGCGGTCCGGATCAAGCCAGATGCGCATGCTGTATTCGCGCAGGCCGTTCAGCAACACGTCGCCGACGCCGTCGATACGGGCCAGCGTGTCTTTGAGCTGGATAAACCCGTAGTTGCCAACGTACTCCTGGTTGTACTTTGCCCCGGGCGAAATGAGGTGGATGACCAGCAGCAGGTCGGGGGAGGACTTGATGGTCGTCACCCCCAGGCGCCGCACTTCTTCGGGCAACCGCGCTTCGGCGATCGCGACCCGGTTCTGGACCAGCACCTGGGCCTTGTCGAGATCGGTTCCCAGGCGGAACGTGATCGTGAGCGCCATGGCGCCGTCGGTCGTGCACTGCGAGGACATGTAGAGCATGTCCTCGACGCCGTTCACTTCCTGCTCGATGGGGGTGGCCACCGAGTCGGCAATCACCTCGGGCGACGCACCGGGATAGCTGGCTCGGACCACGATGGTCGGCGGGACGACATCGGGATAGAGCGCCGCCGGCAGGGAGACGTAGGAAATCCCCCCCAGGATGATGATGACGAACGAGACGACCGTCGCGAAGATCGGCCGGTCGATGAAGAAGTGTGCAATTCTCACTTCGCCGCTCCCGTCACGATGGCCGGCTTGGCCGTCGGCGGAGACCCGATCGGCGCCGAGGCATTGGCAGCAACCTTGCGTTTGGGAGTCAGCCATTGCCCTTCCGGGACCGGCTCATAGGTGTCCGGCAGGCTTTCCTTGGTGGCTTCGAGGACTTCCACTGTCGCGGCGACTTCGATTCCCGGCTTCGCGCGCTGCATTCCGCCCAGGACGACCCGCTCGTCGCCGATCAGACCTTCACGAATGATCCGCAGGCCGTGCGAGATCGGCCCCAGACGAACCACTTTGCGGACAATCTTGTTGTCATCCCCAACGGTCAGTACGAACTTCTCGGCCTGATCGGTGCCGATCGCACGATCCGGGATAAGCACGGCGTCGTACCTCGAGCTGCCAGGCAGCCGCACGCGGGCAAACAGGCCCGGCGTGAGCTTCATGTCCTTATTCGACAGGATGGCCCGGCCGCGGATGGTGCTGGTCTCTTCATCCAGCCGATTGTCGACGAAGTCCATGTGCCCCCAGTGCGGGAAGCCATCGCGTTCGTTGGCCAGCGCCAGGTAGACCGGATTCCGCACATCCCGGCTGCTGGGTCGGATGCCTTCGCTGGCAAGCCGCATGTATTTCAGGAAGGCCTGTTCGTCGGCGTCGAAGTAGCAGTGGATGGGATCGACCGAGACAATCGTCGTCAGCAGCGTGGAATCGGCGGAACCGCCGGAGACCAGGTTTCCTTCCGTGACGTAGCGTCGACTGATCCGGCCGCTGATCGGCGCCTTGATCTCGGTGTACTGCAGGTTCAGCTTGGCGATCGACAGGTTTGCCTTCGCGATCCCCACGGCCGCCTCCGCGGCCACCACCACCGACTTCGAGGAATCGATCCGGGCCTGCGCGACGGCCTGCTCGGACTGCGCCTCGGCAAACTCGGCCTCGCGCAGATCGAATTCGTCACTGGTCGTCGCATTGCGCTGCCGCAGCTGGTTGGTTCGCGTCAGCCGCTTCTGCGCCAGATCGAGCCGGATCTCCGAACGCTTAAACTCGGCCTGGGCCTGTGACAGGGACGCATTCGCCTGGCCAAGCTGGGCCTCGGCGGAAGACAGGTCCGCGTCATTTCGGGCAATCTCGGCCAGGATGGGGCGCTGGTCGATGACCGCCAGCAGGTCCCCTTCTTTCACAAGCTGGCCTTCGTCGAAATGCGTTGATGCCAGGTAGCCGCTGATCCGGGAACGGACTTCGACCGTCTCGAGCGCCTCCAGCCGGCCGACATACTCATCCCATTCCACGATCGGCATTTTCACCGGAGTCGCGACGGTCACCTTGGGAGGCTCCGACTTCTTCGCCGCGGCCGGCACCTGTTTGGCGCACCCGCCGGTGGACGCGCTGGCGCCCAGGAGGGCGACCAGAACGAGCAGGCGTCGGTAGCGGATTGACTGACCGCAGTGGGCGAGGTTCAAAGACCGGGACTGAAGACAAGTCGTCGGGAATCGCGTGTCAATGATTTGCACTTGAAGACCTTGGCGCCCCCGGGGATCACTCCGGATCATCCGGAGGCGAGGCGCATGCGGGGAATCTGTCGTTCAGATGAGGCGGGAGTGCGGCGCTGAGCCGGAGGGGAACGTCACCACTGGAACAATCGCCGAGTGAAGATTCAATCTTTCATTTGACATAGGGGTATGCATCCGGGTTCGCCTCATGTGGCGTGACAACCACAGGCGATGCTCGCATACCCGACCACATTCCGTCCTCGGGGCCACGTTCCGGGCGCAGGAACGCGATGAGCTTAGACCGGCGGGACGAGATGTCCCCCGATTTCATTCCGCGACCAGTGGAAATCCCAGCAGAAGGGCCCGGGGCGAACGCGAGCCATGACTGCGGGCGGTCCGGCTTAAAGACCCGCCGCGAACGCGATTCCGATGATCACAGCCAGGATCCCCGCGAGACCAAGAATCCGCCACCAGACCGGCCGGCCCTGCCAGACCGAACGGGAACGGGTGATGTACTCACCGCAGATCGGGCAGCGCACGGCGTCTTCATAGACATCGGCTCCGCAGCTCGGGCACTCCGCCAGCGCCGTTTCGGAGTCGTCGTCTGCCCAGGCGTCTTCCCCTTCGTCCCAGTCATCATCCGGGTCGTCGGCGGAATCGCGGTCTGGCGTCCAGCGAGACATGGAAGATCACGCTTCGCGGAATTGTGAGTTCAGGAAACGGCCTGACCACTGCGCTGAGCTTCATGCAACAACGCCAGGCAGGCCATGCGGATGTACAGACCGTTGGTCACCTGGTCGAGAATCAGTGAATGCTCGCCATCCGCGACGTCGGCGGTGATTTCCACTCCGCGATTGATGGGGCCCGGCGCAAGAACAAGGAGATCCTTCCGGGCCCGCTGCAGACGCTGGCGATTCATGCCGTACAGGTGCGCGTATTCCGCGATCGACGGGAAGAAGGCGCCCCGCTGCCTTTCGAACTGTACGCGAAGCAGGTTGACGCAGTCGGCCTCTTCCAGCACTTCGTCGAAGTCGTGCAGGATGTCGACGCCGAGTTCGGAGATCGCCGGAGGGATGAGGGTTGCCGGTCCGCAGACGATGACTCGGGCTCCGAGGGTCTTGAGTCCCCAGATGTTGGAACGGGCGACCCGGCTGTGAAGGATGTCCCCCACCAGAGCGACCGTCAGGCCGCGAACCTGCCCCCGACGCTCAAGAATGGTGAAAATATCGAGAAGTCCCTGCGTCGGATGCTCGTGCGTTCCATCCCCGGCGTTGAGCACACTGCAGTCGAGATGCCGAGACAGGAACTTCGGCGCTCCGGATGACGAATGCCGGACCACCATCTGACTGGCGCCCATCGCCTGGATGGTCAGCGCGGTGTCGATGAACGTCTCCCCCTTGGAAAGACTGCTGCTGGACGCCGAAAAGTCGACGACGTCGGCCGACAGCCGGCGGGCCGCGAGCCCGAAGCTGGTCCGTGTGCGGGTGGAGTTCTCGAAGAACAGATTCGCGACGACGACGCCGGCCAACTCATTCGATTTCGGTTCACCGCGAAGGGCGCGCTCCTTGTAGGTGCGCGCCCTCGAGAAAATCGTCTCCAGCTCGGCCGCGGAAAGATCGCGCAGGCCGAGAAGATGACGCCGGTTCCAGACGGCAGTGGAAGTGTTCGATCCGTGCATTGCGGCCAGGGCTGTTGGTGTTCGGCGGATCTTAACGGGCCAGTCGGCCGGCGACTATCGGCCAGGTGGAACTCGCGGGGCGAGTCACTTTTTCACAACAGGTCGTCGGTCGTCACTGCAGATCATGTTGCGGCAACGACGCAAGCCAACGACGAACTGGCTCATCTTGAAAACGTGACCAGCCGTGCGCGGAGTTCGCAGGCTCGGGCGGGGATTGGGGAAACTGCGGAGGTATTCGACGCCGAGGGGGCGAGGAGGGCGCGTTGTGTGGGTGGTACTGTACTCCTCGCCCTATTTCCCGCCGAAGTTGAGCGGAGGCATCGGGAGAGCGTGCGTGATGCAGACATGGAGCCGGCCGGGCCGGGGTGTGTGACGACAGGTTGACGGTGGTTGTGTTCATAGGTCCTCCATCATGACGGGGGCGGTTGCGCGGGTGGGCCCGGTACGCGGTACCTCGGAAGTGCGTTGGCGGGTGGGGATTGGGGCGGGGCGAGTCACTTTTTCACCGTCGGTCGTTTCTCGTCACCGCAGGTCGTTTCGCGGCAACGACGAATTGGCCCATCTTGAGAACGTGACCAGCCCTGCAGGAACTCGCCAAAGTCACGAGACGTTCATCATCGCCCCAAGAGGTCCCCGGAGATTGATCGCGTCTTACAAGCCAGACATCCCGGCTTGCCGGGACCTGTTCCTCTTGCCCCATTCGCAGCGGCCGGGATAGAACCCCGCCGTTGATGGAACATCGTTACGGGGAAAGGACTCCCATGCGCGCCCTTCCGCATCGGCTCTTATGGATTGTCGTTCTTTCCGGCGGCAGTGCGTTGATGTCATCGTGCTCGGAGCAGGCTCCTGCTGCTCCCGTCGCAGGTTCGTCGCCGGCGGCTGAACGGTCGCCGGCCCCTCCGGTCGTTCCCCCGGCCGTTTCGATCGGCGAAGCCCTTCCCGTCCTGGACCTGAATCCGAAACAGACGGCGGAAGCTCCGCCCGTCACGGCTGCCACCAGCGCCCTGGCCGAGACCGAAGACGACTCCACGGAACCCGAGGAACCGCTCGTTGAACCGGATCCGGGCACTCCGGAATGGTTGATTCGCGAGATTACGAGGATCCAGTCAGCTCCCCTGGACAGCGTCCGAACTCCGATCGTCGGCAAGCCCGGTGAATTCCAGGTCGTCCAGTTGACGGATCAACAGGCAGAAGCGGAAGAGATGCAGCGGGCCGAAAAGGTCGTCCAACTGGCGCTCGAGGTCTGCGCGAAGACGAAGGACCGTCCCGATCGTGTGATGCTGTTCAACAACGCCGTGCACTACCTGGCCAACTCCCGGGTGACGCTTGCGGCCTACGGCGACTATGAACAGATCGGCCTGTTGAGCGAAGAGGCCGAAACCCTCTACAAGCGAGATCCGAAATCGTTCGGCGCGATCGAACTACAGCTGAAACTGGTCGAATGCCTGGCGGAACTCGCCGAGCAGGACGGGCGCAAGAACGACAAATGGGGAAAAATGGCCGCCGTTCAGGCCCGGCTTTTCGCAAGCCGTTTCCCGACGGAAACCAACCGCAGCGCACTGGCACTGGTGTCGGCGGCCCGGGCCTGCGAAGTCGGCGGACGCTTCGACGATGCGCGGCAGTGCTTTGTGCTGCTGGAGCGCGATTTTGCCGCGACGCCGTTTGCCGAACACGCCGCCGGGGCGATCCGCCGGTACAAGCTCACAGGCCAGCCGCTGGGAGAATTCGCCGGCGCGACGATCGATGGCGGATTCGTGTCGATCGACCAGTTCCTCGGCCGCCCCGTCCTGATCGTGTTCTGGTCGGCGGAGTCGCCGTCGTTCCGCGAAGACCTTCCGCGACTGAAGCAGGTCATCGCCAGCCAGTCCGAACGCTCGATGGCGGTCATCGGGGTTAACCTCGACGTGGATGAAGCGGTCGTCGATTCGTTCCTTGAACAGGCCGAGATCAACTGGCGGACCATCTTTTCCTCGAATCTGGATCAGCGGGGAATCCGCAATCCCCTGGCCCGCGCATATGGTGTCGCCTCAGTTCCGCAGTACTGGCTGGTCGACGCCCAGGGAAAAGTGGTGGCCGCGCCCGTCGACCTGAAGTCCCTGGAATCGCGATTCACGCAAGTCGCGACACAGGGGGACAGCCCGGTCGTTCGCTGACGGGCGGATCCGTCGCTCCATCGCGACTGGCCGCTGCGGCAATCAGTTTCTCCGTTGGGCTGAATCTCTCGAATTCCGTGGCGGGGGATCGCTGCCCGCCACTCCCGCGCGCCGCTAGGATGCGGCCCTCGTTTCGCGTGGATCGTACAGGCAGGGTCATGGACAGTTTACGGGTTGGACTCGTCGGATTTGGCACCGTCGGCGCCGGGGTGGCCGAGATTCTGGTCAATCACAAGCAGCGGCTCGCCGCGCGCTCGGGAAAGTCGATCCAGCTGGTTCGCGCCGCCGTGCGGAATCCATCCAAGCGCGAAAGCCCCCTGCTGCAGGGCGTCGCCCTCTCCGCGGACGGCCTCGACGTGGCCCGCGATCCGAATGTGGACGTGGTGCTGGAACTGATCGGCGGACTTGAACCGGCTCGCCAGATCGTTCGCACGGCGCTCGAGAACGGCAAGCATGTCGTCACGGCCAACAAAGCGCTTCTCTGCGAGCATGGCGAAGAACTGTTCGCCGCGGCGAAGAAAGCCGGCCGGACAATCGCCTTCGAGGCGGCGGTCGCCGGCGGCGTGCCGATTATCCACGTCCTCGGCCAGTCGATGGCCGCGAACCAGATCACCGAGATCCAGGCGATCATCAACGGGACGAGCAACTACATCCTGACGGAAATGTTCCGCAACGGCGCGAGCTATGGCGATGCCGTCCGCCGGGCGCAGGAGATCGGCTACGCCGAATCTGATCCTTCCATGGATGTGCAGGGGACGGACGCCGCACAGAAGCTGGGACTGCTGACCCAGCTGGCCTATGGAACGCGAGTCACTCCAGATCGGTTTCTCGTGCAGGGAATCGACACCCTCGAACTGGCCGACCTGCGCTACGCCGACATGCTGGGCTACGCGGTCAAGCTCGTTGCGACGGCGAAGCTCGTCGCAGGCCGTCTTGAAATGCACACCCAGCCGACACTTGTGCGGAAGGACGATCCTCTCGCGAAAGTGGAAGGGGCCAATAACGTCATTTCATTGACGGGCGACATCCTTGGCGAGACGTGGTTCTCCGGCATGGGCGCGGGGCGCGAAGCGACTGCATCGGCGGTCGTGGCGGACGTGATCGACCTCGCCGTCGGTCGCGCGCAGCTCACGTTCGGACATCTCGACCTCTGGGGAAACCGGCCAAAGTTCGAGCTGCAGCCGGCGGAAGAAATCGTGCGGCGCTATTACCTGCGGTTCAATGTCGAAGACAAGCCGCATGTGATGGCCGACCTGACGGACATTCTCGGACGCAACGGGATCAGCCTGTCTTCGGTGATCCAGCACGAGTCGCCCGAGGTGGAAGAGACGTCGCCTGGAACGACGCAGACCGTCCCGCTGGTCATCATGACTCACCGCACAACCGAGGGCCGATACAGGAAAGCCGCCGCGGAACTCGACAAACTCACCTGCGTCCGCCTGCCGCGGGTCTGCCTGCCGGTCGCCGGATGACGGTGAGGGCCGGATGACGGTGGGGAAGGTCCGGGCGGGCGACAGGCCGTGGGGCCAATTCGGCCGCTGCGTTCACCTGGCTGGAAGAACGTCCGGGAAGCCGGGCACTCAGTCGACTGTCCTGTTGAGGACGATTACTTGGCCGGTTCGTCGTCCGCCAGGAAGGCGGCGTCCTCCGCGTCGAGGAAATCGAGCGACAGCCAGCGATTCCCTTCCTGCACGAGAATGTCGAGCGGAAACGCCTTCTGCTCCGCACTGAGCATCTCCATGATCGCGGCCCGAACGCCCTCCTGGTCGGGAATTTTCGCGACGATGGCCACGGCAATGTTGCGTTTTCTTTTGTCACAGACAGCGTGCCATTTCAGACCATGCTTCGCGGAGAGCCGCTTCATCAACGGCAGGACCACCGGCTTGTCATAGGCCGGGTGGCCGGGCTCGTCGGAATCGATGTAGATGCCCCCCTTGTCGAAGAACTGGATCCCCTCCACCCACAGCCAGTTGTTGCGCCAGGTGGTATCGACCTGCTTGTCAAAGTCGGCCCGAGCCTGGAGTTCGAGGGCGGCGGCGTTTTCGCAGCCGGACGCTGCCAGCAGCAGCAGGCCAAGCAGAACGAGACGGCGAAGAGCGGCGGACGGAGTCGACATGACCGGGCACTAAATCGGTGAGTGAATGGAGCGATCAGAAGCTGATGGTCTCGTTGCCGGCCGGAGTCCCGAGGGCTTCGTAGACCTGCCCGTCGATCGAGGACGGGATGAATCGGACGGATCCATCCGCCAGGGTGAAATTCGCCCCCATGGGATGGCGGCTGCTGAAGACCAGCGACGATGTGCTCGACGAATTGACCAGCCGGGCGGCGGTTGCATACGCGTAGGGCGCCGAACTGCTGATAAAGACATTGTTTTCCGAAAGGATGCCGCACCAGTTCGACATGAACGGAATCGTTCCGTCCGTTCCGGGGTGGACGTTCCGTTCGCCGAGGAGAATCGTCTGTGAGAGTCCGTCGGTGATATGGGCAAGCCTCGTATTTGACAGTCCGGACAGGACGCCGACAGATCCGACGTAGTTCCCGGTCGCCACGCGAATGAGCCCGTGAGTGGGCAGGTCGACCATCACCGCTTCATCAGCGACATCGGACGGGCAATGCGTTGTGGGTAGGGGCTGGCCAATCAGGTTGCGATTGGGACCGTGGGCCGTGTGCAGGGAGAAATCGCACTGGCTGTACAGCGAAGATTGTTCCATCTGCGGCAGCACCATCGCCTGCCAGCCCCAGCCGGAGTACGGAGATAGCGCAGGGCTGCGTGAGATGCTGCCAGGCGGCAGTATGTTGTGAACATCGTGATAGTTGTGAAGTGCAAGCCCCCATTGCTTGAGGCGGTTCTGGCAGTCGGAGCGGCGCGCGGATTCCCGGGCTGACTGAACACCCGGCAGCAGCAGGGCGATCAATGTCGACATGACCGCGATGGAGACGGCCAGTTCGATGAGAGTGAAACCACGTTTCGACGTGCGCATGAGTTCCGCCTTCAAATCCTGGAAGAGAGACGCCGTTGTCCCAGCGTGTTAGCGCCCCTCTTCCAGAAACGCTCTTAAGAAACCTCAGCGACGTCCAAGGGCAACCGAACCAATCGTTTGCGTGATGGTCGTCGCAGTCGGCTTAAAGGGCGGCTGCGTCGAACTCTTCGGTATCGACGACGAACCTGCCCTTGTAGGTCGCCTTGCCGTTCTTCGCGACCGTGTAGGTTTCCTTGACGAGTTCATCGATGCCAAGCAGGTTCAGGTCGACGAACTTCACTTTCTTGCCGAACTCGTTGTCGACCACGGCCTTCCCGGAGATGGCGAGCTTGCCGTTCTTCAGGTTCAGGGAGATCTTCACGAGGCCGCTGTAGCCATCGTCGGCCAGTTCGCCTTCTTCATCGATTCCGATGAAGCCGTCGTAGGGGAAGTTCTTGATGACCAGCTTCTTGGCTTCGGCAACACCGGCGCTGATGACAGCAAGGCAGCACAGACCCAGGGCCAACTTTTTCAGTGACATAGCAATAGTCCTCAATCCAGAAGAAAGAGGGAGACCGAGATTATGGAACACCCAGAATCACAACGTGGCGAGTGATCGCCGCCTCCCCAGGAAACAAACTTCTGCAGAGCGACGCAGCACAGGAGGACCCTCGCCGTGGAGCTGAAGACACTTTGGGCGCGCAGCACGATTACGCCGGGACGCTCGCCCAATGGACGAACACACGGACTGCCGCCTTGGAATATCTGACAGCTGAAGACGCAAAATCTCTGGCCCGAGACTCCGCTACTCGCAACAGCAACACTCAACGGCCTCGAAGGCGTTGAGAGGACCCGCGGTCCATCGCGCGAAAGCAATCCATTCCGTCAACTACAGACGCGACGTTTGAGAGAGAACTGCACGAAGAATATTGAGGCTCTCTACCAAAATCTATATGCCAGTTCAAAAATTCCGCACAATTTCGATTTTGCGTATGCGGAAGACTTGCAAGAGGTGCGGAACCCCTGCTCACCCGCCAGCGGCCACGGTGCGGAGGTAACGAACCGCGTTAAGAACATCCTGTCGACGCTGCTCGCCCGTGGTGCGACGGACCGTCACCCAACCTCCGTACCGCATGTCGGCCAGCGTCGCGAGGAGTTCATCCCAGGGCGTTTCCCCCCGCCCCAGCGCGACTTCGGTGCTGCCGGCCTCCAGGTCCCGAACCGCGTCACGCGCCTGGATGTGTTGAACCGAGTTGTGGAGCGATTTCAACACGGCGATCGGCGACAACTGTCCGCTGATACAGCCCGCCGGATCGAGATCGATCCCGACAGGGCCATCTTTCACTTCTTCGAGAAGGGACAGCAGTTCGCTCACGGCATCGCCGGACGTCGTGATCGCCGGTGTGACGCCTTCCTTCATGCCAAGACGGGCGATGTCGCCCAGGGCCCCCTGAAGACGGGCACGATTCTCGAGGTCCTCCCGGTCAGGAATTCGCCCGACCCTCAACGTGAGAATCCTGCATTTCAGGCGAGCGCAGAGTCGAATCGCTTCCTTCACGACGTGTACGCGGCCATCGATCTCCAGCGGGTCGTACAGCGGCCTTCTCAGCGGAAACGTGGTCGAGGCGATCTGCAGGGAGTATTCGCCGAGAAGGTGGCGCAGCTGGAGACTGGCGGTCTCCCCGAACTGATCGGCCGTGACTTCCGATCGGAGATCGAACTGGACGCCGCCGGCGCCGCTCTGTGCGGCGACAGCGATCGAATCACGAAGTGAGCCTCCCAGTCCACTGGTCGCAACCGCCAGTTGTAGCGTGTCCATCAGTCCTCACACCCTGTCTTTTTGCATTCCACTTCGAATCGAATCACCCTGGCCATGCCCGCCGATGAGGTTCCTTGCATGGTCCTGGCTGCTCGATGAGGATTGGAACCCATGTCCGCCCCGCCGGCAATTCCCGGGTCCGATTCTTCAGGAGATGGGTCGTGAAAGCAGTGCGAACCGTGGCCATGCTGGCGTTGTGCGTCCTGAACGCGGACGTGCCGTTGAATGCGGCCGACGCCGCGGCGGTTTTTCCGGACGGCGCGAAACTGGAGTTGCTGTGGTCTGACGGGGAATTCACGGAGGGAGTCGCCTCCTCACCGCAGGGGGACATCTACTTCAGCGACATCGCGGGAAAGACGCCGGGACGAATCCTCAAGTTCGATCCCAAAACAAAAACGACAACGGTCCACTGTGCGGACAGCAAGAAGAGCAACGGGCTGACATTTGATCTGCAGGGACGCCTGATCGCCTGTTGCGGAGCCGCCGGGGGAATCCAGTCCGTCTGCGAAGTGCTCGATTCCGGAGAGCTGAAGCCGCTTGTCTCGGAGTTCGAAGGGAAGCGGCTGAATGCTCCCAACGATCTCGACATCCATCCCCGCGGCTGGATTTATTTCAGCGATCCGCGGTACGGAGGCCCCGAGCCGATTGAGATCGACCACCTGAGCGTCTACCGATTTGATCCACGAACGGGTGACGTCGTCCGGGTCACACGCGACATCACCAAGCCGAATGGAGTGGCGCTGTCGCCCGATGCATCGACGCTGTACGTCGCCGAGACCGACAACGGTTTCCCCGAAGTGCCGGGAGCAGGTTCCGGTGGCGGAAAGGTCCACATGACGCTGAACGCCTTTCCGGTCGATCGCCACGGGAATCTGGGCGAGCGGCGGATCCTCAAGGACTTCGGCAAAGAAACGGGCGTTGATGGGCTGACCGTCGATTCGGAAGGTCGGATCTTTGCCGCCGTGCGAGCGGAATCTCGTTTCGGCATCGGAGTCTATGACTCGACGGGCCGGGAACTTGCCTTCCTCAAGACGCCGGAAGTGCCCACCAACTGCGGCTTCGGCCGGGGCGACGATGGCTCGACGCTGTACATCACGGCCGGCAAAAGTCTGTACAGGATTCCGACCGAATCGCGAGGCTGGTTTCTGACAGGCCAAACAGTCCCATAGTCGACTTGCGCCCCTGAAAGCCGCCGGACCGCGCCCGGGCTCCCGTCACCGCCCACCGGGTCCGTCGCCGAGGGGGGCGACGGACCCGGCAGCGCCTCCCAGACGCCACGTCGTTCGATGCGTTCAGCGACGACGCGGCGCCCGGCAGGGCAGCGGTGAAGGATGCAGGCGCGGCCAGACGGTCGGGGGACACACCCTTTGATTCGGGGAGCAGAGCGAGGGAGACATCCTTGCCTCCCCAACCCCTGCTTCCAGCTGCGGCTTCTGCTGTCGATCGATTGGCTCAAGGGGCCTTGCCGGTCGACGCTGGCGACGGCGACTGTCCTGACGATGAGGCGGAGCCCTGCCCGTGGGCCGCATCAATCGCTTTGACTTCCGCTCCGTCGGGCATCGTTCCGCGAGCTCGTTTCCACGCTGCGTCGAAGCCGCCTGGCGGCGGGGGAGCGCCGGATTCTCTCCAGGATTTCTCCCAGATTTCCCGCTCCACTTCCGCCCCCTTCTTCAGAATGGCGCGGACCTGCTCCATCGGCATTGCTTCTTCCGAACGGAACGACCCCATCGCCATCGCGCCCAGTCGCACCAGGAGGACCATCCCGATGACAACAACAGCTCCCGTGACAATGCGTTTCCACACGGGTTGCGGACTAGAACTCACCGATCACCTCCGCATCGTCGCGCACTGCGATGGCGCGGAACACTCGGCCCGAAGCCGTCGGGTGCGACCCGCCTCGTGAAGGAGATCCCGTTCCCACGGGGTACTGGAACATGTCGTCCGCAGTCGTTTCGCGATTGATCGACTCGTTGAGGAACCGGACCGAACCATCGGCCAGGAGCACCATCACGCCGCCGGCGTGCTCGGATCGCATGGAACTCCAGTATCCCGACCAGATCTGAATCTCGCTGAAGTCGGGATCGAGATGGTTGTTGAGCCTGGTGGAGGCACTGACCGGGAAGGTGGCGTAGGTGTCGACCCAGGACGACATGAACGCCGAGTACTGCGTGTTCCGCGCTTTGGTGACCGGATGGATCACAGCTCCCCAGCGCTCCGCAAATGCGATCGTGTTGGAGGTCCCGTCCGTAATGTCACGAAATCGGACTGTGCGGCCACCGCTCCGCTGCATGCAGGTCATGCCCGCCGGGTCGATGAGGCCGCCGAAGTAGGGGCGACTCGCCTTGAAGTAGGCGCAATAGGGGACGGCCATGCTGGCGGGCTGCCCGTTGCACATCCACGCCCAGGAATAGGTGTCACCGGAATTGACACCGTAGGAGGCATAGGTGATCGGAGCGCCGCCGGGAACAGGGTCTGACGGACAACGGTAGACCGGCAACAGGGTGTTCTGAAGCGCGGTCCGAACCTCGGTGCTCGTGTCGAAACTCTGCTGTTCCAGGTAGGGCAGCAGGAGCGCCATCGGATTCCGGCCCGAAGGGCAGGCCGTCGACGTCGTGGGACGCGGACTGTGCCGGTACATGTGCGGAAACTCAGTGCGCGCATCATGGAAGTTGTGAAGCGCGAGGCCGATCTGCTTGAGATTGTTGCGGCACTGGGTTTTGCGAGCGGCCTCGCGGGCCTGCTGGACTGCGGGGAGCAGCAGCGAGACGAGAATCGCGATGATGGCGATGACGACGAGGAGCTCAATGAGCGTGAAGCCGCGCCTGGGATGGGCGCGACGTGAGGGGGTAGCCAGCAAGACAAGGGCCTTTCTTTCAGGCGCAGGGCGACTGCAACAACTCCCAGCGCTGGCACCGGGCGACCCCCTCGCCGCCCAACACTGCAACTGAGACTCAGTCTCACAACATAGCGGGCGTGCCGGCCAGTGCAACTGAATCGCAGCCCCTTTCCATCAGAATTCGAGAGTCTCCAGCGAGCCGCGGCCTGTTCCGCCGAGCGACCTCAATCGCAACGGCGGACAAGACCGGCTCGTTTCGCGGCCTCCCCCGCCCATTGAAAGCCAGTCGTCAGCCACGCCTCTAAGCGATCAACTCCGCAGAATCTCGGACGTTCCATAGCCGCGGATTCCGATTCGCGATCCACATTGAGGCACATTGGCACATTCTGCTAGAAACCTGCGGCGGACTGCGGTCTGCGTCTGGATCATTTTGAGGCGGAATGGAGTCCGTCGATGGCGTTCACGGTTGAACAACTCGCCCAGCAACTCGGATGCGCCGTTCTCGGCGATCCGACGCGTCGACTCGTTGACGTGCGCCCACTCAGCGAGGCCGGGGACGAGCATGTCACCTTCGTCGGCGACCGCAAGCAGCTCGGCAAGGCATCCCAATCGAGCGCTGGGGCCATTGTCGTTCCCCGAAAGCTGGGCGATTCGCTGGACGCCTCGCGAACCTGGCTTGTCGCTGACGATGCCCAGGCGGTTTTCATTCGGGCCATGCTTTTGTTTCGGCCCCTCAAGCCGAGAGCGACGACGGGCATTTCGCCAGGAGCCCATGTCTCCTCGACCGCTCAAATCGGCCGTGACGTGAATATTCTTCCGGGCGCTTACGTCGGTGAGCATGCCGTCCTGGGCGACCGGTGCGACATCGGTCCCGGCGCAGTTGTTGGCGACGGTTGCCGACTCGAAGAAGAGGTCATCGTGCACGCCAACGCCGTCCTCTATCACGACATCTCAATCGGCGCCCGTTCGATCATTCATTCAGGAGCGGTGATCGGAGCCGACGGGTTTGGCTATCGTTTCGCCGACGGACGCTACGAGCGGATTCCGCACACCGGCACGGTCGTCATCGAAAGCGATGTCGAAATCGGCGCGTGCACCACGATCGACCGGGCGATGGTCGGGGAGACGCGCATCGGCGAGGGAACGAAGCTCGATAACCTGATCATGATCGGGCACAACTGCCGCCTCGGGAAACACAACGCCTTTGCCTCACAGGTCGGCCTGGCCGGATCGGTCACCTCAGGCGACTACGTGCGGTGCGCCGGGCAGGTCGGCATTGCCGACCATCTGCACCTGGGAACCGGGTCGACGCTCGGCGCCAAGGCGGGCGTCATGAACGACATCCCGGACGGCTCGCACCAGATCGGCGTTCCGTGCCAGCCCGAGAAAGACACCTTCCGCATGCTGCTGAACGTCAGCAAGCTGCCGGACATCCTCCAGCAACTCAAAACCCTCACGAAGCAGGTCGCCGAACTGCAGCGACAGCAGGCTTCGGGAGAACATGCGGAGCAGCCCAGCGCGGCTTAAGCCGAACCGTCCATCGTTCCATGTCCGACTTTCCCGACATTCTGCCTCTCCGCCCCGGCCAGGGACGTCGCATCGGCCTCGTCGCCGGCTGGGGGAGATTCCCGGTCCATTTTGCGCGGGAGGCGCGCCGCCAGGGGTATGCCGTGCAGTGTGTCGGCATCTCGGGAATGGCCAGCGAAGAACTGGCCGAACACTGTGACCGCCTGCAGTGGATTCCAATGGCCCAGGTCGGCCGCGCCATCCGCTTCCTGAAGCGCCGCAGGGTCACCGAAGCCGTGATGGCGGGCAAGGTCGACAAGAAACAACTCTTCGATCCGATGCGGATCTTTCGCCTGCTGCCGGACTGGCGGACCACGGCCATGTGGTTCCGTCACTGCCGCCGGGACAAGAAGGATGACACGCTGCTGCTGGCGGTCATCCGCGAGTTCGAGCGGGACGGCATTCAATTTCATTCCGCCCTGGACTATTGCCCGGAGCTGCTCGTGAAACATGGATTCCTGACGAGGCGCCAGCCCACGGCCGCCCAGTGGAAGGACATTCGGTTCGGCTGGGAGCTGGCCAAGGAAATGGGCCGGCTCGACGTCGGCCAGACGGTCGTCGTCCATGACACGGCTGTCATCGCCATCGAAGCCATTGAGGGAACGGATGAATGCATCCGCCGGGCTGGAACGCTCTGCCGGCGCGGGGGCCTGACGGTGGTGAAGACTGCGAAGCCGCAGCAGGACCGCCGATTCGACGTACCGACAATCGGTACGCAGACGCTTCAGACCATGCGGGAATCGGGCGCGCGTGTGCTGGCGATCGAGGCGGGCATGACCATCCTCCTGGATGAACCCGAGGTGGTGGCCCTGGCGGACAAGCTGGGAATCGCAATCGTGTCGCTGAATGCCGACGAGATCGCACTGCGGATCGCCGCCTGACCGTTAAAACCAGATCAACCGCTGTCGACTTCCCTCCCGGATGACACAGGCAGGGGCGCTCCGCGGGCCCGGTGACTTTCCGCAACCTAAGGTTGCGCGGGCCCTTCCATGACCGGAGTGACCATGGCGATCGCCGTGACTGTACAGAACGAAGGAACGTCGGACGCGGCAGGATCGAAATTACCGGGAACCGACGGGACGAAGGCGCCCAGGGGCGCGGAGCGGCGTCGCGAGCGCAGGTTTCCCTACCAGACCGTCGTAACGCTTGTTCGTGTCCAGACGGGCACGGACTTTGAACTGCGGAAATGCTGGACGCGAGACCTCTCGCCCGGCGGCGCGAGGATCATGTCGCGCGAGCCGATCGAGGGCTCACGCCTGCTGCTGAAGTTCCTGCTCCCCAGGCTGGGAAGCAAGTTTATCGAGGCGCAGATCTGCAGCCGGACGACGGAGCGTCACACCGACATCCGCAATCGCTCGACAGAGATGTTTCTTTACGGCGTGCGGTTCACAAGCGTCCTCTCGGAAGAGGACGCCTGCGACCAGATTCTCGAGACCGGCGTCTGAGCCCTACTTCCGCTCTGCGGGATAATCGCGCCGCGCATGGCCGGTGAAGATCTGCTTGGGCCGGGCGATCTTCTGCTCGGGGTCTTCCAGCATCTCCTGCCACTGGGCAAGCCACCCAGCCGTCCGCGGGATCGCGAACATGACAGGGAACATGGAGACCGGCAGGCCCATCGACTGGTAGATCAGGCCGGAGTAGAAGTCGACGTTCGGATAGAGCTTGCGTTTGACGAAGTATTCGTCGTTGAGCGCGATCTTCTCCAGCTCGAGAGCGATCTCGAGAAGGGGATTGCGGCCCGTGACTTCGAAGACCTGGTCGGCCGTCCGCTTGATGATCGTCGCGCGGGGGTCGTAGTTCTTGTAGACGCGGTGCCCGAAGCCCATCAGCAGGACTTCGCGATTCTTCACGCGCTCGATAAAGCCCGGCACGTTCTTGACGTCGCCGATCGATTCCAGCATCCGCAGGACCGCTTCATTCGCTCCGCCGTGCAGCGGACCATACAGCGCGGCTGCCGCTCCGGCATACGCGCTGTAAGGATCGACGTCGGACGAGCCAATCGCCCGCATGGCCGCGGTGCTGCAGTTCTGCTCGTGATCGGCGTGGAGGATGAACAGGATATCGAGGGCCCGGGCGAGGACCGGATCGGGATCGAACCGGCTCTCGGTCATCCGGAAGAGCATCGCCAGGAAGTTCTCGGTGTAGCCGAGTTCGTTCCGCGGATAGTTGTACGGCAGCCCGAGGCTGTGCCGGTAACAGAAGGCGGCAAGCGTCGGCACCTTCGCAATCAGCCGGTGAATCTGCCGCAGCCGGATCGCGGGGTCGCGGATCTGCTTGGCTTCCGGGTAGAAAGTCGACAGCGCCGCCACGCTGGAGATCAGCATGCCCATGGGATGAGCGTCGTATCGGAACCCCTCCATGAGACGCTTGAGGTTCTCATGGACGATGGTGTGGGTCTCGATGTCGTTCTCCCAATCGACGAGCTGCTGCTCGGTGGGGAGTTCTCCATTAAGGAGCAGCCACGCGGTCTCGAGATAGGTGCTCTTCTCGGCCAGCTGTTCGATCGGGTAGCCGCGGTATTCGAGGATGCCCTTGTCGCCATCGATGTAGGTGATGGCGCTGCGGGTGGCGGCGGTGTTGAGGAAGCCCGGGTCGTACGAAGCGAGCCCCAGATCGTCGGGCCCGGCCTTGATCTGCTTCAGGTCATTCGCCTTGATGGTTCCGTCCGTGATCGGCAAGTCGTAGGACTTGCCGGTTCGGTTATCGGTAATCGTCAATGAATCAGCCATCCACAGCCTTTCAGGCAATCAACAACAACAACGCGACAAACAATCATCCGCGGAGGGTCGCGGCCGATCCAGCGGTCAGTTCGCCGACGGATCGACCTTGAGTGAGACCTTGCTGGCCGGGGCCTCGGCGGTCGCACGCACTGGCAGCCGCCAGCGGGCCGTGCCAAATTTGCACACGCCGCCCGTTCCGTCGCGACAATACGAATAAGAGAGCGTCAATTCAAACGTGGCCTGACCGCTCCCGGAAATCGGGATCGTCCAGCGCACTGCGTTGCCGTCAATCATCGCTTCCAGCTTCGAATCGAGGTGTTCTGCAGCAACCAGTCCCTGGCCGGCCGGCGACGACAACCGCACCGTTTGCGGAGCGAGCGTATTCAGCTTGAAGCCCTCGGGGAGCGTAAATGTCGCCTCGACTTCCAGGGGGCCGGACGACTTGACCGTCGTCTCCGCCAGGTCGGTGACCGGTTTCCCCGAGGCCTCGTCCGCGTCGCTTTCAATTTTGGGAGGTGGCGGGGCGGCGAGCCCTTTGATGATGAATTCTTCAGCATGCCGCGACTTCATGTCGACCGACAGAAGCCGATGGTTGTTGGTATCCGCCACGATCATGCGGTCGCCGACGATCAACATGTCGGCCGGCTCGGACAGTTCGACCGGGTCGAGCCCCTGCCCTCGCTTGCCGGCGCCGAGCCAGGTCTCACAGTCGCGGGTTTTCGGATCGACCCGCTTGATTTTGTGGTTGTAGGTGTCCGCCACGAACAGCGCGCCTTCATGAAAAACGACTCCGAGCGGATGCTGCAGGCGGACATCATCAGCGGCGCCGTCGATATCGCCGAATTCAAACAGGCTCCGTCCCTGCGGGAAATCGTGCGGGCCGACAATGGTGACCACGCGTCCGGAGGATCCGCGGCTCACTTTTCGCACCGCTGAACCTTCGCTGTCGACAAAGAACAGGGACTGGCCGTCCGTCGTGATGCCCGAGGGCTGCGCCAGGGCCGCATCGTCACGCGTGCCGTCGAGGATGTCCTCCCGGCCCGAGCCGGCAAATACCTCGATCCGGTTCGTGCCGAGCTTGTGGGACCACAACTGATGCGGACCGGCCATGGCGACATACAGGACGCCATCGAGATGCGTGAGCGCCCACGGGCTGTTCAGGGCCGTCTTCGTCAGCGCTCCCCCTTTGCTGCGCAGCCGCGCTTGTTCACCGGTTCCTGAAAACGTCGACACCGTGCGCCGTTTGACATCGACCGCGCGGATCATGTGGTTCTCGGTGTCGGCGACATAGAGCGTGTCGCCAACCAGGGTCATCCCCTGGGGATGATCGAACGTCGCCACTGCGTAGTCGCCGTCGTTCTTGCCGATCGCTCCCGTCCCGATCACATCGACCAGGTCGCCCTGCAGCGTACTGATGACGATGCGGTTGT
Organism: Caulifigura coniformis; assembly: GCF_007745175.1. GTDB lineage: Bacteria > Planctomycetota > Planctomycetia > Planctomycetales > Planctomycetaceae > Caulifigura > Caulifigura coniformis. The sequence goes on along the minus strand of NZ_CP036271.1, from coordinate 6,021,408 downwards.
GGTTGCTGTCGGAGACGTACAGCCTGTCGTTGGCGGCATCGGCCAGGAGCTTTCCCGGAAACCTGAGAGGCGTAATCGGCGCCTGGTGCCGCTCGAGAGCAAACTTCACCGGCGTTTCATCGAGCGTCCCCTTGGCCCTGTGGAACGCGACCATTTTCCCGATCACTTCGTCGAAGATCTCGCGATGCCCCTCGCCCGGCTGCTGGCCGACGAAGTTCCCCTCGGGATCGATGAGCACCAGCGTGGGCCAACTGCTGAACTGGTACTTCCGGGCGATCACCATGTTGGCGTCGTTGATGACCGGGTGCTCGATCTCATACCGCAGGATTGCGCGGCGGATGTTCTCGGTTTCCTTCTCGTTCGAGAACTTCGCGGCGTGCACTCCGATCACCACGAGCTGCTTGTCGTACTTCTTCTCGAGGTACTTGAGGTCGGGCAGAACGTGAATGCAGTTGATGCAGCAATAGGTCCAGAAATCGAGCAGGACAATCTTGCCGCGCAGGTCTTTCAGGTCGATCGGGCCCGACGTGTTCAGCCACTCCACCCCGCCATCGAGGCTCGGTGCGGGGAATCGCCCTGGCAGTGGATTCTGCGGAGCGTCCTGCGCCTTCATGAATCCGGGAAGGATCGCCGAACCAGTGACGCAGAGCACGACGAGAGCGACCACCAGAGCGCGGCCGGCCCGACCGCGATATCGACGTGAGTGGACCGGTGGATTCGGGAGAACGAGTGCCATCGGGCTGTTCACCTTCAATGCGGACCTTGACATCAGCGCAACCGGCCCGTGCCAATCGCAGACGCAGCATGGAATCTTAGGGGGGGACGGCTCACGAGCCAACGCACGCGGTACGAGGGCATCGTGGTTGCAGCATTCTCGAACTACCTCACGAGCTCCGGGAAACGAACCGTGAACGGCGAACGCAGTTCCCTCTCTCACTGCCGACGGCGAGGCAACGGGGTGGTCGCATTGCGGACCGCACTATGATTCGGACGAAGGGATCGACAAGCCATGAGCAAACTGTTCACTCCCGCCCGGGCCGGAACGCTCGAGCTGCGGAACCGGATCATCATCGCCCCGATGTGCCAGTACTCGGCCGACGAAGGGCGAGCGACGGACTGGCACCTCATCCATCTCGGGCAACTCGCACTCTCCGGCGCGGCGCTGCTGACCATTGAGGCGACGGCCGTATTGCCGGAAGGACGAATCAGCCCGGATGACCTGGGATTGTGGTCGGATGACACCGAGTCGGCACTTGGGCGCGTGCTCGAATCAGTGCGCCGGTATTCCGACATGCCGATCGCGATCCAGCTCGCCCACGCGGGGCGGAAGGCTTCCTGCCGGGTGCCCTGGGAAGGAGGAAAGCAGCTCCGTCCGGATGAGCCCCGCGGCTGGCAGACGGTCGGGCCCTCTGCACTCGCTTTTTCGGAAGGCGAACATCCTCCCGCGGCGCTCGACACGGAAGGTTTGCGGCGAATCCGGGAGGCATTCGCCCAGGCGGCCCGCCGTGCGGCACGGCTTGGACTCGACGCCGTCCAAATCCATGCGGCCCATGGTTATCTGCTCCACGAATTCCTCTCGCCCCTCAGCAACCAGCGCGACGACGTCTATGGCGGGAGCCTCGAAAACCGGATGCGGTTCCCGCTGGAAGTCTTCGAGGAAGTGCGAGCGGCTTTCCCCGCGGACCGGCCAGTGAGTGTCCGGGTGTCCGGAACGGACTGGGCCAACGGCGGGTGGGATGTCGAACAGACAATCGCGTTTGCCAATGCACTTCGTGAGCGAGGCTGCAGCGCGATTCACGTTTCGAGCGGCGGCCTGACCCCGGCGCAGAAGATACCTGTCGCACCGGGCTACCAGGTTCCGCTGGCGCGGGCCGTCAAGGAAGGAAGCGGTCTGCCGACGATCGCAGTGGGACTGATCACGAGTTACGACCACGCGGAAGCGATCATCGCCAACGGCGATGCCGATTTCGTCGCGATCGCACGGACGATTCTGTACGACCCGCGCTGGCCCTGGCATGCGGCCGCGCACCTCGGCGCCCGCGTCAAGGCCGCGAAACAGTATCTGCGGTCGCAGCCAAGTCGCTTTCGTGACCTTCTGGAAGGTTGACGACGCGAGCCGGCGGCGACGAATTGGATTGTCGAAACGGGGCACTTACGATGGCTCCCGAATCGCCCTGCGCCGTGAGACGGCGATTGCTGGTCCCTCTTCCACATGGGAACGCCATGCGCTTCGCCTGGTTCGTCATTGCTGTGCTGGCCGGCCGGATTGCCGGCGGCGAAGAGACGCAACGCTTCATGGCGATCGACACGCTCGCCCCGAAGCCGGCAGCGAGTGACGACGTGCAGGCCTGCCTTGACGGACTCTGCTGGAAACCGCAGTCCTTTGAAGTGAACTGTGAACCGGCGGCATCTGAAGACGCCAATCATCAGGCCGTCCTGCGATTTCCGTCTCCGATCAACTCGGGCAACGCAGTCAATGACCGTGTCGCCGTGCTGTGGTACCAGGCGCCGAAGGATGATGCGCCGGGACTTAAACCAGCGATCGTGGTGGTCCACGAGTCGGGCTCTTCGATGCCGATTGGAAAACTCTTTGCCCGGCTGTTCGCCGGCCAGGGCGTGCATGCATTCCTTGTGCAGCTTCCCAACTACGGCCTCCGCCGAACGGGGAACCGGAAACCGACCGGCGACCAGTTCCTCCTCGCGATGCGACAGGGAATTGCCGATGTGCGCCGCACCCGGGACGCCGTCGCCGCACTGCCGGGGATCGACCCGGCCCGCATCTCGCTCCAGGGGACCAGCCTCGGAGGGTTTGTCGCGTCCACCACGGCCGGCCTCGACAGCGGTTTCGATCAGGTCTTCATCATGGTGGCAGGCGGCGACCTGTATTCGATGCTGCAGAGCGGAGAGCGTGAGGCGGCCGAACTCAGGCGGCGACTCGAGGAGGCCGGGTTCACCGGCGAGAAGTTGCGGGACCTTATGTGGCAGGTCGAGCCGACACGACTGGCGGGGCGAATGAATCCCGACAGGCTGTGGCTGTATTCGGCCGAGCACGACCGCGTGGTTCCCATCGCCAGCGCCCTGGCCTTGAAGAAGGCCGCCGGCCTCGCGGATGACCACCACATCCGCCTCCCGGGCGATCACGTCACCACGGTTGTCTATGTCCCTGTCATCCTGGACCACGTCATCAAGCGGATCCGGGAAGAGAAGCCGTAAACGGGTTCAGGGGGACTGGCAGCGGAAAATCACTTCCGCGCTGGCCGAGCGCGATTCCAGCAGCGCCACCGCCTGGGGATATTCCTTCAGCGAGTTCACTGACTCCGCCCGGTAGACGCCGGGCTTCAGTTCGACCGGGCGCCCGCTGGCCCGGCTGACGACCTGCTCGACGCGCTCACGTGTGAGGGGTTCCGAGACCTGGATCTTCACGAGCCCGTTCGTCGTCCGCTCCGGATCATCTTTGAGACCGTAGTGTTCCGGCGGCATGTAGATGGCGCCGGTCGCAAAGTCGACGATGAACGCGATGACGCCCGGAACCAGGAACAGCAACAGGCCGAGGCCGTCGAGCAGGACAACGCTGGGATCGAGACGTCCGGTCCGGGGCTGTCCGACGCGTTCGGGATGGATCAGCGCTCCGCAGGAGGTCATCCAGACAGGGCTGCCCACACCGGCCACAAGGGTGGCCAGGCGGCGCAAGAAAGTTCGACGTCCGTTCATTCGTGTCGGCAGGGGGCAAAAAACCGGCAAGGGAAGGGAACGGCCCGCACGAAGGGGCGGGAACTTACGCGGACTTTTCCGGCCAACGCAACGTCAACACGGTCACGGATGGCCCTGTCGTGACCATCTGGCGCAGAATCGGCAGCTGCCCGGGGTCGAACTGAGGGGATCCCCCTTGCAAGCAGGAACTCAGACTTGCTTGAAACCTGTCCCCCGATAGACTTTCCGCTTTTCATTCGCCCTGGCCATCAAGGCTTTCGTCCGTGCGATTCTCGCTGATCGACCGCATCTCGTCCCTCGAAGCCGGTCGCAAGATCACGACGGTCAAGTTGCTCTCTCTCGCCGAGGAGTATCTTCAGGACCATTTTCCCGGATTCCCTGTGATGCCGGGCGTGCTGATGGTCGAAGCACTCGTGCAGTCGTCCGCCTGGTTGATGCGTCACACGGAAAACTTCGAGTACAGCACCGTGCTGCTGCGCGAAGCCAAGGCCGTGAAGTTCAACAATTTCCTGCGTCCGGGGCAGACCCTCGAGATTGAGTCGGTCATCCAAAGCCAGAACGGCCACCAGTACACGTTCAAAGCCAACGGCAGCGTGGACGGCGTGTCGACGGTCAGCGCGCGGCTGATCCTGGAACAGTTCAACCAGAAGACGGAGAATCCCGCACTGGCCTCCTCGGATGCCAGGGGGGTGGAGTCTCTCCGCAAGGAATTCGCAGTCCTCTGGAAGGGCAGCTGATCCACGACAACTGCAGATTTCGCAGTTCGTCCGCGGTCACCGATCAACCCTTCCGGACATCAGGAAGCAGGGAACATGAGAGTTTCAGGGAAAGTTGCACTCGTCACTGGCGGCAGCCGCGGCATCGGCCGGGCCATCGTGGAGACGCTGGCCCGCGAAGGGGCTAAAGTGGCGTTCGTCTACAAGGGAAGCCAGGAGGCAGCCAATGCCCTCGCCTCCGAGCAGACCGCCCAGGGACGCGAAGTCATTGCCATTCAAGGAGATGTGGCGTCCACGGAAGACTCGGACCGCATTGTGGCCGAAGTCGTCGCGAAGTGGGGCCGCCTGGACATCCTCGTGAACAACGCCGGCATCATCAAAGACGGCCTGCTCGCCACGATGGAACGCCCGGACTGGCAGGCTGTTATCGACACAAACCTCACGGGCGTCTACAACTTCTGTCACGCAGCGGTGCGGCAGATGATGGGCCAGCGTTACGGCCGGATCATCAATATGTCGAGCGTCGCGGCGGAGTTCGGCAACCAGGGTCAGGTGAACTATGCAGCCAGCAAAGGCGGCATCCAGGGCCTGACGCGTTGCCTGGCGACCGAGATCGGGCGGCGAAATATCACAGTGAATGCTGTGGCCCCCGGATTCATTGAAACCGATATGACTCAGGCCGTCCGCAATGCAGCGGAATCGAAGATCAAGGACGGTGTTCCGCTGAAGCGGCTCGGGAAACCGGAAGACATCGCCAACGCGGTGCTGTTCCTGGCGAGCGATGAGGCGTCCTACGTCACGGGGGTGACCCTGACCGTTGATGGCGGCCTCACACTCGGCGGATTTTAAGACAAGACGACAACTGGAGATGCCGGCCCAGGCCCGGGCGGCGCAGGGACGGAAGGAGTTCCGTTCATGAAACGCCAGGGCGCTGACCGGAGATTCTAGAGACCCGGCTTTTCGTCCCGTGGGTCCGCGCAAGCGGTGGGACGAGACGACCGGACATGTGGAGACGGCAGGCCGGCCACGCACCATCGCGCGGCCCGCCGTGGTGAGTTCATATTGGTGCATCGGCGAAACGTCCCCCTCCAAATCGCGGACGAACTCGCTTTCGGGAGCAGCTTTCCATGGCGTCACAACAAGAGGTGTTTGAAAAGGTTCGTGAAACTCTCGTGGACGCCCTCGGCGTCGACGACGATGAAGTCACGCCGCAGGCCACGCTGATCGGCGACCTGGGCGCCGAATCGATCGATTTCCTCGACATCGTCTTCCGGCTCGAGAAGAACTTCGACATCAAGATCCCCCGCGGCGAACTGTTCCCCGAGAACATCACCGCCGCCGACTCGGGCTTCGTCCAGGACGGCGCGATCACGCCGTCCGGCATTGCCGAACTCCGCAAGCGCATGCCGCACGCGGACATCGACAAGCTCGCCGCGAATCCGAAGGTCGAAAACATCCAGGACCTGTTCACCGTCGACATGGTCTGCAAGTTCATCGCCGGAAAGCTTGGCTGAGTTCATCGAGCCGGTCCTTCCGCGGACCGCTTGCACGTTGCCGAGGCCGGATTCATCATCCGGCCTCGTTTGTTTTCACCCGGAGTTTCACCGATGCGCTGGTTCTGGATCGACCGCTTCCTGGAATTCGAGAGCGGCAAGAGCGCCAAGGCGATCAAGAACGTCACGCTCGCCGAGGAGCACCTGCACGACCACTATCCGGGGTTCCCGGTGATGCCCGGTTCGCTGATGCTCGAAGGCATGGCGCAGACGGGCGGAATCCTTCTCGGCGAGAAGTCGAATTTCGAGCACATCGTCGTGCTCGCGAAAGTGCCAAAGGTCCAGTTTCATCACTGGGTTCGCCCGGGCGACACGCTCATCTATTCCGCGAAGCTGATCGAAGCGCGCGATGAAGGAGGCCTTGTCGAACTGCAGGCCCACGTCGGCGAGAAGCTCGTTGCCGAATGCGAGATCATCTTCTCGCACCTCGATGCCGAGACTGCAGGAGCGGCCGCCGATCAGAAGAACTTCGTCTTTGAGTTCGGCCTGGCCGACATCCTCAAACAAAGCCATGCGGCCAAGGCGCCCTGAGACGACGCGCCCGCGAGATCACGCGTTCACCATCGCAGACCCCGGAGGCTGTCCGGGGATCGACTCGCGCGCCGCGACGGCAGGTGAGACGCCCTCCTACTTCCCCGTCAGCCGACGATTCCAGGCGCTATCGGGATACTGCGACTTGAGGCGGTTCGCCGCATCGGCACCACGATCCGCTTCACCGACGGCCGGCCACAACCTGGCCAGTTGAAAGAGCGCTTCGGCGTGCATGTCCCGCTGAACGGCAAACTCGGGGATCACGTCGACATGCAGGTAGGCCAGGATGGCCGCCTTCGGATTCGCTCCGTCCGAAGCCAGCAGGTCCCCCTGTCGCAGATAGGCTTCCGCCTGAATCGCCGCATCCTGCGGCTTCGCTTCTTCGATCACCTTGTCGACGAGCTTGCGCGCTCCGGCGTGATCTTTCTCCTGCAGCAGGCAGAGCGCCTGACCAAGGATCGCCTCCAACCGGCTGCTCTCTTCCGCAGGCGATCCGGTCGGCAGCGCGGCCACTTCGCCGAAGAGCGCTTTGGCGGCGGCCACATCGCCACGACCGAGCGTCGCGCGAGCGACTCCGATCTTGCCCGCCCGCTGGAACTCGCCCGACGACGATTCGGCGGCCGACTGATAGGCCTGCCGGGCGGACGCGAAATCGTTCGAGGCGAGACTCAGCTCTCCCAGCAGCAGCTCCGATTCGTAGTACCGGAAGTTTTCGCGGTTGGCATTCACAAATGCCTTCATCGCGGCGACGGCGTCCGGCAGCTCTTCTCCCGAGCGAATCGCCTTCCGGGCCATGGCACGCGCCAATCCGAACTGGACGTCGACCTTGAGGCCCTCCTTCGATGATGCGACGGCCTTCACCGCCTCCTGGTACTGCTTGATCGCCTCGTCGTAGGCGCCTGTCGTCGAGCTGCCGCGCCCGAGCTTTACCGGACCGGGCTCCGCATCCCACTCGATGTACGCGATGTCGGCCGCGGGGACCATTTCCTCCTTCATGCCGACCTGTTGCGTAACGGTCACGCCTTCGCGAGTGTTCTTCGTCACTTCGCCGCCCACCGTTTTGTCGGAACTCTTGCGATGCACGAGATCGATCGCGAAGAGAGGGCTCTGAACGGCGACTACAACGAGCGTGGCGATCAGGGACCGGGAAGCCATCACGGGATTTTTCCGTTGAAAGATCGAAGGAATGGTTCGATGGAGACAGTCGAGTGCGCTATGCCGGGCTTTTTGAAGTTCCGGCCGATCGTCGCCTCTCGAGGCGCCGCCGGCGCTTTTCCGACTGCTGCTTATACCAGTAGAAGACCATGCCGCCGGCGGCGGCGAGGCCGACGCCGATGATCAGGGGCACGAGGAGCGCCGACCCCGATTTCACCGGAGGTACCAGCGCCGTGGCCGGGGTCTGCCTGGCCGTCTCGGCGCTTGACGCGGTGGCCGCGACCGGGCTGCTGGTGGCAGGCTGCACCAGCTTCGCGGGATCGCGAGGCAAGGGCGTCACGGGCTGCTGGGAATCCTTGAGGATCGATGCGTAGAGGCGGTTGAAGCGGTCGTAATCTTCTGCGCTGACCTCGGGAGTCGAGCGAATGAATGAGAAGACCGCGTGCCGCGCGACGTCGAGGTGGTGCTTCTTGTCCTGAGGGGCGGCCACCAGCCCGGCCATGGCGATCGCCGCCGCGGCATGATTGGCCCGGGCGTCGATCAGCAGCCGGTTCAGCGCCTCTGTCCGACGCGCGGGGGGCTCCCGCTGCAATCGCTGGATCAGCTTGCTCCAGCCCCACACTTCTGGCGGTGCGCGACGACCGGAAAGCGCAATCAACACCTTGGTCTGCCCCTCGGCTCCCTCCGAAATGCCCCATTCCTGGTAAAGCGTGGCCGCTTCGGCCTGGATGTCCGGAGCGGATGCGTTCTCGGTGAGGAGACCATTCAATGTCTGTTCGGCGGCGGTGAAATCCTTCTGCCGGCGCTGGTTCACCGCCAGGTTCAAACGAATGGCCACCTTGTAAGTCGGCGACGGCAGGAAACCCGGTTCGTCGGCCCGGCTCAGAATTCGGGAGTAGATTTCCGCACTCTTCTGAACATATGTCTGCGAGTTCTCTGATGAGTTGCGGGCATCGTCCGCAAGGCCCGCATACGTCTCCGCAATCCAGAGCAGCGACGTCAGCGACTGCCCCTCGGAACGGGCCGCAAGGTCGTTCAGGAAGTCCTCAAAGGCTTCGCGGGTCTTGGTTGCGCGCTCGGACTGGCCGATCGCGCGGAGCTGATTGAATTCCCGCTGCAGCTCACGACCGAATTCAACGTAGATCGCCGTCAGCGCCTGGGGATTGTCGGATCCGGCCACCAGTTCCAGCTTCTGCATCACATCGCGTGCGGCCTTCAGATCGCGAATTCCCACATAGCTCCGCAGCAACTGCTGATAGGCGAAACTCGCGACCTTCGCGCTTTTCGCTTTCGAGCCGTCTGCCGGCCGGGCCTCTCCTTCTTCGACAGTCACCGCGGCGATCACCGAATGCGGAGCTTTCGTCAGCAGTTCAATCGCACCATCACGTCCTCCGGGGCCGTTGTACTGGCCATCCAGGTTCCGGATCTGGGCGAGAACGAGTTTTCCGAGCACGAGATCGTCGGGCGTGGCAGCGGAACTCGAAAGACTCGACTGCCGCTGCGCGACACCTCGCTCCAGCGCCTTGACCGCCTGCGATTTCCACCCGTTCAATTCTTCGCTGGACGGACGCTCCGCCGCGGGCATCTGCGACGCCTCGACGTAGCGTTTCCAGTACGCCTGGCCCGCGCTGATCTGGGCCGTGGCAAACTGCGAGGCCGCCGGCGGAACTGCGGTCCACCATTTCGCCGCTTCGAGGAACTGTTGCTGGTTCCACGCCGAACGCCCCAGAAGCATTTTGGCTTCGTGAGAGCGATCCGACTCGGGCCATTTGGCAATCATGTGCTCCCCGATGGACCGCATCCAGTCGGATTCGAACGCCGCTCCGCGCGGGCCGGAAGCAAGCGCGGCATCGAGGGCCGACATCGCGAGGAAGCCCGCTTCGCGGGCCACGTCCTGGGATTCACCGGCGTAGGTTCGCATCTGGTGATCGGCAATGACGGCACAGTCGAGATACCGTCCCTGCAGGAAGCGGGCATAGGCCAGCTGCAGGCGGGCTGTCGCCGATTTCTCCGGCTCGGTCCGCGGCGTGCGCAGTGAGAGGGCCAGAGTGAACATCTTCGCCGCCTCGTCGCCCGAGGCGCGAAGGGTGCGCATGATTTCGGCCGAGGCCTTGGTGTCACCGTTGGCGACGGCCGTGCGGTAGGCGTCCCCCGATTTTCCGGCTTCTTCGACAATCGCCGATCCAGCGGCATAGGCGCCTTCGAAATCACGAGGAACGGCCCCCTTGCGATCAAGAGCGACCGTCAACCGCTGGACCATGCGGGCCGCCTGCGCCTTGTGCTCGCCGCCGAGGCGGCTGACCGTTCGCGCCCGCTCCATCGCCTGGCTGAGGTCCGCCCGGCGCTGGGTTTCGCTGCGGGTCCGCTCGTTGCCGAGCGATTCGAGCGCCCGGCAGAGCTCCCACTGGATGCCGATCCCAGAAGGGGTGGACGCGCGACCGGGATTCTGACGCAGCCATCCCTCGGCTTCGTCGATCACGACGCCGTAATCCTTCCGCTGATCGGTGTTCAGGCAGACCAGGCGAAAATGCAGGGCCGTGTCCTTCAGGCTCAACATCACCGACTGATTGTCTTCGTGATCGAGGACCTGCTTGTAGATCCCCAGGGCCTTCCCGGCCTCGCCGAGTTCTTCAAAGCATTTTCCCTCCCACAGGTGTGCGTACACACCCGCGACGCCCTGCGTGTATTTCTGGGCGACGGTCTCGAAAGCGGCGCGAGCCGCCGTCAACGCCTTCTTCCGTTCGTCGCTTCCCGCCGGAAAGGTTCTTGCGTGCCAGTACGCGATCTCGGCCGCGTCGAGCTGCGCGAGCATGTAGCGATCGGCCGCTTCGTCGCGGGCCGCGCGGCGTTCCTTCTCGGACTCCGGAATGAACGTCGGAAACTCCTTGAACGCCTTTTCATGCTGCGTCACCGCCGCCCCGATGATGGCCTGCGCCTGCGTCAGAAAAGTGCGGGCGCGGGTCTGCAATTCACGCTGCTGGGCGGGCTGGCTCGACGCATCGGCATCCCACACGTCGACCTGGGCTCTCCGCTTCAGAAGATCCGCCCGATCGGCGTTCGCGCGAGCCACGTACGGATGCGTCGGGGCCGCTTTGATGAAGCGATCGAGGTTCGTCTCCGCCAGGTCGAGTTGGGCACGCTGCTCCTCGAGCGAGACGGCCCCGCCTCCGCCGTGGATCAGGATCTGTGCCCGCTCGTAAGGAACGACGGTCCGGACATCTGCCGGCGTCGCAGGGTCATTCTCGAGTGTCTGCAGGTATTCGAGCGCGGTGTTGAAATAGCCGCGTTCCTTAAGGCCGGAGAGGAACTTGAGATGCGGCTCGGCCGCGTCGGATGCCGGGGCGCACAGACAGATCGCCATCGCGACGAATGCCAACTGGAAACCGAACTTCTCGCGACGCCTCATGCTGCCCTCGTCAGGGGTCGGAACTGCAACGGTTCCTGAAGAGTACCGGTGTCCCGTCGGCCGGGACAAGCCGCGGATTGGAGAGTTCGGGGGGAAGGTTGCGGCAGAGCTTCAATGCCTCTCGCCGAGGCCCTCCGGAATGAGGAAACAGGGTCAAGTTGACCGGCCCGGCCGGCCGACGCGCATGGATGGAGGGCGCTCCTTCTGTCGCCCGGCCTCGTTGGACGCTCGGATGCGGATTGTTTACGGCTGCAACAGCCAGGGCCAGGGACATCTCGGAAAGGCGGCCGTCCTCGTGCCGCTGCTTGAGGCCCGCGGACACGACGTGCGCGTCATCTCCTCCGGACCGACGCCTCCGGCGAACTATCAATTCTCCTGGCACCAGCACGTGACTGGCCTCGTTTACGCCATCGAGAACGGGCATGCGGACGTCGGCAGGACCCTCCGGAACTGGTTCCATTCCTCTCCCGCGCTGCTCCAGAGCCTGAAGTCGCTCAGGCGGATGATCCAGGAATTCCAGCCGCGACTGATCATCAGCGATTTTGAGCCGCTGACGGCCTCCCCCCTGCTCGACCCGCCGTGCGAGGTCGTTTCCGTCTGCCGGCAGGTCGCCCTCCTCGATCCGGCCGTTCCAACTCCGGCCCCGACATCCATTCACGCCCGGCTCGTCCGCACGATGATCCGGCTGTTTACTCTCGGGGCCGATCGCAAACACGGCTACCACTACTCCCCGCAGTCCCACCGCTGCGTTCCTCCAGTCATCCGGCCCGAACTCTTCTCGTTGCGGCCGACCGTCGGGGACCATGTCGTCGTCTACAACCATTCCTTTGTGATGGACGGCGAGGCCGAGCGCCTGATTGCGTGGGCCAGCGACCGGCGAATTCCCGTTCGCGCCTACGGATTCGACGCGTTTCCACGCGGCCAGGCGGGATATGTCCGCTTTCAGCCATCCAGCCGCCAGCAGATGCTGCTGGACCTCGCCTCCAGCCGGGGCGTCATCACGACAGCCGGGCTGACCACGCCGGCCGAGGGGTTCCTGCTCGGTAAACCGGTCTGCGTCGTCCCGCTGCCCGATCAATGGGAGCAACAGGCCAACGCGGTCCACCTCGAGGATGCCGGCATGGCCATCGGCTCTGATCACTGGGACTATGACCGGGTTCTCGAAGCGCCGACGCCGGCGGACGACGATCCCGGACGACGCTGGCTGACGACCGACGCGGACACCGTGCTGGATGTCATCCTCGGGGCAACCGCCGTCGAAACACGCCAGGCGGCCTGACACCGATTCAGTTGATCGATTCCAGCATCTTGCGGATGTCGTCCGGGAGGCGGCCGGTCATGTCCGACTCGGCATCGAGCTTGTATCGCAGGCCGATGAAAACAGGTCGTCCAAGGATGCTCTGGACGGTCCCCTCGATCAGCCGGTAGCGGACGTTCGTGACAGGATCGAGCGCTTCCGAGAGGTCGAACTGCCGCTCGCGCCCCTGAACCTTCACCAATTCCTTTTTGACGAGCGGCTGAACCTGCAGCGCATCGCTGATGCCATTCTTTTCGCGCAGCATCGACTCGAGATATCGCTCGACCCGCTCGTTCCCCTGCAGCGCATCGCTCCCCACTTCGATCAGGACGAGCATGCCGTCGACTTCAGGCTTCTCGAAGTACGCGGCCCGCATCTTCAGCAGTGACAGGAGCGGCCATTCAATGGCCCCTTTCGGCAGATAGCCCTGGGCCGGTGTGAAGGTGACGATGTTTTCCGCGGTGAACTGCGCATAGGCCGGGTCGTTCGAAACCGTCGGCTTGGCGAGATAGAGCAGGTAGCCGCAGGTCAGGCACGTCGTGCCAAACAGGGCGACCACCGTGTACGCCAGGTACCTCACCCATTTCGGCGCAGGTGTTGGCGCCTCGAGCGAGTTCAGTTCAGCACGGGAGCGGGGCTTTTCAGGCATTCACGTCTCAAAGCAGGTGAGACGCGGATTCTCGGAGAACGGCCTGCGCCGTCAATCGTACGCGGGCCGTGGTTCGACGCCGGACCCGGGAATTCACGCCGACTTCAGGGCTTTTGTGGCGGATTTCTGCGCCGATTTTCCGGGCGATTCGTTCGATGAAGCGACCACCGGGAGCGACGGGGCCGCCTTGCGACGCGAAGTCGCGCCCGCCTCCTGAGTCTCTTTCCTGCGACTGGAGAGACGTCGCGCGATCAGGCTCCAGGCGGTTCGCGACAGCGCCCGGCAGGAACGGGCTCCGCGCAGCGTCATTTGCCAGAGCTTCTGCGGGGAAAGTGACCGGGCCAGCGTCGCCCTTGATGGCCCGAGCAGGAGCACTTCCGCCCAGACCTGACGGACGACCGGCGAGAGTCGGCTGGCCCGGACGGCCCACGGGGTCGCCTCGTTGGAGACGTGAATCACATACCGCGCATGGTGCAGGAGGGCCGAAGCCATCAACAGCGGCCAGAGCGCCCCCGTCGCGTTGCAGAGAAGTCGCACAACACTGTGCGGGAAGAAGCCGGTGGCGACCTCCAGGAGCACAGTCAGCGTGCCCACGAGAGTTGCACTGTTCAGAAGCCACCGCGTAGCCGTACTGCAGGCCATTTCCCGCGAGAGAAGCCTGCAGGCTGTCCCCGCCAGAATCGCGGCGACAGGGAGCCAGGCCATTTCCGCGAGGGGCTGAAGGCGATGGGGAAGTTGAGCGGCAAGCGAGCTGGACCACGAGATATGCCAGCCGGTGATCGCAGAGCCAAACAGCAGGCCCCAAGTCAGGCTCGACCAGATCCACACGCGGTACTGACCCTGGAAATCTTTTCGGCTGTGCGTGCGATACCACAACGTCACGAGTGACAACTGGGTCACCCCCAGCAGGCAGGTTGCCGCGAACAGTCGCGTCAGTCGCCCTGCCCTCAGCCCGATGACCTCCTTCAGGCCACTGTCTGAATGATCGACCGTCCAGCCGAGTCGCAGGACGCCGGCCCACAGAACGAGACCGAAGGCGACCACCAGCCAGTTGATCCACGGTTGAGGGCGGATCAACGAGTTGAGCGGTGTCACGATCCGGGTCGGGGTGGGCGTCTGACTTCGTGAGACCGGGGATTTTCGGGCGGGTGGCTCTGGAGTCGCCGGCGCAACGGGGGCGGCAACGTCTGTCGAAAGAATCATTCGACGTCGACGTCGAGCGCTGCCAGGTCCTGCTCCAAAGTATCGAGCGGCCATCCCATCCGTGCGAAAAGAGTCCTGTCCTGAAAAGGATCGGATGACGACCGCCGTCCGGAACGTTGGTTTCCGTATCAGGATGCAGGTCGCATGGAACCCGCGACGCGCGACTCAGCACGATCCGCGCGGGCCGCGCAAGTGGTCCCACAATCAAATGCCACAATGGCGCTATGCCCGGCCACCCGTCACGCCCACAACCGCGCCGTGACGTTCATTTCCCTTAAAAAACGGCCGGAGGAAGCAGCACGACGATGCAAAGATGATCGCGGCACCGCCCGCATGATCGCTAAACTTGAACAGTCGATCGCGCCGTATAACCACTCGATGCACGAAGCTCCTCCCACCGCCGGATCTCCGAAGACGCCGCTCGCCACGCGCGGGATGTGGCTGATCGCGACGGTCCTGGCCATCGGGGCCCTGTCACTCGCAACCGCCGCCCTGCCCGGCCGGGCCCGGCCGCTGTTTCTGCTGCCCCTCGCGTTCGGAGTCGCGTCCGCAGGCATTTCCATCGCCCTCAGTCGCTCGCTCCATCTGGCCCGCTCGACACCGGTGTGGCTGGTGACAACCGCCCTGGCGCTCGGCGGCTATGGACAGGTGACGGCGTCAGGGTTTCGCCAGTTCCAGGCCGCCAGCGGCTCAGGCACGGAAGCGAATCAGCAGGCGCTGCTCGCCCTCCAGATGCTCAAGGGGAGTGAGCACAAGGATCTCGCGGACCAGATGGAACGCGAACTCGATGCCCGCCGCAGCGACTGGGATCGCTACCTCGCACATCGGTATTCCGCGCTGGGCAAACTCGATCCACGCTCGGCCGCCCCCGCCTTTGCCGTGGAGGTGCTCCTCGTGATCGCCGGCGTCGCCATTGGCCGCCGGATGCTCGACGCGAGGAAGCCGGCCTGTCACTCTGGAACGCTGTGATCGCGTCCGGGCGTGGCCCGGGGCGATCAATGGAAGAAAGCAGACTCGGGGTGGAACCAGGATGATTGTCGGGATCGGGACGGATATCGTTGAAGTGACTCGCATTGGCGAGATGATCGAACGCCACGGAGAACTCTTTCTCCAGCGCGTGTTTACCGAAGGCGAAATCTTCTACTGCCAGGAACGCAAACTGGCGATGCAGCACTACGCCGGACGCTGGGCCGCCAAAGAAGCCGTCATGAAAACGCTCGGCACTGGTTTCAGCAAAGGCGTCGGCTGGCGGGACATCGAAGTCGCTTCCCAGAAAAGCGGCCAGCCGATCATTAAGCTGAATGGCGGCGCCAAAGAAATGTCGACCTCCCTCGGGATCGACGAAGTGCTGATCTCGATCTCGCACTGCCGGGCCTACGCAACAGCGACTGCCATCGCATTCAAGCACCGGATCGGATCGGCCTGACTTCGCTTGAGCGCACGGCAATGAAATCGGGCGCCCGCGTTCGGCAGTTGGCCTTGCTCCGCCGGAGGCGGCTCGACCGCGAAACCGCCTCGGACACCTAAATCGCCTCGGACACCGTCCACTCCGCGCCTGTCCGGTGAACGCGGCGGTAAAGCGTGTCCCGCTCGACAGGTTCGCGCCCGGTCTCGCGAATCAGACGATGAATCTGCGCCACGGTCAGCCCTTCCGGCGTCTTCGCACCCGCGTCGTGATAGATCAACTCGTGCACGACGGTGCCGTCAATGTCATCAGCGCCGAAGCGGAGCGCCACCTGGGCCGTCTGCTCTCCGAGCATGATCCAGTACGCCTTGATGTGGTCGAAGTTGTCGAGCATCAGGCGGGAGAGAGCCACCATCCGCAGGTCCATGTGACCGGTCGGCTTGGGAAGATGCGCCATCCCCGTATTTTCCGGATGGAACGCCAGGGGGATGAACGTCTGGAAACCGCCCGTTTCGTCCTGCAGGTCCCGCAGCCGCATCAGGTGATCGATCCGGTGCTTTGCCTGCTCGACATGCCCGTACAGCATCGTGGCATTCGACCGCAGCCCAAGCTGGTGTGCCGCGCGGTGGATGTCGAGCCACGACTGGGAGTCGGCCTTGTGTTCGCAGATCTGGCTGCGAACCGATTCATCAAAGATTTCGGCCCCGCCTCCCGGCAGACTGCCGAGACCGGCGTCGATCATCTGCTGAAGGATCCAATCGTACGGCTTCTTCGTGAGGTGGGCGAACCAGCTGATCTCCACACCCGTCCACGCCTTGATATGGATCTGCGGCCACGTTTCATGGATCACGCGGACGACGTCCACATACCAGTCGAACTTCCGCTGGTGATGCAGTCCCCCGACGACATGGATCTCCGTCGCCCCCTGTGCCTTGGCCTCGAGCACCCGTTCTCGAACCATGTCGTCTGTGAAGACGTACGACTTCGGCGACTTGAGATCCGAGCGGAACGCGCAGAACGTGCAGCGGTAAACGCAGACGTTCGTGGGGTTCAGGTGAACGTTCGTGTTGTAATACGCGACGTTTCCGTTCTTCCGCTCACGAACGAGATTCGCAAGCCGGCCGAGCGTCAGCAGGTCGGCCTGCTGATCGAGAAACAGGCCATCTTCGGCGGTGAGCCGCTGGCCGGCTTCGACTTTGGCGGAGATGTCAGCGAGTTGAGCTTCAAACGACATGGAACGGGGCGGGCCGCAAACGACCCGGCTGAATGCTTAAGGACTTCATGAGCGGCAGGGCGCTCGCCGCCGGACGTCTGCTGGATTTCCGGCTCCCGCCTGCCCCGCTCAGGAAACCGCAGTCTGGCGGATCGTTTCACCGACTGCGAGTCAGCCGCCGGCCGCGGCCGAATCGTTGACCACCGTGCACGGCGTTTTCCGGCTGATCCGCTTGAGCAGACCGGTCAGAACCCGGCCAGGTCCGATCTCGTAAAACTCGTCGATCCCCGCATCGAGCATGAAGCGGATCGAGTCCTCCCAGCGGACCGGCGAGACGACCTGGTTCACGAGCAACTGCTTCAATTCGGCCGGATCGGTGTGCGTCCGGGCGTCGACGTTCGAGACGACGGGAATGTCCGGCGTCTGCATCGGCACATCGGCGATGGCTTCGGCCAGGCGCTGGTCGGCCGGCTTCATGATATTCGTATGGAACGCGCCGGCCACGGCGAGCGGAATCGGCCGCCCTCCCTGGGCCTGGGCGAGTTCGGCCGCCTTCAAACAGGCAGCGTTCTCGCCAGACAGCACCAGGTTTCCCGGGCACAGGTAGTTCGCGATTTCGAGGGTTCCCTCGGCCGAAGCCGCGTCGCGGATCCCCTGCACCTGCTCGAGCGACAGGAGAAGGATGCTGACCATTCCGGACGGCGTCGCGTCCGCGGCGTCCTGCATCGCCTGACCGCGCTTCTGAACGAGTCTCAATCCATCTTCGAACGACATGGCGCCCGAAAACACGAGAGACGTGTATTCACCGAGGCTCAGGCCGGCGGTCATCTCACAGGCGAGAGCGATATCGGGCGACTCGGCCCGGAGCTGTTCCAGGCAGGCCAGGCTGGTGACGAAGATGGCCGGCTGGCTGATGACTGTTTCATCCAGCTCTTCCGACGGTCCTTCGAAGCAGAGCTTCTTGAGATCGTAGCCCAGAATTTCGTTCGCCTGCTCGTACAGTCGGGCGGCCGCCGGGAACCTGGCGGCAATGGTTTTCCCCATGCCGACGTGCTGAGCCCCCTGGCCGGGAAACAGGAATCCGATTCGACTCATTTTCAGAACTTACCGTGCAGGTTGCGTGGGACGGCGAGCTGGCCCGCAACCGTCCTGGAAGGTCGACACCATAGCGAACAGCGCACAAAAAAACCCGTGGCAGGCCACGGGTTGTCCTCAATCAGAACCGATCGGACCGGCTGTGCTCCTCCACCTGCGAGTTCGCAGGAGATCGAGCGACAGACTGTCGCAAAGTGACCCCAAGGGGATTTGAACCCCTATACCTGGACTGAAAATCCAGTGTCCTAACCGTTAGACGATGGGGCCGGAGTAGGACGACATCGATCGGTAACCCGACCGTGTCTGCGGCTGATTGAGTCTGCCGCTGGCGTATTGATATCGGTTCGCGAGGGCATGTCAAGGCGGCCAAACCAATTGAATGTCCCAGATTTCGGCAGACGGGAAAGTTGGTCCGAAAAGTTGACACCAACCGGACAATAAGGTTCGGACGCGGCCAATCACGTCGATTCGCCGTGATCAGCTAACCTCCAGCAACCCCGGCCGCCAGTTGCCCCGGGTGCTCCAGCCTGCGCAGGGCGTCCGCGTCGAGCCCGGCCGACGCGACTTCGGCCGAGTCGTCGACTCCCTCTCCCCAGGATCGGCCCAGCAGCCGGTCGGCGTTTCTGAGGCAGATCTTCCGGATCGCGACGCCCAAGACGAAGTATCCGACGATCGCCGCACCGAACATCCACGGGAACAATTCCGGAGTCAGCCCATGCCGGGCGCGGAAGTCATCTGTCGGAATCGCCTCGACGAGCTGAACGAGCGTCGCCGGGTTCATCGCGAGAATGGCCGTCACAATTCTCGTCGCGCGGCCGGAGGTGAA
Organism: Caulifigura coniformis; assembly: GCF_007745175.1. Lineage (GTDB taxonomy): Bacteria > Planctomycetota > Planctomycetia > Planctomycetales > Planctomycetaceae > Caulifigura > Caulifigura coniformis. The sequence goes on along the minus strand of NZ_CP036271.1, from coordinate 6,002,648 downwards.
GGTTGGCGCCGCCATCGACAGGAATTGCGGGACGAGGCAGATCGCCGCGAGGGCGCCCAGCGACAGGAACACGGCGGAGAGAGTCGACCTCGTCTTCAGGCCAATCCAGAACACGAGCCACATCGCAAATTTTCCGAGCGCCAGGACGACGAGGAGCGATTCGGCGAGATACCACAGCTCGAAACCGTTCTCATCGAAGAGCCAGCCGTAATCGCGAAACCAGTTCTCGAAGAGAATGATCGTGACAAACGGGATCAGGAGGACCATGAGAAGCCGGCGGACGCCGGCCAGCTTCTGCAGAACCAGTTCCTCACCCGAGAGCGGCGTCGCAAGCAGGACGTCGAGAGTCTGCCGTGAGCGCTCGGCCGCGATGACGTTCCCCGCGTGCAACGCCAGCATCGCCGCGGACGCGACCCACAGGGTGTAGTACAGCACCGTCATGGCATGGTGCCCGCGGATCATGTCGATGTTGACCAGTTGGGACACGAACAGGATCGGGACTTCGATGACGACCAGCACTCGCACGAGATAGCGGAATGTTCCGAGGCTCTTCTTGGCCGTCTCCCGCCACGCCACCGGACGATCGACGGGAAGCGGGTCACCGTCGCGAATCAGGACGACTCCACCTGTGACTGTGTTCCATTCGTTGAAGATCCTGTCGAGCGCCTGGAATAGCTGGAGCAGCACGTTCCTGGGGGGAACGAAGGCCCGGCGATGCAGAACTTCGGTGGCCATCACGAGGTAGATCAGGCTCAGAAAGAGCGAGACGCAGACAAACGAAATCATCGCCGGAATCGACTGCACGGCCGGCCCGCCGTTCGCGTCGACAACCAGCGAAGGGACGTAACCGTGGGCGATGAGCGAAATCGGAGCCTGCAGGACGTACACCGCGATCAGCGCTTCGACCGTCGTGCGAAAATAGGACGAGCACATGATCGAAAACGCCGCGTGGTAAATCACAGTGACGACCAGGATGGCGCAGGTCGCCCCCAGCATGACCATGGGAACGCCACCGTACGCGTACGCCACGGCCAGCAAAGGGAACGAGAGCATCACGTACGACAGCGCCGTCACGACGCGACTCAGGAATTTCTGCAGGACGATTTCGTACGGCGAGATCGTCGTCAGCAGCAGGAGCGCCAGCGTTTCGCGCTCTTTCTCCTGGGTGAGGGCGCTGGCGGCCATCGAGGGCACGAGCAGCAGGATCGCGACCTGCTGGATGAAGACGAGCTGGAGGAACAGTTCGCGGCCGACGTTGGGCATCATGTCCCCCCGCTGGCCTCCGCGGCTGAAGAGAATCACCAGTCCCGCCGCGAACAGGAGCGTCGCGTAGACGAAGCGAAAAATGTAGGTCCGGCGCCGGTTGGCCAGCTCCGACAGTTCCTTGATCAGCAGCGGAGTCTCGGGAAGCCTGAAAAACGAACGCCAGCCCATGCAAACCTCGGCGATGGAGATGTGAAGGCAAGTGTAAAGACCTACGCCGCGCCGCCGAACGTCGCGAGATGGAAATCGCGCGATTCCGCGGGAGTACGGTGCGTTTCGACGAACAGGAAGCGACGTTCCGAGGTGAATTCAGCAGGGACGGCGCACCGCATCAAAGGGCGCATTAAGTTGCAGGGAAGCAAGGATTTGCGGCACATCCCCCCATCCGAATCTGTTTGCATGGGGCCGGTTCGGGAAGTAGAGTAAACAGGCGGTCCTGAGTTCACGTGCACTCCCCTGACGGGCGGTGCGATCAGCGGCAAAAAGGGTCTGGAGTCTGCCGGCATGTCGAAACAGCTCGCGAGTGTGCCTGCCATCGGCGTGAGCCTGCTCGTCAATCTGTCGATGCTCATCCCGCTGAATTTCGTGCTGATGTCGGCCGAATCGAGCGAGCCGGTCGCCGAGATCACGAGCCTCGCGGATGAAGTGGGGCAGGAAGAGCTGAGCTTCGAGTCGATGATTCCGACTTCGTCGAGCCAGTCAGGCGATGGCTCCAGCGACGGTGCAGGCCTGGCCGGCGGAACGCTTGTGGCCGCTGCCGATGTCGCCGGGACAGGACCGGCCATTGAGGAGCGGATTGAAGCCGTCGTCATTCCCGACGCGCCCCGGATCGCCGCGACCATTCCCCTTCCATCGGATGCACGCCTGACGGCCAAGGTCGCGATCCGCGGAACGAGCGACAAGGTGGTCGGCGGCGTTCAGGGCACGATGGATCGCATCACGCATGAGATCCGCCAGTCGCTGGAAGAACGGCAGACGCTCGTGATGTGGATGTTCGACGCGTCCGGTTCACTTAAAGACCGCCGCAACGCGGTGACCGAGCGATTCGAGAACATCTACAAGCAGCTCAGCGACGGCGGCCCGACGGATGGACTGTATACGGCCGTCGTCAGCTATGGCGAAAAGACGGAACTGATCACGCCCGATCCGGTCAAGGACATCAAGTCGATCATCCAGCCGATCCGCCACATGAAGGTCGATGAGAGCGGCATCGAGAACGTTTTCACCGCCGTGCGGCTCGCCGTCGACAAGTGGAAGCAGTTCAAGCGGACTGATGGAAAGTGGAACAAGGTGATGTTCATCGTGACCGATGAACGGGGCGACGACGCCGAATCGCAGCTCGAAGATGTGATCTCGCTCTGCAAGCGTTCGGGCGTGCGGGTTTACGTCGTCGGCAACGCGGCGGTGTTCGGCCAGAAGCTGGGGTATGTCCGCTGGAAGTACGAAGATGGGTTCGAAGAAGACATCGAAGTCGACCAGGGACCGGAATCGGCGTTCCCCGAAGGTCTCCAGCTCCCGAACTGGGGGGGCGGCGACTGGCGCACCGGACGCATTTCGGCCAGCTACGGTCCCTATGCCCTGACGCGGCTGTGCGCGGAAACAGGCGGAAGGTACCTCATCACGGACGATACCCATCGCCGACAGTACGATGCGGATGTGATGCGGGAATATGCGCCCGACTACCGCCCGGTGCGCATCCAAGAAACCGAGATCAGCAAGAACGTCGCCAAGGTCGCACTCGTGCGGGCCGCGGAAATGACGCTGCAGGGCGAGCGATTCGAAGTTCCCCAGCTGGAATTCCCGGCCGAGAACGACAACCGGCTGCGTGAAGAGGTCAACAAGGCGCAGATGCCGGTCGCGAAGGTGTTCTACCGCATCGACGAACTCTTCAAGGTTCTCAAGGACGCCGAGAAGGCCCGCAATACGATCAAGGAGCCCCGCTGGCGGGCCTCGTTCGACCTGGCCATGGGGCGGCTGCTGGCGATGCACGCACGCTACGACGGCTACAACCGCATGCTGGCGGATATGAAGGTGTCGCCGAAGACATTCAAGGATCCGAAGAACAATGTCTGGCGGATCGTGCCATCGAAGGAGATCGACATCGCGAAGGTCGGCCCGCTGGTCAAGCAGCGCGGCGACGCCGCGAAAGTTTATCTCAGTCGCGTCATCGACGAGCACCCGGGGACCCCGTGGGCCGACCTGGCGGCTCGCGAACTCCGAACGGAAATCGGCTGGGCCTGGCAGGAAGGGTTCCGCGATCCGACCGGGAACGGCCAGATGGCGCGCAATGGCGCCAACAATACGCCGCGCCTGCTGCTTGCCGACGAGAACCGTCCGCAGCAGATGCAGCGGCCTCGCGAAGAAAAAGAGCGAGTGAAGCCCAAGCTTTGATCGCGGCTCGCCGCGGGCGTCGCCTTGGCTTCCTCGCCGCCTGCCTGCGGATCTCCCACGGGTCTCGAACTGGCGGAGCCAGCGCCGCCCCACTCGGATGCTGTATTCCCCGGCGCCTGCGGTGCGCCGCTCCCCTCAACACCTCCATCCCTTGTTCACGAGGCGCGCAACCGCTCACGAGAGGGTGAACAGTCGATCTTTGGCAATTCACACAGCCGCAGTCCAGTACCTTGGCCCACCCTCGTGGCATGATCCGATGGCCGACACCTCCGCGAATGTGTCACACATGTCACAGGTGTCACACGTCCCTGAATCCCAGCGATTCAGCCCGGTTTCCTGTGTGACGCCCGTTGTCATACCTGTCACAGGTCTCTGGACAGCCATTCGCCGGGCGTTCCGCGCCGGACCGAGAAACGCGACAGGGTGACGTGGGCGAGTCGCTCGCGACGATGAACTGCGGGGCCCGCGAAGGATCACCGCCGTCCGGCGGCCTGTTCGATGCGAGTGAGTTCCCCGGCATCGACCCAGACGAAGCGACACGGAAGGCACGAGTCGATCACGACGTTTCCCGGTCCGTAGTACGGATGGACCTGCATGGGACGCCGGCAGTGCGCGCAAGGCAGTTTTCGCTCGGAGGCGCGGGGATCCAGCGGCTTAGGGATCCGCCCCGCTTCGCGGTAGAGGGCGCGACGGCTGCGAACGGTCTTCGCGAAGACTTCGTCGACGAACAGCATCCCGCGGCAACCGGAGCACCAGGAGACCGACGACTCGTCGATGAGCGCGGCAGTCATGCGGTTCTGGCAGACCGGACAGTCCACGCCGGCGTCGCGACCGAGATCGACGACCTCTTCGAGGAGATTGCAGTCCGGCCTGGGAACCACCCCGGAATCGCAATACTCACAGACGTGTCGCCCGTTCTCCAGCTCCGTCGGCAACGGAGCTCCACAGTTGCGGCAATTGATCATGGATCGGCCCTGGCGCCAGGCCGCCCGTCCACGAATCAACGCGAGAGGTCGGCCGATACGCCAACTTAGGTCGCCGCTGGTTGAATGCCGCAGAATTCGCGGCGGCCAGTCTTCGAATTCGAGCCCGCGGATCCGCCAGGAGCCGGGATGGCCCTCCCGGCCGGATCGGTCAATTGAGATCGGCCGAGGGGGCGTCGTCTTCCGGCTGCCCGCTGGCCTGGGATTCCTTCGCGTCCCAGATGCCGAAGGCTTCAAAGAGGTCCGACGAAATGTGGACGGCCTGCTTCTCGCCGACGATCAGGTTGAAAGTGACCGGTCCCAGTGCGGACCGGATTTCCCTCACAACCAGCAGAGGCGCTACGAGCGTCCGAGGCGGCAACTCAGGGTCTTCGACCAATTCCAGATCGCAAAGGTCGCCGATCATCGGTGTTGTCTCCTGCCTCAAAAAGTAAGCGCGTCGGCCTGGCTGAAGGCTGAAAATCACTGCAAAACCGGGCTGTCAGCCGACCCGTGCCCGTCGTCAAATCGCAGTCGCATCATCAGCCTGATTTCGATTTCCTGCAATTGCGGTCCGAAGGAACTGCACGGAATTCGAAGAACCGGTGCCGGTCGGGGCGACTTGGCAAGATGCGCGAATCACACAAGGCGTGAGGTTTCGCAGGCGCAGGCATGGCCGGAGGGAGCGCGCGCCCGCCGATCGCTACAAGCGTTTCGAGGCCCGCCCTCTCCACCGCTCGCCCCTCAATCAGGGCCGATTCCAATTCCGAACCGGGGGTTCTGCATCTACGATTCTGACGTTCAACCATACGAGGAGCAGACGACATGGCGACGATTCTCGTCACCGGAGGCGCGGGTTTTCTGGGGAGTCATCTTTGCGAGCGTCTCATTGATCGCGGCGACGATGTCATCTGCGTCGACAACTTCTTTTCCGGCCGCAAGGCCAACATCGAACACCTGCTGGGGAACAGCCGGTTCGAAGTGATCCGTCACGACATCGTGCACCCGCTGTATGTCGAAGCGGAGCAGATCTACAACCTGGCCTGCCCTGCTTCGCCGGTGGCCTACCAATACAACCCGATCAAGACGATCAAGACCTCCACTGTCGGGATGGTGAACGTTCTGGGCCTCGCCAAGCGCTGCCGGGCCCGAGTGCTGCATACCTCAACCTCGGAGGTCTATGGCGATCCGGAAGTCCATCCGCAGCGGGAAGACTACTGGGGACACGTCAACCCGATCGGCCCGCGCTCGTGCTACGACGAAGGCAAGCGCGTCGCCGAGTCGCTCTGCATGAACTACCACCTGGCGCACGGCATCGAGATCCGGATCGTGCGGATCTTCAATACGTATGGGCCGCGGATGGATCCCAACGACGGACGCGTCGTCTCGAATTTCATCATGCAGGCGCTGCGCGGGCAGCCCCTCACGATCTATGGCGAAGGCCAGCAGACTCGGTCGTTCTGCTACGTCGACGATCTGATCGAAGGCTTCATCCGCTTCATGAACCAGGAGGAAGAGATCGGCCCGATGAACCTCGGCAATCCGGTCGAGAACACGATGATCGAACTGGCCCAGGCCGTACTCGATGTCACCGGTTCGAAATCGAAGCTGACGAACGAACCACTCCCGAAGGACGACCCGAAGCAGCGCTGCCCGGACATCACGAAGGCGAAGCGCGTTTTGAAGTGGGAGCCGAAGGTCGATCTGCGGACCGGGCTGTCCAAGACGGCCGACTATTACCGGCGGACGCAGTTCGGAAAGTAGTCTGCCGTTTGCCTGATTCCTGTGCAGCCGGCGGAAGCGCGAAGCACAGAGTTCCGCGGCTCGTAGCCCGCCAAATCGCATGAAATCCACGACTTTCGTGGGTTCGCGCATCTTTCGCCGAATCTTGGCATTGAACTTGCCAACTCCGCGGAGAGTCCCGTTCGCTTCTGGACCGGCTGCGGCCGGCCTGCGTGGATGCAGGATGCAGACAGCGCTCAAACAGCGAACTCGGATGTTGGAAGGCTTGAGGAATGGCGACAAGACCGGCGCCGATGCGCCACGGTTATCTGATTGACATGGATGGAGTTCTTTACCGCGGATCGGATTTGATTCCGGGCGCGGATGCTTTCATCCAGCAGCTGCGGAAACGGCGGATCCCATTCCGTTTCCTGACGAACAACAGCCAGCGGACGCGTCGCGACGTCGTCGCGAAGCTTTCCCGGATGGGGATCGAGGCCGAGGAAGACGACGTTTTCACCTGTGCGATGGCTACCGCGCGATTCCTGGCCCGGCAGAAGCCTGGCGGCACGGCCTATGTCATCGGCGAAGGTGGGTTGCTCACGGCCCTGCACCAGAACGGCTTCGCCGTGGTCGACCACGATCCCGACTACGTCGTCGTCGGCGAGGGCCGAACCTTCAACCTGGAGATGGTCGAGGCCGCCGTCCGCATGCTGACGAAGGGGGCCAAGCTGATCGCGACGAACCTGGATCCGAGCTGCCCGACGCAGAATGGAATCCGTCCGGGCTGCGGAGCGATGGTCGCCATGCTCGAATCGGCGACTGGACTCAAGGCGTTCGGAATCGGTAAACCCAACCCGATCATGATGCAGGCGGCCTGCGATGAACTGGGCCTGCCGCCGGATCAGTGCGTGATGATCGGCGACACGATGGAAACCGACATCCTCGGTGGCACGCAGCTGGGCATGCACACCGTGCTGGTGCTCACCGGCGGAACACAGTCGGCCGACCTGGCCCGCTTCGCGTACCGGCCGGAGTACATCATGGAATCGCTGGGTGAGTTTGCCCGCACACTGAACGCCAACGACTGGCTTCCGCCGTGGCGGACTGTGCCGGCTCCCCTCAAGCGTCGACGGCCGCTCCAGGCCATCTGAAAAAACGGGCGGAGCGGAGAGCATCAGCCCCCTGATGCTCCCCGCTCATACGCCGCGTTTTTCATTGGACTCGCTGCGATCAGCGAATCCGACACTGGAACGTCAGGCTTCCGCCCGTTTGGCCAGCGAGGGCTTCGTTCACCCGGAAAGTGAGCACTTCTCCGCCCTGCGCGCTGTCCGCGATTTCGAGTTCACCGGCGACGTCGCAGGTCACGCTCTCGTCGATGAGCTGCAGCCGTGGGGAGAGGTTGTCGAGGATCCGGATCTTGTAGAGCTCCTTGCCCCCCTGGTTGTCGAAGCGAATCGTGAAGGTGACGATGTCACCCGGCCTGGCGGTCTTCTTGTCCGCAAGCTTGACGATTCGCAGGTCACCGGGCGTTCGCATGTCCTCGACGCCGACGAGTTCTTCGACATTGAAGATCGCGATGACTTCGGCGCCGGCGAGGTCCTGGGCGATGGCCTTCGTCCCCTGACCGACCGACCATTCGCCGGCCGACTTCGCGGCCTCGAACAGGACGGCCTTCTCGGCATGACGGATCAGACCGTCTTGCACGAAGCCATAGTCTTCGAACGGATTCACGAGCTTGACGTGCGAGGCCGCCGCGACGTCGTTTTCCAGTTCGCCGTCGGTCTGGCGGGACCGCATCTGGCTGAGGGCGTCGCTGTGTTTCATTCCAACGGGGGAGGCGATGTCCTTGCCTTCGTCGAGCGCCGCGCGATGGACATAGCCGGCAACGGTCACGCCGTCGTGGGTTCCGGAGGCGGAATCGATCGTGAACTTCTCGATCGCTTCGGAGACCGCCCGTGCGACGCCAAACCGCGGGGCATAGACGCAGACCTGGTTGCTGACCGTCACTCGCTGATTTCCCTGGCCGTCGCTGAACTCGGCCACGGTGTCTTCGGCTTCGAGGCCGGCGATCTGGCCCCCCTCGTAATGAATCGGAAGGCCCTTGTCGCCGCCGTCGCAGACGTATTCGTCGCGTCCGTTCTCGGTCGGGAACGGCCGGGGGGTGGCGGGTGCAATGACCGGCAGGCCGGCATTGGATCCGCACGGGGGGCACGAATCAGCCAGGATGCTCCGCGGCGGGCAGAGCTGGGCAACGATGGCCGCATCATTCAACGGCGCGACGGTGGGCTGTCCGTTGAGGTCGGGGGCCCAGGGGCGATCGGTCGTTGCGGCGACGCGGACGGGCTCGACGGCAGGCTGCTCATGCGACATCTGTTCGACGCGTGAGGCGAGATGCTGCTCATCGACGACGGCCTGCTGAACCTTCGCCTCGCCGGCTGCCGGAATCTGCTTCTGTGCCTGCTTCGCCGCTTCGAGCCGATCGGCGTAGGAAGGCAACGCCTTGCCGGTGGCGACATCGGTGAGCGGCATCGTGTCGGGCCGTTTTGCCTTGCGGCCTGCGAACATCGGCGTCGAGGCGCAGGAGCTCGCAAAGAGGAGCGACGCGACGGACGCGACACCCGCGCTTCGAGCCAGCACGGTCGCGACGATGGCTGCGGTTGAGCGGGAGGAATGAGGCATTGAAGCGTCCTTGCGTGATCCGATGGCCGTGGAACGGCTGACCTGTAGAGTCGACTGGTCTAGTCTGCGGCTTATTCGGGGAATGGTCGCGGCTGTCCGCCAGTCGCCGCCGGCGACTGGGCGAGTGTCGTCGCGGCAGTAACTTTCTCCGCAGCGGGAGAGGCCGGCGCGGCGACTGTGACGTTCCTTGTCGAGGCCTTGCCCGGGATTTCGGTGACGATGACAGCACCGCTGGTGCTGAAGAACGCCGGGTCGGGATTACGGGCGTCGGGCGTGCGGCCGCCGATGCGGATGATGGCGACCGGTCGGCCCCGCTGGTCCGCGACTTCCATCAGGTTGGCACTGGCGGAGAAGTCGGTCGTCAGCAGTCCGTTTTCCTGTGGCTCCGGGAGTGCCAGGTCGGGCTGCTCCAGATAGATGACTTTCGTAACCAGGCGATTCTGGGCTGCTGCTTCCACATCAGCCGGGGTGATCTCGATCGGGACCGGAAAGTCCTGCTCGCTGCCTGCGGGAGCATGCAGATGATCGATGAGTTCGACCGTGGGATAAACTTCAATTCCCGGGAGATCGGGGAGGCCACTGATCTTGAAGCGGTAGATGCCGCCCACCTGCAGCAGGGCCCGGTTGGCGCCGCTGAGGGGTGAAATCGCTCCGGACGGCTGATACAGCTCGGCCGAGCCACCGCCGGGAAGCGCGACCTCGCAAATCTGCGTTTGTCCCTGCCGCGTCGGATCGATCGCGAGGTTCCACTGGGCGGCCATTCCTGGCCGACGAACGTCGACCGGGAAGTGGCGTTTGTTCAGCGGCCCCTCAGCCTGGGCGATGGAGGCGCCGGCCTGGAGCAGGAACAGAAGGTGGAGGGCATGTCGTCGCATGATCGATAGGCCGTTGTGCCGGCCGCCTGAAGGTCGATTCGCGGCTGGCGTCGCCAGCCTGACGAAAAACAGCCGCCGGGGTGTGACCACGGCGGCTGTCCTCAGTTCGGGTCCATTCAGCCGCGTTGGCAGGATGACTGCGGCGTTCAGTACGCCCCGCCGGCAGGTCCGGCTCCGTAGGGAGCCGACACTTCGCCAGGGCTGTAGACAGGATGCTTCTCGGTGTACTGCACGTGCTTCACCGGGTGCGGCAGGCTCAGGCCCGGATCATGCTTCACATCGATCAGCATGTGGTCGACCGGCTGTCCGATGTCGACGTCCGTCAGGTTCCGCATCGTGTGCGACTGGAGACCAGCCGGGCGGCCAAGCGGCACATGCGGCGGTCCGGGCAGCCCGATCGGCGTTCCGACATACGGGTAGCCGTAGACCGGGAGGTTCACACCGGCGACCAGGTTCGGAGCCATGCCGGGGCGAATCGGGCCGGTCGGGCCCGACACCAGGACATCGCTCGGGACAGCTCCGCCCGCTCCCGTGAAGTCGCTGATGGCGACCGGGGCGACATACTGTCCGGCTTCACCGTTCACGATCTCGGCCGAGGCCTGCTGAATCTGTCCATCCGGTCCGCGGACGGCACCCACCGTTCCGGGCTGGCCCGGCATCTCGAGGTCGAGGTTACCCATCCGCAGCACGGCAAGGATCGTTCCGCGACGATCGGCTTCCATGATCGGATCCTGGCCCAGCGGCAGGCGGGTCGAGACCAGCTCGGTCACGCCAGCGACAGCCAGTTCCTGGTACTTCGCGTCCGGCAGGTAGATGACCTTGGTCACGAAGTTCGAGGTCGACACCTGATCCAGATCCTCATCGTTGATGCGGATGGGGATCGGGTTGTGAGCGAGGAAGGCCTCGGTCGTCGGATGGGCCGGGTAGACGTGAAGCGTCGGATAGAGCGGCGGCATTTCGCGGCCGGGAATCTTCTCGAGCTTCAGTCGGTACGTGGCGGCCTGCGGGAAGTTGTAGCTGGCCGGCGTCATCAGCTGGTTCTCGGCGAATCCGGAACCAATCTGCCAGCCGATGCTCATGCCTTCCGGTCCGAGGAAACGGACCTGGCTGGACCGCATTTCCGCGGCCGCCATGCCCGGATAGGGCATGCCCATGCCCGGGGCCGGACACTGAGCACTCACCGGCATCACGCCGCCACCCGCCATCGGTCCGCCAGTCGCCATCGGTCCAATGACTCCAGGCCCAGGTCCACCGACCATGGGTCCGGGGCGGACCATCATCTCCGCTGGTGGTGCATGGAATTCATTCCGATGCATGGCCTGCTGGCCGTCGTACGCGCACCCGACGCACACAATCAGCAGTGTGGCGAGAGCAAGAAAGTAAAGTTTCATCGCCAGATCCTCGGCTTGCCTGGTCCCGTCGAAACACCCGAACTGCGGTCGACCTGCGGCGTTACGACCGCTTAGAATCGAGACATGACTGCCGGCCTTGGTCCGGCCGCGCATGCAGTTAGTTCTTGTTTCGGCGCTCTGCGACCGTTTTCTGAGGCAAAACCGGCAGTTTCCCTTCCTCATGCAAAGATTGCCCAGGTTGACAAAGGCCGTACTCTTCGTGGCCATCGCCTTTGGCGCATTGCAGTTACGGAACGTGGCCAGCGGCTGGCAGGAACCTTCGAACAAGCCCGCGGAGGCCGAAACCGCCAAACCGGCTGAGATCCCCGAGGCGAATCCCGAGGCGACGGCACTGATCAAGGCCGCCCGCGAGCGGCTTTCGAAATGGCAATCGATCCAGGCCAATGTTGTCCAGCGCGTAGACATCGGAGACCGCCGGTTCCAGGCAACCGGCCGATTCGTAGCGGGCGAATTCCCCCGGCTGCGACTGGACTACGAAGTGACGGTCGGCAACACGGTCGGTCGGCTGCTCGAAGTCTGCGACGGACAAGTGCTGCACGTCGAACGGCGGATCGAAGACATCGCTCCGTCCGAATCGCCGGCGACAGGAGCCGAAGGCGAACCGACCGCGCGGGACACGGCCAAGCCGGTGATCGAAGCGACCCGGCGAGACGTCCACCGGATCCTGCGGGCCACCAGCGGCGCTGACGGTGCCGCCGTCTCCATGCTCGCCGCCGATATCGGGCTCGGAGGTCTTTCCGCCCTGCTGGCGTCTCTCGATCGAACGATGATCTTCGACAGCATCCGCGAAGAAGAGCACGAAGGGCAGACCTTCCGGGTCGTGCAGGGCCTCTGGAAACCTGAATACCTGGCGGACCTGCAGTCGAAACTCGGCGGATTGTCGTCACAACTCTCGATGTTCCTGCCGGAACGGGTCCGGATCTACTTCGAAGCGGAATCGCTGTTCCCTGTCCGGATTCTCTACCTCAAACTGGCCTCGGCCGAACGCCGAACGTACCGGGCGATGCTGTCGCTGGAGTTCCATGACGTGGAATTTGACGCGGCCCTTCCGCCAGAGACCTTCAGCTACCGTCCGGCAACGGGCGTCCAGCAGAAGGACGACACGGATGACTACGTCCAGTTGTTGAAGGCGGCACAGGGCCCCGCGGCCGATCCGGCGCCTCCTCAACCGGCCGGAGAGCCTCTCAACCTGAAGCGTTCGACGGAGCGGTGAGCCGCGGCTGGGCTGACGCACGCCCCAGACCAGCAGCGGGACGAACGCGACGAAGTCGCTCAACGCTGAGTTGACGATTCGAGCATCCACGATATCTTTCGATTCATTGCTGGTCAGCCACAACCTGTTGTGGCTGGGAAAGAGGGAATCCCGGTGGGAAACCGGAACTGCCCCGCAGCGGTGAGTGGAAACGAACACCATTAATGCACTGGCCGACCGGCTGGGAAGCGATGGTCATTAGGTCGATTCAGTCGAGGCTGAATCGTTGTCCGCGAGTCCGAAGACCTGCCAGCAATCGGAGATCAGGTTCTGGAGTGTACCGGCGGCTGGATGCTGTCGGGGCCTGATGTTCGGATGCCGGACCTTCGTGGGAAAGGGTCTTCGGGGACATGCCTTGGGCATGCGGCTGCGCGCTGTGCTTCGCTCGCGGAATGGGCTTCGTCATTCCACTCGCGCACGCTGGCTCTTCGAACGCCATTTCCTTCTGCTCGTCCGGCAATCAGATCAGTCTGCGCCTCGGGGTGCGGGAAGGAGATTGCTGTCATGGTGCGTGCGCGACACGAGTGGCTGGTCCGGAAACGCGATGGCCGAACGGTTCCGTTTGATTCCCAGAGAATTCAGGGTGCGGTGGCCAATGCGTTTCGCGCTGAGCTGAATCTGGCCGAAGGCCAGCCCCTGGACGGCGAAGTGCAGTCGGACATCACCGCCATCGCCGAGGCGGCCTGTAGCGACGTTGGAACCTGGGCCAGCCGGCCGGAAGGCGTCGACGTCGAGAAAGTTCAGGACCTCGTCGAAATGGAGCTGATGGCCCGCGGCCATTACCGCGTCGCACGTCGCTACATCATTTATCGCTCCGAACACGCAAAGATGCGGGCGATCCGCGGCGAGGCCGTCGCGGCAGCGGAACCAACGATCTCGGTCGTCCTGTCCGATGGATCACGCGTCCCCTTCGATGCCGAGCGAGTGCGCCGCCGCCTCGCCATCGCGTCCAGGGGCCTGGAAGACTGCGTCGACGTCGATGAACTCTTCGATGAAGTCCTGCGCTCGGTCTTCGACGGCATCGGTGTCGCCGAGATCTACAAGACCCAGATTCTCGCGGCCCGCTCCCGCATTGAACGCGATCCTGCCTACGACACCGTCTCTTCGCGATTGATGCGGAATGTCGTCTACCAGGAAGTCCTCGGCCAGACGCCTGACGAGAAATCGCTGAGTCGCCTGCACCAGGACCGGTTTGAACACTCGATCATCGACGGCATCCGCGCCGGTCGTCTGTCGCCCGAGCTTCGCACGTTCGATCTGACCCGGCTCGCCCAGGCCATGCGTCCCGAACGCGACACCCAGTTCCGCTATCTCGGGCTGCAAGCCATCTACGACCGCTACCTGCTGCACATCGGCGGCCGGCGGATCGAGACGCCTCAATACTTCTGGATGCGCGTCGCCATGGGGCTGGCGATCCAGGAGCCCGGAGATCGCGAAGCCCGGACAATCGAGTTCTACGAAGTCCTCTCGACGTTCCGATTCACCTCGGCCACGCCGACGCTGTTTAACTCGGGAACGCCGCATCCGCAGCTCAGCTCCTGCTATCTGAGCACGGTGAAAGACGATTTGGAGAACATCTTCAAGGCCGTTTCCGATAACGCCAAGCTCTCGAAGTGGGCCGGCGGACTCGGAAACGACTGGACGAGCATTCGTGCGACGAACGCCCACATCAACGGCACGAACGGCAGCAGCCAGGGCGTCATCCCGTTCCTGAAGGTCGTCAACGACGCGGCTGTCGCTGTCAATCAGGGGGGCAAGCGAAAAGGCGCAGTCTGCACCTATCTGGAAACGTGGCATCTCGACATCGAAGAGTTCCTCGACCTCCGGAAGAACACCGGCGACGACCGCAGGCGGACGCACGACATGCACACCGCCAACTGGATTCCGGACCTGTTCCTCAAGCGCGTGCAGGAGAACGGCCAGTGGACGCTCTTCAGCCCGGATGAGGTGCCGGATCTCCACGACCTGTACGGCAAGGCTTTCGAAGACCGCTACCTGCAGTACGAAACCCTGGCGGATGAAGGCGAGCTGCGGATGTTCCGCCGGATTCCGGCCAGCGATCTGTGGCGGAAGATGCTGACCCGGCTGTTCGAGACGGGACATCCGTGGATCACATTCAAGGATCCCTCCAACATCCGCTCGCCGCAGGATCACGCAGGCGTCGTGCACAGCAGTAATCTCTGCACGGAGATTCTGCTCAACACGTCCGAGGATGAAACGGCCGTCTGCAATCTCGGCTCGATCAACCTCGCGGTCCACATCCGCGACGGTCAGCTCGATCTGGACCTGCTGAAGTCCACGGTCACTGTCGCCCTCCGGATGCTCGATAACGTGATCGACATCAACTACTACCCCACGCCGGAGGCCGAGCGATCGAACCAGCGCCATCGTCCGATCGGTCTGGGACTGATGGGCTTCCAGGACGCCCTGCACACGCTTGGAATCAGCTACGCCAGCGATGCGGCCGTCGAGTTTGCTGACCGCAGCATGGAAGCGATTTCCTACTTCGCATTCCTCGCGTCGTCCGAACTGGCCCGCGACCGCGGCACCTATCCGACGTACCGCGGTTCGAAGTGGGACCGCGGCCTCCTCCCGATCGACACGCTTGAGCTGCTCGAATCGGAACGCGGCGAAGCAATCGCTGTGGACCGTTCGACGACACTCGACTGGCAGGTCGTACGCGACGCCGTTGCAAAGCACGGAATGCGAAACAGCAATGTGCTGGCGATTGCCCCGACCGCCACGATCTCGACGATCATCGGCGTCGCGCAGTCGATCGAGCCGGAGTACAAGCACCTCTACGCCAAGAGCAACCTCTCCGGCGAGTTCACGCAGGTCAACGAAGTCCTCGTCGATCTGCTGAAGTCCCGCGGCCTGTGGGATGCGCAGATGCTGGACGAGCTCAAGTACTACGACGGCTCCGTCCAGAACATCGGCCGCATCCCTCTCGAGATCCGCCAGCAGTACCTGACGGCTTTTGAGATTGAGCCGAAATGGCTCATCGAGTGCGCGGCCCGGCGGCAGAAATGGATCGATCAGGGGCAATCGCTGAACCTGTACCTCTGCGAGCCGAGCGGCCGGAAGATGAACGACATGTATCTCCTCGCGTGGCGGTCGGGTCTCAAGACGACCTACTACCTCCGCACTCTCGCGGCCACACAGGTCGAAAAGTCGACGCTCGACGTCAACCGCTTTGGCGTCCAGCCGAAGTGGATGAAGAACAAGAGCGCCTCCAGCGACATCGAGATCCGTCGCGATGATGGCCCGGCCGAGGCCCCGCCGGCACTCTGCCCGATCGACGATCCGACCTGTGAAGCCTGTCAGTAATGATTCCGCCGCGAGGCGTGTTCGATGACGGCGGCTGGAAGCAGGATCACATCCCGGGAATCTCGCGCGGATGGCGGCGCGAGTTTCCGGATGGGTCGTGGCTCCTGGTCACCAACGTCGACGGCTTCGACCTGCCGGATCCCGGTGGCCCCTACGTCGCAACGTACCTCACCCGGCAGGATGAGCCTCTTCATCATGCCGACTATCTGGCCGACCCGAGAGAACTGATTCGCTGGGTCCACCGCATGAACCGTCTCAATCAACGTTCGCGGGCAGTCCACTCACATCCCGATTCCATCGATATCCAACCCTGATTTCAGGAACGAATTCATGAGCTCGATGCCGACTCTCAACTTTGAAGGTGAAGCCTTGTCCTCCCCCCCGACGAATGGCCGCTTCGACGCCCGCGAAAAGCGGCTCATCAACTGCCACCAGGTCGACGTCAACCAACTGATGCCGCTCAAGTACAAGTGGGCCTGGGAGCACTATCTCAACGGCTGCGCGAACCACTGGATGCCGACGGAAGTCCCGATGAACAAGGACATCGAGACCTGGAAGTCGAACAAGCTGACGGAAGACGAGCGCCGCGTGATTCTGCGGAACCTCGGCTTCTTCGCGACGGCTGAGAGCCTCGTCGGCAACAACCTGGTGCTGGCGATCTTCCGGCACGTCACCAATGCCGAATGCCGGCAATACCTGCTCCGCCAGGCGTTCGAAGAGGCCGTGCACACGCACACGTTCCTCTACGTCGTTGAGAGCCTCGGGCTCGATGAGCGCGAGGTTTTCAACATGTACCACGAGGTCCCCGCCATCGCGGACAAGGACCGGTTGGAGATGGAACTCACGAAGGAGATCCTGGAACCCGGCTTCTCAACTGACAGCTTTGAAGGCGCCCAGGCGTTCCTCAAGAACCTGATCGGCTACTTCCTCATCATGGAAGGCATCTTCTTCTATTCCGGCTTCGTGATGGTGCTCTCGTTCCATCGCCGGAATCTGATGACCGGCATCGGCGAGCAGTTCCAGTACATCCTCCGCGACGAGACGATTCACCTGAACTTCGGCATCGACCTCATCAACGGCATCCGCGCCGAGAACCCTGAGCTGTGGACGCCCGAGTTCCAGCAGGAAATGATCAATCGCGTGCGGGAGGCCGTGGAACTGGAGATCGCCTACGCCGCCGATTGCCTGCCGCGGGGCATTCTCGGGCTGAATGCCGCCCTGTTCCGCGATTACGTCCAGTTTATCGCCGATCGGCGGCTGGAACGCATCGGCCTGCCAACCCAGTACGGGTCGTCGAACCCGTTCCCCTGGATGAGCGAGACGCTGGACCTTTCGAAAGAAAAGAACTTCTTCGAGACCCGGGTCACCGAATACCAGAGTGCGTCGTCACTCAACTGGGATTGATCGGAGGCCGCCTGCCGTGCCTCCGGCTGTGATCAACGAAAAGAACCGCTGCCTGTCTCAGGCAGCGGTTCTTTCAAGGGTGGACAACGGGACTCGAACCCGCGACCTCCGGAACCACAATCCACGCGGTACTTCAGGTCAAAATCTGGCTTATGCCGGACTATTGAAAACCGCTGTCGCTGTAGAATGCGGCTGGCCCTGAGATTCATCACGCGGATGCGTTTCAGTGGACAGTTGAGTGGACACTTGCCGGGTTCGCGGGAGTAGCTACCCGCAGGCCTGCCGACGTTCGCGGAATCATTCCCCTGCGAGCGCCGGCTGGCCGCCTGGCTCTACAGGGGAATGAGCGATGGAGAAGTCAAGAGACGGGCTGCCCGCATACGTGTCGCCGGGGTTCTGGATCAGTGGCATTGCCCCGCAATCGACGCTCGATACGTTTGCGGCACTCGCGCCGCTGACATCACCGATGCCATCTGAGGCCGTTCCCCCCGCTGCGCCCCAATGGTCGCGGTGTCGCCTGCCTAGCCAGTGGGCGATTGTCTTCGATGTCGAGCATCACAGGACGATTGCCAGAAGGTTCAAGGATGACCCGAGGTTCAGGAAGGTCACTTCGAGGCAGTGGCAGTTTCGCATTGATGCCCTGCCCGCCACATACGACGACACCCAAGTTCGCTTCGTGAAGTGGACAGGAAGTGGACAAAGCCTGCCCGGAAAAGGACCACGGAAAACCTGAACTGGACACTTCTGGACAACCGATTCTGCCCCACCAAGACCCGCCCCACACGGCGGGTTTCTTCGTGTTTACTTCATCGACCGGCTGATTGAACGCCGGGAATACAACAGATGGAGTGAGCGATGTCTGCTATCCCGATTCCGGCCGTCTTGCCGGATGTCATGTACCCGCTGGCGACGTTCGAACAGACCTTCAAGGTCGGCCGCCATGCGATGCGGCAGGCTCGCCGCGACGGGCTGAAGGTCAAGTATTCCGCCGGCAAGGGCTGGCTCTTGGGACGCGACTGGATCGATCACGTCCAGCGGACCGGCGCTGACGAGCACCATCGCGACGCTTCGGCCTGATCAAGTCCACGAAAAAAGCCCGGACGCGGTTCACGAGGCCGGCCGGGCAAAGCTCAAGGAAGCCCAATTATGGCCACGGTCAGGCCGAAGGTACAGCCGCGAGTTGTGAAACTACTGCGGGCGTGTGTGCTGATTCAGGAAGTTCGCGCGGCAACGCAGATCGGAACCGCGGCATACCAGCGGCTTCTCGATATTCACAGCGCGATGCTCTACGAGATCCGCAAACTGGAGGACGAAGCGGATGACGACCGCTGAAATCCTCGCGAGGCTCGAAGGAGTGAAAGGTGGCGACGGTCAATGGACGGCACGTTGCCCCGCGCACGATGACAACCGCAACTCCCTGTCGATCACGGCGGGCCCGGACGGCAGAACGCTGATCCGCTGTCACGCCGGCTGCACCTCGGCAGGCGTGGCGCTCGCGGCCGGCATGGAACTGTCGGACCTGTTCTCACAACCGCGGAGCAACGGCCACCATGGCGGCAACGGTCGTCAGATCGTCGCGACCTACGACTACTGCGACGCCTTCGGCAAGCTGCTGTATCAGGCGGTTCGATATGAGCCGAAGGATTTCCGCCAGCGCCGGCCGGACGGGAACGGTGGTTGGATTCATAAGCTGTCTGGCGTCGACCCGGTTCCCTACCGCCTGCCGGCGCTGATTCAGTCCGCCGACCACGACCGAGTGGTCTACGTCGTCGAAGGCGAGAAGGACGCCGACCGCCTGGCCGCAATGGGGCTGACGGCGACGTGCAACTCCGGCGGGGCCGGCAAATGGCGGAAGGAATTCGCGGAACACCTCGTGTGGCGGCACGTGGTGATCCTCCCGGACAACGACAATCCCGGTGAAAAACATGCGGAGGAGGTCGCACGGTCGCTGGTCGGGTACGCCCGGTCGATCAAGGTGCTGCGATTGCCTGGCCTGCCGGCGAAGGGCGACGTCTCGGACTGGCTCGCGGCCGGCGGTTCAAAGAAGCAACTCGAACAGCTGGCCGGGGAGGCCCCCAAATGGTCATCCAGCGGGCCGGCGGAAGAATCCCGGATTCTGAAACCGCTCACGTTTGGCGACCTGGCCAAGCAGTACCCGGAAATGCGTCCGATCATCGTGGACGGTCTGCTGAGGCAGGGCGAGACGATGAACCTCATCGCGCCGCCGAAGGTGGGCAAGTCCTGGCTGGCCTACAACCTGGCCCTCTCGATCGTCACGGGCCGCGAATGGCTCGACACGTTCGCCTGCACGCCGGGAAAGGTGCTGATCCTCGACAACGAGCTGCATCCAGAGACCATCGCGCACAGGCTTCCTGTCGTCGCGGAGGCGATGGGACTGCGACAGACTGACTACGAATCCAGCCTGCACGTCCTGCCCCTTCGTGGCCAGCTTCTGTCGCTCCTGGAACTTGACCGGGTGTTCGATGGCATCGAGCGCGGCGAGTACCAGCTCGTCATCGGCGACAGCTGGTATAGGTTTTACCCGGAAGGCGTCAGCGAAAACGACAACGCCCAAATGGCGGCGTTGTACAACAAGCTTGACCAGCTGATCGGGACGGCCGCGTGTTCTTGGTGCGGGATTCATCACACAAGCCGAGGCCAGCAAGGCGAAAAATCTGTCACGGATACGGGCGCTGGTGCTGGCGCTCAATCCCGGGCGGCTGACACGCACGCCGTTCTCCGGCCGCACGAGGAAGAGAACACGGTCGTCCTCGAGGCTGCGGTTCGATCGTTCAAGCCGCTGGCCCCTCTCGCGATCAGGTGGGCGTTTCCGCTCTGGCTGCCAGACGGCGGGGTCGACGTGACCAAGTTGAAGGGCAGGCTGACCGTCGGCGAACAGCGGACGAGCCAGCGCGACATTGAGGGCAAGCGGCAGGTCGTCGATGCCCTACGGCAAGGCCCGGCCACCATCCGCGTGTTGCGCGAACGCACTGGCCTGTCACGGGAGAGGTGTGAACGGCTCGTCAACATGCTTCGCGCCGACAACCAACTGACCACTCAAACCATCACCAAGAAGGGGAACGAGACCCTTGAATACTCAATCAGACAGGACGTGGGCGATGAGTGACCGCCCACGTACCCGCCCACGTGTCGGGACGTTGTGTGTGGGCGGTCTAAAGGGACCGCCCGCCCACGTCCACAACGTCGTCGCGGCTCTCCACGTGGACGATTGCGAAAACCGCCCACGTCCGAACCGGGGTCCTTCTGACCGCCCTCTCGCCACGTCGTATCACACGTTGCCCAGCGTGAGAGTCAGTTTTGTTTTCACCTTTTCCCGTACAATCCTCATGGGGTCAGGGGCGTTCTGTGTTCCCACCGCTTCCCGATGAACTCAAGCCGGTTCGCCCGACTGTCATCATCAAACGGGTGAAGTGTCCGCTCTGTAAGAGCCCGGACCACACGACCGACCGCAGCATCAATCAGGGCGACGGCTCCCGGTATCTGTGGAAGACGTGCCGAGGCTGTCGCGGGAAATTCGCCGTGATCATCGAGTGACTTCCAAAATCTGGAAGGGGGCTGGCGCTCCCTCCGTAACATCGGCTCAGGAGATTTGAAATGAACCCAGACTTTCAGCAGTTCGCACCCGCCGACGACCAGCAGTTCGTGAGCATGGGGTTTCTGTGTTCGATGCTGGGGCTGCTGCCCGCGCAGATCTGCGTGGTCATGCAGGACGCCGGCATTCGCTTCGGGATGGTGGTGGACTGCGTGGGGCACTTCCGGGTGAAGGACGCCGAGACCATCGCCAATCGGTGCTCCTCGCTGAAGAAGGAACTTGCGGACGCCGCGGCCAAGTTTGAGGCGGCAACGCAGAACTGATGCTCAGGCTCAAAGCAAAACTTGACCTTCGTGCGGCCGGACACCGGAACGGGAAACCGCGCCGGTTCAACATCCTCGCCTACAACGGCGGGAAGATGCTGGTTGAGGGTTTTGAGTTGCCTGTTGTGCTCGACCTGGCGGGACTAGAGGCCCCTGGTAGTTTCCCGATCCTGCTCGACCATCAGGCGACGACGGAGACGACACTTGGCTCCGTGGACAAGATTCAGAACGACGGGAAGTGTCTCGCTCTCGCGGGGCTCGTGACTGGCGTTTCGACTCAGGTCCAGAACGTGCTCGCCGCTGCTGATGCCGGCCAGCAATGGCAGGCCAGCGTGGGCGTGCACTGCAGTGATTGCTTCGACGTGCCGGCGGGGCAGGTCGTGAAGATCAACGGCCGCGACCACCGCGGTCCCTTCACGCACGTCCGCCGAGGATTGCTTTACGAGACTTCCGTTTTGCCGGCAGGGGCCGACTCGACAACGAAAGTCAATCTCGCGGCCCGTCGGGCTGCAAAAGTCCTGAGGGGAAGTGTCATGCCTGATTTTGAAACCTGGGTCCGTGAGAACTTCGGCACGGAAGTGGCGTCGCTGACGCCCGAGATCATCATGCTGTTGCAGGAGCGATACGACGCGCTCGCGAACAGCACGTCGACCGGCGAAGTTGCCGAAGTGCCTGAGACCGTCGCAGCCGGCGCGGCCTTCGGCGTCCGTGCCAGTGCTGCTGCGGAGTCCCGGCGGATTGCGGCGTGCCAGCGGATTGCGGCCCGCCATCCGAACATTCTGGCGACCGCCATCGAGCGGGGCTGGAGTGCGGAAACGACGGAACTGCATGTTCTTCGTGCCGGCGCTCGAAACGCGGCTCCGGACAACTCCCGTCGATACGGGACGCCAATGGAAGCTGATCGAAACGTCCTGTCCGCGTCCCTGCTGCTGCGGTGCTCCGGCGGCGAGAAGGTGGCGCTCAAAGCCTACGGCGAACGGGTCGTCGAAGCTGCCCGCCGGCAGCGTGTGACCAATCTGGTCGACCTGGCGAAAGAGTCGCTTCGGGCGGCCGGGCACGACCCGGATGCACACGGCAGCCGCGACCAGATGTTGCGGGCTTCGTTCTCGACGACCTCGCTGCCCAACATCCTCGCCGATACCGTCGGCCGGTCGCTGGTGTCGGCCTACGAGGAGACGACCAGCGATTGGCGGTCGTTCTGCTACGTCGCGTCCGCCGAAGATTTCCGGCAGCAGCTGGGAATCCGCCCGGCGGCAATCGGCAACCTGGAGCAACTGGCTCCGGGCGGCTCCATCACGCACGGCGTCATCAAGGAAGAGGCGACGTACGCATGGAGGGTGAACACCTTCGCGAAGATGCTGAAGGTGACCCGCGAAGATGTCGTCAACGACGACCTCGGGTTCATCGACCAGCTCTCGCCGATGCTGGGAACGTCGGCCGGCCGATCGCTGCTGGACCTGATCTGGGAAACCATCATGGCCGGCGAGGCGAGCAACTTCTTCTCCGTCGCCAACGCCAACTTGCTGTCGTCCAGTTCCATCCTGGGAGTCGCGTCCCTGCAAACCGCCATCGGCATGATGCGGGCGCAGATGGACAGTCAGGGGCACAACCTGAACATCCAGCCGACGGCGCTGGCCGTTCCTCCCCTCGAGGAATTCCGGGCCCGCGGCCTGCTGAATTCGGCGCTGCTGGTGGGCAGTACCACGGACGACGAGTTGCAGCCGTCGGGGAACCCGGTCTACAACGTCGTGCCGACGCTCGTGGTTGAACCGCGTTTGTCGAACACGAAGTTCACCGGCAACTCCACGGCGGACTGGTATCTCTTCGGACCGCCCAACGCCCGGGCCGTCACGGTCGGGTTCCTGCAGGGGAATCAGACTCCGACGATCGAGATGGAGAACGCCCCGTTCGACCAGCTGGGGACGCAGATGCGGGTCGTGTTCGACTACGGCTGCTCGCTGTCCGATCCGAAGGCGGCCTTCAAGGCGAACGCGGCGTAAGGAGCGATGACATGGCACTGACGGTAGTCACGACGCCCGGCGACAATGGGGCGCTGAACATCGAGTTCAGCGGAACCCCTGTCGTCGGCGACAATCTCCTCCGGGAATCGCCCGGGGAAGGGAAGTTGCTCCGGGCGTATGCCTTCGAGCTGTACGGCGCGGGGACGAACAACGCCCTGTACTTCAAGACCGGCGAGACGCCGCACTTCGGCGGTCCTGGCGCGTCCCTGACGTTCAACGTCGCTGGCCCTGCGGGTGGTGTCGTGAAGCCCCTGAATCAGAACAGCTGGTTCTCGGGTGGAAGCGACGAGCCGTTGGCCCTCGTGGCGAGTACGACGCAGCCGCTGTTCGGGTCCGTGCAAGTGAAGACGATCAACGCGAACGGACTGCCGTCGTGACCGGGGGTCCTCCCGGAGCAATCAATCGCCACGACGTATCACACGTTAGGCGATTAGCCGGCATTTGTTTCTTTCCCCCTCGATCTAACGGGGTCAGGGGGAGTTGCGGTCCACCGGGGCCGCAACACTGGGCCCGCCGCAGCGGATTGGTTGTGCCATACCTGGACGCTGCGGCGGGTTTTTTCGTAATGCGGCTTGTTGTCGCAGGCAGCCGCGCCGGTATTCGAACGCCCGCCGGCGCGGTTTCAAACAGGAGTGAGGGAGGGAACGGCGGCCACGGTCGTGCCCTGAGACTCGCGTATACGCCGTTTCGTGACGTCTGGAGCGGGTCAGAGGTCACGCGGATGAAGGCTGAGGCGAAACGCGGTTCCGCGGTGGGACCGCGTCAGCGAGTCCGCCAAGGCCAAGAACGCTGAGGGAACGAATTCCACCAGCGATAGAGAGTCAGGGAAAGTCCGCGAGCAGCGAGCAAAAGCCGCTGGCACGAACGCCGCATCGGGGAACTGATGAAGGCGCAGAAGGATGCGGGACTGCTGAAGGCTGGTGGCGATCGCCCGACCAAAGAAGAAATTCGACGGGTTGCGGGGAAACCCATCGAAAAGCAAATCACGCTCGCAGACGCCGGTATCGACAAGAACCTTGCCGACCGTGCCCGAACTCAAATCCGATTTGAATTCACGCCCGGAGTGGGTCAGAGGGCACGCGGGCGGTTATAGATGACGGCTGTTTCTTGTCTCTCTTCAATGAAAGGGCTTCATATGTGGATTGAGATTTCTGACCTCCCGGAAGGCTGCAACTTCAAGGCGCTTCAGCTTGGGGACTTCGTGGCGTGCGTTGATCGTGATGACATCGGATTCACGTGGACGCTGCGAAAACGGCAACAGGATGGAACCCTCGCGAAGCTGGGCGGAGTCTGGAGGCAGACGTTGATGCCGCCTGAGTTCACGCGGCGGGAAGTCGAACAGGGGCTCGGGTGGGCGGACGATCAGATCGCGAAGCTCCAGCCACAAAGTTGACGCCCCCGACGACGTGAGGCATCAGCGTTTCTTGCCCTTGCCCTGTTCGTCATCGGCGAGCTGGGCTTCAGCCTGTTTGACGATCGTTCGCCGGATCCAGTCTGAAAGAGTGCGTTCAGCCTTTTCCGCGGCCTTCTCGATCAGCTTTCGCTGCTCGGGAGTGCAGCGAACCTTGATTGAGTGGTCTTTGTTGTCGTCGGCCCTGGGCATGGGGCGAATGTTCCGCATTGTCCCACAAATTGACAACAGGGGGACACGCAGATACAAGAGGGTTCGTTGTGGGACAAAGTCCCTCAACACCAGTGTCGCGGCTGGTCAACAATCAGAAACCCCGGTGCGTACGCGCATCGGCTCTAGCCTGCCGGTGGGACCGCGACCCCACCGCGCGGGCTTTTTCCTTTTTCTAGGAGGGCGGTCCATGTCTGCTGTTCTGCTCGAAGCTCCTGTTGCTGCTGTCGTCTCCGCTGATCGCGAGGACACGTCATTCCGCCTGCCGGCAGGGTTTGCGTTCCGCGTTCCTCCGGAACACGTCTGGACGCCAGAGAAACCGGCGGAATGGACGCCCCCGCGAACTCGTCTGCTCTTGGTCAGGTATCACGTCAGGGACTTCCTGCCGACATGCAAGCGATCCAGGCCGCAGTGCATGACGTTCAGGATGCCACTGAGGGAGGCTCGCGAAATGGCGGTCAGTCTGAATACTCGCGAAATGGCCGAACGCCTCCGCGACGGTTGGAATTGGTTCGTTGTGGCGCGGCCCACGAACACCAATGGCTTCGCGGTGCTGAGAATCGAGCGGAACGGCTGGCGGCCGGAATCATCGACGGATCTTCCCCCGAGTGTGCGGCCGGAGGTTCATGCGAACGTCCCCGCAATGCAGGAAGCGGCGAGGCACAACCAAGCGGTTCTCGATGAGGGGATCGGAGCACGCTTCAACTGGTGCTTCCCGGTCACGCCGCTAATTGAGGGCTGAAGCCGGCCGCGAAGTGAGAAATCGGCAAATTTGCCGAATAAGCCTTCGCGCACGTGCGCGCGAGGAGAAACAGGGGTGGGCCGATCGGCCTTACCCTGATGACGCCGGTGGGGCGGTTAGCGACGCCCTGCCGGTTCCTGGCCCGGGGATTTCCCTGACCTTCAGGAATTCGTTCCTGAAGGTCCTCTCGAAAGGTTTCTGATGGACGACACGATCAAGGTTTACGTCATCGACAAGGGGCGTGCGTCACTCTACATGCTGTTCCGCGACCCGACGACGGGGAAGGAAACGGCCCGATCGACCGGAACGAAGTCGAAGAAAGAGGCGCTCAAGGCGGCCGGTGAATGGGAGGCCGAGTTGCGGTCGGGCAAGTACAAGCCGAAATCGAGGGTGACATGGGCCGAGTTCCGGCAACGGTACGAGGACGAAGTCGTGTCCGGCCTCGCAGACAAGACTGCCATCAAAATCGACGGGGTTCTGAACTCCCTCGAATCGCTCATCAGCCCGGCCCGTCTGGTCGACGTGACCGCCGACAAGCTCTCAGCGTGGCAGCAGAAGCTCCGCGACGCCGGAAAGGCCGAGGCAACCATCAAGGGGCACCTGGCTCACCTGGCGGCCGCTCTGGCCTGGGCGGTGGAGATTGGACTGCTCACCGCCATCCCGAAGATCCGCATGCCTCAGAGGGTGAAGGGTGGCAAAGTGATGAAGGGGCGCCCAATCACGGCAGAGGAGTTCGATCGGCTTATCGACGCCGTCCCCAAGTCGTCGAAAGTGAAGCCCGATCACGTCGAGGGATGGAGGTTCCTGCTCCGTGGCTTGTGGTGGAGCGGCTTGAGGCTCGGGGAGGCGATGCAGCTGTCGTGGGACACGCCGGGCATGATGGTCGACCTCACCGGGAAGCGCCCCATGCTCCGCATCCTGGCGGGCTCGGAGAAAGGCCACAAAGATCGCCTACTGCCCCTGGCTCCCGAATTCGGGGAAATGCTACTGGCGGTACCGGAGAGTGAACGGACGGGCTTCGTGTTCAATCCGCTCGGCCGGCTGAAGAAACGGCCGCGGGCGGACAGCGCCAGTCACACCATCTGCGACATCGGCGAAAAGGCCGGCATCAAAGTCGACGAGACCGAGAAGGGCGTGAAGTTCGCGTCGGCTCACGATTGCAGGAGGGCATTCGGCCTGCGATGGGCGGCCCGGGTAATGCCGGCCGTCCTGCAACAGCTGATGCGTCACGAGAACATCGAGACGACGTTGCGGTTCTACGTCGGAAACGATGCAGAGGGCATGGCGGACGTCCTGTACGCCGCAGTGCCCAAATCCCCGCCCAAAGTGGACAGTTCAGTGGACTCTTCCCGAATCGAAGAATCTGCCGTCGACGTAACCTGTTGAGAAATAAGGGTGGACAACGGGACTCGAACCCGCGACCTCCGGAACCACAATCCGGCGCTCTAACCAACTGAGCTATGCCCACCATATCGTTCGCCGAAAACCTCTCTGGCTGCTACGGTTACGCAAAGCAGCCAGCCGATTTCCGGCGGATTGTGAACATCAGCAGTGTCCGGAAACCGGATGCCGCCAACGCCATGGCTCGACAGAGTAATCGACATCAATTGCCCTCTCAAGGTTCGGCGGAGCACTTTGCGCTCTGGGACTACTATCACGAGTACGTCACGCCGGAACGACGGGCACGACTGGCAGAAGTCCTCCGGAAAAGAACCCGCCGGATTGCCGTCGTCCTCGAGGACGTCCGCCAGAGTCATAACGTCAGTGCGGTCCTCCGCTCCTGCGACGCGTTTGGTCTCCAGGATGTCCATGTCCTCGAACCGACGGAATCCTTCGATCCCTCCACGAAAGTCGCTCTCGGCTCGCAGCAATGGCTGACGATCCGCCGCGCAACGGGAGCAGACGCCATCGGCCGCGGCATCGAGACACTCAAGAATCAGGGATATCGGATCGTCGCGACCGTTCCGCCGGGGTCGGGCGCGGTGCCGTTCGAGGAGATCAACCTGGACGGACCGGTCGCGGTGGTCTTCGGAAACGAAAAGTATGGGATCACGTCGGAGATGGCTGCTGCAGCGGATCAGTTGACGACCATCCCGATGCACGGATTTGTTGAGAGTCTCAACATTTCCGTGGCGGCGGCCCTGCTGATTCAGAGCCTCTCGTCCCGAATCCGGGCGACGCGGAATGACTGGGAGCTGTCCAGCGCCGAGTACGAGGACCTGTTGTTCGAATGGACCCGCAAGTCGATTCCGGCCGTCGAGTTCATTGAGCAGCGCTGGCTTGCGGAGCGTCGCGCGGTTGCCGGACCATCGCATTCACGACAGCCGGCGGCCGTCGAATGACGACAGTCCGCTGCTTTATTACCGGGACGGACACCGGCGTCGGCAAGACGCATTTCAGCGTCTGGCTGATTGGCCAGTTGCGCGCCGCGGGGTATCGGGTCGGGGCCTACAAACCGGTCTGCTCTGGAGTGGAAGTGCGGGACGGGCGGCCGACCTGGGAAGACGCGGATCGCCTGGCGACAGCCGTCGGCGGCGAGTGGCCGCTCGACCGCATCGCTCCCCAGCGATTTGAGGCGCCGCTCGCCCCTCCGGTCGCCGCTGTACTCGAATCGCGAGAAGTCGACGAACCAGCGCTGGCTGCCGGCGCGGAGTGGTGGGACGGGCGGGTGGATGTCCTGATCGTCGAAGGGGCCGGGGGCTGGCTGTCGCCGATTTCACGAAACTGGACGAACGCTGACCTGGCCCAGCGCCTGGCTTCGCCCGTCGTCCTTGTCGCCGGGAACCGGCTCGGGGTCATCAACCACGCCCTGCTCTCCATCGCCGAGATCCGCAGGACCTGCGACCTGGCGGGAATCGTGCTGAACCAGCTGGCCCCAATGCCCACGACTCGGTCGTCGGTGTTTGACGCGGCCCAGTCGAATCTCGACGAGATTGAACGTCGGGCAGGCCTGAAGGCCTGGGGAACGCTCACGTACGGGGAACGGCCGCAACTCGTCTGCCGAGGTGCGGAGGTCGTTCCGGACTGGATGCAACTGTTGCCACTCGGCAGGCCGGAGTGGCAACCCTCCTGAACGAGGGCGCGTGGACATTCGCTGTCGCGGAGGCCGGCTCCCCGGGGGGAGACCTGTGACGACCTGTGACGACCTGTGACGACCTGTGACAGCGAAGAACCGTCTGAAACATTGGAGTTTTGGACCTGTGACATGTGTGACGAGTTTTGGAGAGCTTTTTTCGCCCCCTCTCGCGGGGCTGATCACCGCCTGTTTGCGTTGCCAAAGAACGAACTCTCTACCCTGACGGGAGGGGTTGCGCATCGGGAAGAATCTTCGCATGCCTGAAGGGACATTGGGCCTTAACCTTTCTTTGGGAAGGTGGTTGCGCAACATGCCGTAGCGAGTTTCTGACAGCGGGCCGGGACGTTTTCGCCAGCGCGGAGGGCAAGTTGACTGTCCGGGCGGCCCCAGGGATCGCTTCGCCGGGCGATCCATTCGGAGGAGGATCACGCCGGGCGGCCTGTCGGCGGTTTTTCTTCCGAGGCGCACAATTTTTCACCGGCGACCGGCGCAATCCATGGACGTTAGAATCCGGGCATACCCAAAGTGGGTTTCCAACTGCCGCGCCGCGATCTGAAGCGAGTTCCACATGTTTCGAGTCATCCTGCTGACCGCGGCGATCCTCGCCGCGGCCCCTGCGTTTGGTCAGAACTCGGTTGACGTCACGAAAGTGACTGGAGCCCGGACGAAGGGGATCAACTTCCTCAAGACGACTCAGGCCGAAGACGGAAGCTGGACGTCACCGACGCAACCCGGCATTTCGGGCATGGTGGTCTACTCGCTGCTGGCGAGCGATGTTCCCGTGGACGATCCGGTGGTCGCGAAGGGGCTGAAGCACCTCGAATCGTTCGCCCAGGCCGACGGAGGCTTTTACGCGCCGACGACGTCGCACAAGAACTACGAGACTTCCATCATCCTGCTGGCACTGGTCGAGGCGAATCAGGACGGCCGTTACTCGCAGCAGATCGCCAGGGCCGTCGAATTCCTGAAGGGAATCCAGTGGGACGGAGTTGAGGGAGCAGCGGAAGCGGATCCGGCGTTTGGCGGACAGGGCTATGGTCGGAGCAAGCGGCCTGACCTGTCGAACACCAGTTTCTTCCTGGAAGCCCTGACTCACGCGGGCGTCTCGCAGAACGACCCGGCGTTCAAGAACGCACTCATTTTCGTCTCGCGCTGCCAGAACCTGAAGAGCGAAGCGAACAACACTCCGTTCGCTGACAAGATCAACGACGGCGGGTTCTACTACACGCCGGCCGCGGGGGGCGCATCGATGGCCGGCCCGCCGACGCCTGAAGGGGGTCTTCGTTCCTACGGCAGCATGACGTACGCAGGACTGAAGAGCATGATCTACGCGGGATTGACGAAGGACGATCCGCGTGTGAAGGCGGCATCCGACTGGATCGCGAAGTTCTACACGCTGGACGAAAACCCGGGCATGGGACAGCAGGGGCTTTACTACTACCTGCTGACCGCGACGCGCACGTTCAAGGCGCTGGGCCAGGAACAGTTCACCGATGCCAAGGGCGGGAAGCACCCCTGGCGGGTGGAGATGTCGCACCGGCTGCTGGAATTGCAGAAGCCCAACGGGAGCTGGTCGAACACGGCCGACCGCTGGTATGAAGGCGATCCGAATCTGGTGACCGCGTACAGCCTGGTCGCACTGACGACAACTCTCGACGAGACGAAGTGAACCGGCGCGGAGGTGATGGCGCTCGGGCGACCTCATGATCGTCGCCGGTTACCCACTCCAGGATTCCGTCACTCCATCGGCAATTGGAGGCGACGGGTGAACGCACCGCGCCTGGCGGCGTCATCTGGCCCTGTTTTCATCGAAGCCGGTTCCGACCGCATTCCCCTGTTGTCGGGCGCATAAACCTCATAGCTCCGGGGAACTGGTTGCGGAGGCTCTGTGACTGTCGGTTCCGAGACGACCGGCCGCATCAGGAGCGAGGCCGTGCTCAGCATCAGCCCGCCACAGACAACGAGTCCGGCAATCACGGGCGCCGCCGTCTGCCAGCTCCAGCCTGCGGAAACGACATGATCTCCCTGGGCAATGCGCCGCCGCAGCGCGGGCCAGAGAGAGTGGACGCTCTCGTAGGTCCCCGGGGCGTCAGCGACTGCCAGCGCTGACAAAGCGGACTTCACGCCGACATGCCGGCGTCGACAGCTGGGACACTGCGCCAGATGGGCCTGGATCTCCGCTTCGCGCTGCGCGTCGCCAAGGTCCTCGCCGGCATGCAGAGCGAGTTCTCGCTGTGCTTCGTGGCATTTCATGGAGCGGCCCCCTCCGATGCCGCGGCAGCAGCACGCCCGCGCCCCTGCCGCACTTCCCAGAGCTGCTGAAATCGGATCCGGGCCTCGGCCAGTCTCCAGCGGATCGTCGCCTCACGACGATTGAGAATCGCCGCGATCTCGGACGTGCTGAAGTTCTCCATGTCTCTCAAGACCAACACCACTCGATACTTCTCTGCAATCTGCGCGATGACGGCCTGGACCTCCTGGGCCGTATCCTGCTTCACCCGGGGATCCGCGACTGCGGGGTCGGGCCAGTTCTCCGTGCCGCTGTCGCTGAACAGCCAGCCCCAGATCCTCCGTCGCCGCCGGCGATGATGATCGAGGCAGAGATTGACGCCGATCCGGAACAACCAGGGACCGAAGCGACGCGCGGGATCGAACTGGTCGAGCCGCTGGTAAACGCGAAGGAATGTCTCCTGGGCGAGGTCTTCCGCCTGATCGGCATCGCGGACAAACCGGCTGATGACGCGGATCAACCGCCGTTCGTAGCGCTGTACGAGCTTTGCAAAGGAGGCTGAGGAACCCCGGCGAGCTTCTTCCACCAGTCGGGCGTCGCTGGATTGCGTTTCCAGTTCCGCTTCCGACGAGACCCGCTGATTGGTCCGGGTTGTGGTCGCCATGGTTGTCTCTCCGCTCGTTGTCGGAAGGGTCTACGCAGGCAGATGTTCCGACGCGGGCGCGATTTCGAGATTTCGCACTTCCCTGAGAGTACCTCCCCAGCAGATGGGACGCAAGTTCCAATCACGGCGACACTTACCGCTCATTGCCTGATTGGAACAGGCGGGCAGAATCCCGGTTATTCCACGGCAACGGCCGCCAGTTCCTCCGCGGCCGCCTCGACTTCGATGTGCGAAACGTTGGAAAGGCAGTCGGCAAATCCGACGAGCAAGGAGAGGTCGCACAGCTGGTTGATCCGACGCGGAACGCCGAGCGAGGTCTCCCACAGGGACGTGAAGGCCTCCCGCGAGAAGATGCCTCCGGGCGCGCCGGAGCGTTCCAGCCGCCGCAGCACGTAGTCACGTGTTTCTTCTTCCGTCAACGGCCGTAGCGACGTCCGGACGGTGATACGGTCATCGAGTGCCCCGACGCGCTGAACCTTGGGCAGCAGTTCCGGTTCGCCGACGAGAAGCATGGTGAATGTTGCGCCGGCCTCGAGCGGCAGATTCGTCAGCAGGTGAAGTGTCTGAAAGTGTTCTGGTTCGAGAAGGTGCGCCTCATCCACGATCAGGATTGGATGGCGACCGGAGCGCGCCAGTTCCGCCAGCCGAGACTCAAAACGGCGCAGGACAAGGTCGGTCCGCACGGATTCCGGGACCGGAGCCTCCGCCCCCAGTTTGGCGGCGAGATAGGCGAGCATTTCCGAGGGAGACATCTGCGGAAACACCAGACGGGCCACCGGACCGACACTCGAGCCGAGGTCCGATTCCAGGACGTGCGTGAGGAATGTTTTCCCAAGCCCGTGCCCTCCAGTCAGCAGTCCGGCGCCCTGGCGATTCTCGATCAGGTATTTCAGTTTCAGCAGCGCGGCGTGATGCGTGCGGCTGGCGAAGAAGTCCGCGACGTCGGTCGCTCCCTGAAACGCGGATCGCTCGAGTTTCCAGTAGCCTTCGTACATCGCCAATCCTTACTCAGGAGCGACCGGCCTGCGCTGGTCGCCGTCCAATCCAAATTCTTCCATTCGCGAGCCGGATGGTTCGCGGCCAGGCGCCCGCATGACTCGTCTTACCGGGGCGACGGTTCACTCGATTTCAATGCTTCCACTCAACCAGGCTCCGCGAGGCGCGCCCGTGTCGCCCGTTTCGGCGGCCCCGGTTCCCTGAACCAGTTCCACTCGTCGCCAGCGGTCAGGACGGCGCGCTTCACCGAGGGCGTGTTCCACTTCGGTCGAGAGTTCTTCTGTCGATTCGGCGGCGGCCGCCGTGATGGTGGGAACCGGATCGATATCGAGCGTCGAGGCGTCGGCGTGCCTGCGAAGCTGATGGCGCGCGAGGATCGCCTCTTCCTCAGCGAGGAGCTGCATCCGCTGCTGATACGAAGGAGGGACGACACGCTTCGCGGACGATTCGACGGAGCTCCGGCTCATAGCAAGGGGCTTCGGTCGTTCCACCGGGATTTCGACCTCCGGGGTGGCGGCCTGAGGATCCGGGGCCTGGGAACGGAACCGTCGAAACGGTCGGGGCGCGGCCTGTTCGTCGTCCCGGAGCTGAGGTCGAGCGCGATCGACCTCGACGAGGGCGAGGACCTCGTCGACCTCGGAATTCACGCCGTCGTCGGCGACTTCCAGGCTCGGCGCGTACGAGAACCCGAGCAGGAGCAGCAGTCCCGCGGCCGCTGCGCCCATCAGCATTTTCTGCCGCTGAGGCGTAAGCTGGGGCATGTCCATGGTCCGACTCCCTGGCGGCGCGAGCCGCCGGCGTGGCGACGATGTCTGGTGTCATCAGGTAGATCGGCCGCCGGTCGCGCCGCCTGAAACAACTTTGCCGCTCGCGCCGAAGAATCCGCTCAGGAGTGTTGGAACGGTCGGACTGGGAGAAAAAAGCAGGCGAAATCGTCGCCGAGAGGACGGACACGGCCCATGCCCGCTGCCGGCTCACAGTCCAGGACTACTAAATATCTGTCCACCTTCACTTCAACCGATCCCCACCGCGAAATACCATGGGGCGGAGTCAAGCGGAGGCGTTTTGAGATGAACGGATTCGGGTTCCACCCTGTCGTCAGCGACTGGTTCAGCAGTCGGTATGCCGGCCCCACGGAGCCGCAGGCCCAGGGCTGGCCGCACATCGCCGCCGGAGAGCACACCCTGATCGCTGCGCCGACCGGCAGCGGCAAGACCCTGACGGCCTTCCTCGCGGTCATTGATCGTCTCTTCAAGGAAGCGGCCGCGGGTCAACTCCGCGACGGAATGCGTGTCATTTACATCTCTCCGCTGCGCGCGCTGTCCAACGACATGCGGCGCAATCTCGAAATTCCATTGAACGAGATCTACGAGCAGGCACAGGCCGCCGGCGTCTCGGTTCCACAACTCCGGGTCGGTCTCCGAACGGGCGATACGCCTGCCAGTCAGCGGCAGGCTCTCGTCAAGAAGCCGCCGCACATCTTCGTTACCACTCCCGAATCGCTCTACCTGATGCTGACGAGCCGCCGCGGCCGCGAGGCGCTGCGGACGACCGACACGGTGATCGTCGACGAGATTCATGCGCTGGTTCGCGACAAGCGCGGCTCCCATCTCGCCCTCAGCCTGGAGCGTCTCGAGGCGCTTTGCGGCCGCCGACTGCAGCGAATCGGAATCTCTGCCACGCAAAAGCCGATCGAGCGGATGGCCGAATTCCTGGTCGGCGGCCCTGACCGGCCGTCTCCTTCAACACTCGAGGAGGCCGGGACGTGGCAGCCTTCACTGTTCGAATCTCCGGAACGGGGAGTCTCTCGCCAGGCCGGTTCCGGAAAGGCGAGCACGACGGGCGGAGTCGCCCGGACCGAAACGATCGACTCCGGAAGTGAACAGGATCTTTTCCCTCCCATTCCTTGTGCCATCGTCGATGTCGGACACGTGCGGCAGCTCGACCTGGGGATCGAAATCCCGACGAACAGCGAGCTCTCCGCGGCATGCAGTGCCGAGCAATGGTCGAGCCTGCACGAGCGGATGGTCGAACTGATCCAGTCGCACCGCAGCACGCTGATCTTTGTCAACACGCGCCGCATGGCCGAACGCGTGACGTTCGCGCTGACCCAGCTGCTCGGAGAAGACCACGTCGCCGCACATCACGGCTCGCTCTCGGCAGAATCCCGACTGACGACGGAGCAGCGACTGAAGCACGGTCAGATCAAGGCCGTGGTCGCGACGTCGTCGCTCGAGCTCGGTATCGACGTTGGCTACATCGACCTCGTGATCCAGATTGGATCGCCGGGCGCCATTGCAGCGTTTCTCCAACGGATCGGCCGGTCGGGGCATGCCCTGGGTCTCATCCCCAAAGGCCGCCTCCTCGCGATGACCCGTGACGAACTGGTCGAGTGCATGGCGCTGGTCCGGGCAGTGAAGTCGCGCCGACTGGACGTCATCCAGATTCCGGAAGCTCCGGTCGACGTCCTCGCGCAGCAGATCGTCGCCGAGTGCGCGGCCACGGAATGGGACACGGACGAGCTCTTCGCCACGCTCCGCAGGGCATATCCCTACCGCGATCTCGAGCGGAAGACGTTCGATGAGACCTTGCGGTTCCTGGCGGAGGGACTGACTTCCACGTCAGGGCGCACCCGCACGTTCCTGCATCACGATCACGTCAACCGCCGCATCCGCGGCCGCAAAGGGGCGGGGCTGACAGCCATCAACAACGGCGGAGCGATCCCGGAAGTCGACAACTATCGGGTCGTCGTCGAACCGGAGAACACCGTCGTCGGCTCCGTCGACGAAGAGTTCGCAGTCGAGAGCGCGAGCGGCGACATTTTCCTTCTCGGCAATTCGTCGTGGCAGATCATCGGCCTGCGCGGCAACGACCTGCGCGTGGCCGACGCGCATGGCGCCCCGCCGACCATTCCGTTCTGGCGCGGTGAAGCGCCGGGACGGACGTTTGAACTGTCGGAGGAAGTCTCCCGGTTGCGGAGCGACCTGGAGAAGCTTCTCACACAAGAAGGTGCGAATGGGGTCGCGACATGGGAGGGCGAGGTTCCCTTCGAGCCGGATCGGCTGAACGAGCCTGTCTCGACGAGCGAATCTGCGCAGTGGCAGAATTCAGCAGACGCCGCGTTGGATTGGCCGGCGTGCGGGGATTTCGATGCGAGCGAGTCGCAATCGACGGGAAGCCCCACGGGCGACTCGCCCTCACAGACGGCCGACCTCGATCGTGTCGTCCGGTGGCTGCTGGCTGAAACACACTGCACGACGGACGCCGCTCTGCAGGTCGCGACCTATGTGGCCTCGGAGAAGGCTGCGATCGGCCTTCTGCCGACACAGGATCGCGTCGTCTTTGAACGCTTCTTTGATGAATCGGGGGGGATGCAACTTGTCGTTCACGCTCCCTTCGGGGCACGCATCAATCGTGCGTGGGGCCTTGCGATGCGGAAACGCTTCTGCCGGTCGTTTGACTTCGAACTCCAGGCGACGGCTGACGACGACGGCTTCATTCTCTCGCTCGGGCCGCAACACAGCTTTCCGATCGAGAGCCTGTTCCCGATGCTGCGCTGCGACAACGCCTACAAGCTGCTCGAACAGGCAGTGATCTACGTCCCGATGTTCCAGGTCCGCTGGCGGTGGAACGCGACGCGGGCGCTGTTCGTCGAGCGCCAGCGCAACGGCCAGAAAGTGCCACCGGCGATCCAGCGGTTTCGCTCCCAGGACACGATGACGGCTGTCTTCCCGAAGCTGACCGGCTGCCAGGAAGAACATACGGGGGACCATGAAATTCCCGAGCACCCGCTCGTCCAGCAGACGATGCACGACTGCCTGTACGAGGCGGTCGACCTGGCGGGCCTGATGAAAGTGCTGGAGCGCGTCGAGAAAGGGGAGATCACATTTGTCGCCCGCGACACCCGGGAACCGTCTCCCTTCACCTATGAACTCCTGAATGCGAATCCGTATGCGTTCCTCGACGGCGGCGAGGTGCAGGAACGCCGGGCCCGGGCCGTCTCGACGCGCCGGACACTCAACCCGGAAGAGCTTCGCGACCTCGGCAAGCTCGATCCGCAGGCAATCGAGACCGTCATCGGCGAAGCGCAGCCGCTCATTCGCTCGGCCGACGAACTGCACGATGTCCTCCAGTCCCGTTTCGCGGTGCGGGCGGAGTCACACTGGCAGCCATTTTATCTCCAACTGGAAAAGGCCGGCCGCGCCGCCAGCGTCACGCGGCCGGATGGGGTTCATGCCTGGGTTCCCACCGAGCGCTGGCCGGCCATCCAGACGCTGTGGAAAGGCATCGAGTCGACTCCGCCGCTCGTGGCCCCTTCCACCGTCCGCCACGACTGGGACGACGTCGAAGTCCGCGTCACGATGATCCGCGGATTCGTGGAGTCCGCCGGCCCGATGACGGCCATCGAGATTGCCGAGACTCTGGGCCTCAGCGAATCCGAAGTATTCACGGCCCTGGAAGCAATTGAAGCAGAAGGCATCGTCATCCGCGGTCAGTTCCGCGAGGGCGGTTTTCTCGAGCGTGAGCCTGAGGCCAGGGAGTTTGAGAGGGCCGATGCCCGGGCCGCGGCCAAGGCCGCCGAAGAGACGCTTGCCACTCCCCCGGCGATCTCCGGGGGGCTCAACGACAAGTCCCGGAATGTCGAATGGTGCCACCGCGCGCTCCTCAGCCGCATCCATCGGCTGACGATTGCCGGCCTGCGTCGTGATGTGCAGCCCGTCGACGCCGCGACCTACCAGCGGTTCCTCTTCCGTCATCAGGGAGTGATGACTGGCTGCCGTCGCCAGGGAGCGAATGGCCTGTTCGAAGTGGTCGGTCAGCTCCAGGGGCTTGATATTCCGACCGTCTGCTGGGAACGGGACATC
Source organism: Caulifigura coniformis (assembly GCF_007745175.1). Lineage (GTDB taxonomy): Bacteria > Planctomycetota > Planctomycetia > Planctomycetales > Planctomycetaceae > Caulifigura > Caulifigura coniformis. The sequence continues at coordinate 5,965,267 of NZ_CP036271.1, read as the reverse complement.
CTCCCGCTGCGAGTCGAGAATTACCGCAAGGAATGGCTCGATGAGCTCTCGCTTTCCGGCGAAGTGACCTGGGGACGCCTGCATCCCCCTGCCCGCGATCCCGAGAAATCGCGACCGACGGCCAGCCTCACACGGGTGGCGCCGATCTCGCTGTTTCTCCGGGAAGACCGCGAATGGCTGGTCGAGACCGCGGGAGAAACGCGTGTGGAAGACCTCAGCTCACCTGCCCAGGAAGTCGTGGAGTTGCTGCAGGCGCGTGGCGCCATGTTTTCGACCGACATTCAAACGGCGGCGAAGCTCCTGCCGTCGCAGGTCGAAGACGTCCTCGGCGAGCTCGTAGCCCGTGGCTTCATTACGGCCGATGGTTTTTCAGGACTGCGAAACCTCGTCCGCGAATCGACGACCGGCGAGTCGGCGCTGTCCGGAGCGCCGACGATGGCCAAGCTCATTCGGAAGCGCCGTTCATCGCAGAGCGTCGGACGCTGGTCACTCTGGCGGACCAGAGGTGATGGCGAAGCTCCCGCTTCACCGCGCGCCGGAGAACGGGCATCCGATCGTCGCGGTCCGGCGGGGACCTCTTCCTCGCGAAATGAAACCGTTGAGCATTGGGCGTGGCAGCTCCTGCGCCGCTGGGGCGTCGTCTACCGCGACCTGCTCGACCGCGAGAGTGGGGCTCCGAAATGGTGGGAACTCGTCCGCGTGTATCGCCGCATGGAAGCCCGCGGCGAGATCCGTGGCGGACGATTCATCAAGGGCGTGGCCGGCGAGCAGTATTGCGCGGCCGAAACGGTCGCCACACTCCGCAAGCTCCGGGCCGATGATTCCCGATCCGAAACCGTCGTCTTCTCGGCGGCCGACCCTCTGAACCTCGCCGGCATCATTACAAGCGGGCCGCGGATTCCGGCCCAGGCGGGGAACCGCGTCGCCTATGTGAACGGCGTCCTCGCCGCCGACTGGCAAGCGGGCCGCATCACCTGGCATGCCGGCTGTACCGAAGAACTGCGGCTCCGTATTCGCGAGCGGCTGCTGAACAGCGTCGAGCCCAAACAGCGGACAAGCGTCGCCGAGACGCCCGCCCCCAGCGACGCCGTCATGATCCAGGCCGGCCCGCTCCCCCCGCCCGCTCCGCGAACCGACGCATTGAGTCCTCGCAAAGAGGCAGACCCGTTCCCGCTGGAAGGCCCGGTCCCGCCGGGACGGAACCTGCACATCCGAATCCCGAAATCGAAACCGACCCCACAGGGCTCGCCATTCCCGAAATTCTGACTGGGTCGCCCAGGGCGACGGCCTGCCGTCGCCACGCACCGGACAGGACTGGACAGCGGTTGGCCTTACTTCGCGCCCGCTGGCTTCTCTCTTCGAACACACACGGGGCTGGCCTCTTCCCAGAGCTCAGCCAGCTTCCCGTGCGTCTTCAGGAATTCATGAACCGTCTCTACCTCCGCCGTGATGATGACATCCTTATTCTGGAACCGGTGTGGAATCAGCTGCGGATTCTTCTCGAAGAACTTTGGAGCCATCAGTCTCACACGGAAGCCGTCGTTGACCCACTCGAGCTTCAGGAGGAAGCCACCGCCAGTGACTGACCGCCGGGTGGCGCTGATCACCTCAACGTCTCCGAGCTTAACGACGCGAATCACAAACGAGTCTTCCACCATGTTCCGGACTTCCACTTCCGTCGGCTCACCGCCGTCGTCAGCCCGATGCAACTCGATGGCCTTTACGACGAGCGCCTTCGAATCGGGCCCCGCGCGTTCCAGCCGCAGGATCTCGCCAACCTTGGGCGCGACGTGGACCTTCGGCGGCTCTCCCTTACCGACCGCCTGCTCCCAATCGCCAACCAGCTTCGGTTCGAACGACGCGAACTCGCCCTTCTCGCCCGCGATGTCTTTCTCGGCAACGACAAAAGAGCAGCCGGTCAAGGAGGCCAGTAAGAAGCACGCCAGCAGACGGAACATGACGTAGATCCTCGCTTAACGGAAACGAAGCCCAACGCTGCTGAGATCCACCTTCTCGATGATCTCATCGACCGATGACCGCAGCAAGTCGTTATCTCGACGAGCCGGCTCAGCGCGACTCAGTTCCGGGCAGCGTCCGCGATCGCCTGATCGCCTGGGAACAGCCGAACCGCCAGGGCGTCGATGTCGTCCTTCATTCGGGAATAGTGCAGGCCTCCCACTTCGCGTCCGTCCTTCACGAACAGCATGTGATGGCACTCGAGGCAGACCCAGACATCGCGCGTCTCGTCTCCGGCCACGAAGCTCAGCCGGAATCCCCATCTGGGCATGCAGGCCGGAACGACATTCAGCCCCTTCGGATCTGGAAGATCGTAATTGCGAGGCGATGCCAGCAACTTTTTCAGTTCGTGTCGCTCGGCCTCGCCGACGCGCACCGGCTCGGAGATCGCTTCAAAATCGTCTGTCGTCCACGAGAGCGGCTTTCCCTTGAGCTGAATTCTCGTGGCGTAAACCGTCTCGGCGTTCTCGATCGCGTTGAGAACGTCCTCGCCCCCGATCTTTTTGACGAGCCGGGCCCATTCTTCCGCCGTGGCCGGGCGGTACTTGTTCCAGCCCATCCAAGAGATGATCACCATGCAGCCGAACAGCCCGCCGTAGATCCATCCCGGAAGCTTCCGGGGCGCACTGATCCGCTCCGTCATATTTTCCGATCCTCTTCATCCGTGTCGTGCGGCGCGATCTGCCAGACCATCGGCTGGCAGGTGATTTCGTTCTTCGCGGTCACGCCGCCATCCTTCACGAATCCCAGGCGAAGATATATCGGAACTGCATGGCGCGACGAGTTCACCGTGATCCGTCCAGGGTTCCCGTTTGCCAGGGCTGTCTCCCGCAGGTGTTCCCACAGCCTTCGCGCGATGCCGCGGCCGTGATGAGTCTCGGCGACGAACAGGTGATACAAGTGCGAGTTTTCCTTCATGGCGCCGACGCCGACGATCGCGTCTCCTTCGACCGCAATGAGATACCGGAATCCGAGCGCCATCCGCTTCCGCGTTTCTTCTGCAGTCATCCCTTCCAGCAGCACCGCGGCCCCGGTGGCCGAGTAGTCGGGCGTGATGAAGTCCCTCGACAAGGCGGTGACGAGTTCGCTGATCGCCTCTGCGTCGTCGATGCGCGCCGGACGGAGCGTGATCATGGCAGTCCTTCCTCCCAGCCCCTGCGGAGAACCGACTGACGAGCCTTTGGCGAGCCGAGCGAGCGCCCGTTCGAAATCGGCAGGCGTATTGACGTTCGCGAGCGTCAGTCCATCCGGATCGACACCCGCCAGGACCGAGGGTTCGACTTCGCGCCGCTGCGACGCCTCGATCAGTCCGATCAGCGATCGCTGGCCGGCCGCGAGACGCTCCTGGATCCGCGGGATCAAGGAGGTCGAATAGGCGGCGGCGAGCGGCTGCCAGCGCCCGTCACAACGGGGAGCGGCCACTTCGGCATCCCCCAGTTCGCCGGCAATGGCGCCGATGACCCGGGACGTCAGAAACGGCATATCACATGCCGTCACAAAGCCTGCGTCGAGGCGATGCGTCTGGAGCCACTCCAGGCCTGTCAGCAGACCAACCAACGGACCGCAGTCTGGAGTTTTGTCCTGCAGAACGGCAACGCCCGGGATAGCAGGCCACTCCTGTTCTGCTCCGACGACGACCACCACCGGCTGAACCACTTCCCCCACGACGCGAACCATCCGCTCGAGCAGCGTCTCGCCACCGAAACGGAGGCCCGCCTTGGCAGTCCCCATTCGCGAACTTCGCCCGCCGGCCAGGATGATGCCGCCAATGGACAAGCTTCCGCCCCTCCTCGTGGATGTGCGCTCCGACAGACGGGAGTGGCCCGATTATGGCAGAAACGGGGCCAGTTCTCCCGATCGCTCCAACCGCGGCGGACGCTTGGTGACCAGGCAAACGGCGAGCCAGGCCAATTTCATGGCTCCTGTGCCGGCGATTGAACGGTTCTCGATTCGCGTTCGTCCGTTCATCGCCTGCGGAAGCCGGAATACGAACATTGAAGCAGTTCCAGGGCGCGTGGACCTTCGCTGTCGCGGAGGCCGGCTCCCGGGGGAGACCTGTGACGGCGAAAAACCGTCTGAAACATTGGAGTTCCGGACCTGTGACATGTGTGACGAACTTTGGTGTGCTTTTTCACTCCCTCTCGCGGGGCTGATCCCCCGCTGTCTGCGTTGCGAAAAAACGAACTCTCCACCCTGACGGGAGAGGTTGCGCAACGGGAAAAGTCTTCGCCTGCCTGAAGGGGCATTGGGCCATCACCTTCAGTCGGGAAGGTGGTTGCGTCGCATGCCGCAGCGAGATTTCGACATCGATCCGGGAAGCTTTCGCCAGCGCGGAGGGCAGGTTGCCTGTCCGGGCGGCCTCAACCGTCGCGGATGGCCGACCGGGTTCTCCCAGTCGGCCGGCGCCATTCATCACGGCTCCCTGGACGCCGCGTCCCCGGGCTCAGTTTCCCCCCAGCGCCTCACCAGACTCACTTTCACTCCCAGCTGGTCGCAGACCCGCGTGACCACGAAATCGACGAGGTCGATGATCGACTCCGCGCCGTGATAGAAACCGGGCATCGCGGGAAGGATGATGCCCCCGGCCTCGGCGATCCGCTGCATGTTGCCCAGCGCGATGAGGCTCAGGGGCGTTTCGCGCGGAACGAGGATCAGCTTCCGCCGCTCTTTCAAATGAACGTCTGCCGCCCGGTGAATCAGGTTCTGCGACATCCCATGGGAAACGGCCGCAAGGGTGCCCATCGAGCACGGGCAGATCACCATCCCGGCCGTCAGAAAGGAACCGCTGGCAATGCCAGCTCCGTAGTCGCCAAGGGGATGGAACACCGCTGATCCCGTGCGGCCGCCGGAACTCAACGGGCGCCCGAGCGTTCCCGGGCGGTCGACCGGGCGGAGCCGGTTCAACTTCTCTGCCGCCGCGCCGCCGAGAGGCAGCAACTGCTCCAGTTGCGGGTCTTTTGGGTCGGGAGAGAGGCCTAATTCTTCTTCAAAGACGCGCTGGCAGGCGCCGCTCAGAACAACATGGACGTTCTGCCCCGCCGCAAGCAGCACTTCGAGAAGACGGACACCGTAGATGGCGCCGCTGGCGCCGGTCATCGCCAGCACGACATTCTTCGGAGAGGTTTCAGCAGCGGACGGCGACACGAGACAGGGCCGGGCACAAAGGACGGGGCAAACAGATCTCTTCCTGACGACGCAGCCGCGGCCTGAGGCCGCAGTTTACCGCGCCCGTCCGACCCATGCGGCGAACAGGCTCTCGAACAGGAGCAGCCCGATCATGACCGCCGCCAGCATCCGCCACAACTCCGTTCCCTCGGCCGCAAGGCTCATCGTCTCGCCGCTGAACCTGAGCATTTTCGGAGTGAGCCTGCCGAGCATCGGGCGCAGAGTTTCGTCGTTCAGCCGTCTGGGTTCGCTGTCCCGGAAATCAGACGTCGCGGCGAACATCCTTTGCTGCGGACTTCCCCCCGGCTCGTCCCAGCCCGCGCGGTAGAACCCGGCCAGCCGAAGGTCGTCAAAAACGAGTTCCGGCGGTTGGGAGTCGCGTTTGATCCGAGGCTCCAGGACTTCGTCCGATCCGAGCCGCGTCAGACTTGCCGTCTGCGGAAGGAGATCAGCATCGAGCGGGAATCGCAATGGCTGTCCGACGATCAGGTTCTCCCAGCGGGTGATGCGGGCCGCAATCGCCTGGGCAGACAGCCGTGTCGCGAGGACGAAACTCGCTTCGGTTGGCCAGTCGCTCCACTCCCGATCGGCCGTGACGGTCCACAGGAAGACCCGTCCGAGTCCGAACCGTTTTTCGAGCAGGGCAGGCGTCTGTTTGGCGTCGTTCCACCGGGCAAGCACCCGCACCTGTGGCGAGAGGTCGCCCGGCAGGGATGTTTCCAGAATGCGTTTCGGGCGGACGCGCGAGAGCGCCTCGGGGGAAATCCGAAGGAGGGCGGCCATTGGAGAATCGGCGATCGGCTCGACCACCAGCCCGGTCGATTCGGCCTCCCGAATCTGCTCGAGCCGTGCCGGCAGGAGCCCCTGTCCATCGCGATAGAGAACGTCGTTCCAGGCCGCGGCATCGAGCGTGTCGCCGGGAAAGACCATCAGCCCCATGCCGGCATCGACAAGTTGTTCCAGTTCCTTCGCACGTTCGGGCGTCACGCGATCGACGTTCGCCAGGACGAGCACGTCCGGCGCGGCGATCGGCTGCGACAGCCACTCGGACGAAATCACCGGCGACGCCTTCCACTGCGAATTCCCGGCCGTCAACGCGAGCTGCAGGAAATCGGTTTCGCTTTCAAACGGCTTCAGTCCCGGATCGCCGTCCACAAGTGACACTTCCACCTGACGCCGAACATCGGCCGTGATGCGGAACGTGTTATCGGCGGCCAGCGTGTCGTTCGGCAATTGCAACGCGATCCGGTGCTGCCCGGCCTCGTCGAATGTCAGCATCAATGGCACGTCGACCGTTTCACCGGGCGGGATGTCGGGAAGCGTGACGGACTGCGTCGCCTCGTCGACCGTGAGCAGGGCCTGTTCGGCCTGCATTTCGTCGCGGCTGTCGTTGCGGACCTGCGCCGTGAACTTCACCTCGGTGTCGATGAGCGCCACCGGATCGGTCTGGGACAACGAAACGATCCGGCGGTTGCCTTCCGATTCCCGACCGACATCGACGATTCTCAGCGTGACCTTCTCGTCGGCCCAGCGGTCGCAGAGCGCCGCGCCGTCCGGCGACCACCCCGTTTCCCAGAGGTCCGTCACGAGCAGCACTTCCCGGATCGGAAATGGACCACCAGTCAGGTGTTCATCCGCGGCTGCCAGCGATTTCGGCCAGGCGCTGATGACGTCGCTCGGCTCGAGAGCCTTGATCTGTGAAACCAGGGTATCGACCGTTTCCAGCCGTGCGTGGCGGACGAGCGGCGCATTCATTCGCGAAGTCGTACAGACCGTCAGGCTGTCCTGCGTGCCGAGCGCGCGAACGATCTGCTCGGCCGCCTGCCGGGCACGTGCGAAGGCCGTCACTCCCTGCGACTCGTTCCCCATGCTGAGCGAATCGTCGATGACGAGCACCCTGCTGGCCCGCCCCTGGACCTTCAGGAATCCGGCGAGGTCGGTCGTCGAGCTGACGGGCCGTGCGATCGCAAAGATCAGCGCCGCGACGGCGAGCGTCCGGACAGCGAGGAGAATCCACTGCTCGATGCGCAGTCGCCGGCGATTGGCCTTGAGCGTCAGCTTCAGGTACTTCATCGGGGCCCAATCGACGCGAATGAACCGCCGTCGATTGAGCAGATGAATGATGATCGGCGCGGAGGCAAGGACAACCGCCCAGAGGAGCGCCGGAGCCAGGAAGCTCATGCCGATTCCTCCGGCTTCGATTCGCTCGTCGAAGCGGCTCCCATGCGTCCCTTGTGCTTGGCCGGCCCCCGATGGGCCCGGTCAGCCAGGTAGCCCGCCAGAGTCGCGCCGAGATCGTCCTCCGTGAGCATCCTGACGTAGTCGATGCCGCAATACTGGCAGCGCTCACGCACCTCGTCGCAGAAGGTTTTCACGGCTGCCTGGTAGGCGGCGCGGAACGACCAGGGCTCGGCGAAGAGTTCCTCCTGACCTTCGATATCCTTGAAGATGACCGACTCATTGAACGGCATCTCGATTTCGTCGCGATGCAGGATGTGCAGGAGGACAACCGCGTGTCCGCCATATTGCAGCCGGCCGAGCGATTCGTAGAGGCGGTCGAGATCGGTGAAGAGGTCGGACGCGATGACAACGAGCCCGCGTCGCGGGATCTTGTCCGCGATTTCCGAGACCACCTTCCCCAGGTCGGTTTCCCCTGCGGGCGAGATCTTCCCCAACGTGTCATCGAGCTTGGTCAACTGCGACATCGCGCCACTGGGCCTCAGCTCCTCGCGAATCGAGTTCCCGGCGGCGGCCAGTCCGACCGCATCGCGCTGCTTGAGCAGCACCGCGGCCAATGAGACGGCGGCCGTGGCGGCGACGTCGAACTTGCGCTGGCCGGCGGGGCCATAGTTCATTGATGCGGAATCGTCGATGACCATCCAGCAGCGGAGGTTCGATTCCTCTTCGAACCGCTTGATGTAGTAGCGATCCGACCGTGCGTAGGCCCGCCAGTCGAGATGCTTGAGATCATCGCCTGGGGTGTAGGTGCGGTAATCCGCGAACTCGGCCGACAAGCCATGCAGGGGACTGCGGTGCTGACCGGCAATGCCTCCCTCCATCGGCTGACCGGCTTTGAAGCCGATACGGGCGATTCGTCCGATGATGTCGGGGTTGAAGTAGCGGGGCATGATCGAGAATCAGGGCTGGAGAACCCGCTGGACCCGCCCGTCGCTGACGGCCTTGCTGTCGTAGACGGGCGTCGTTTCGACCAGCCTGCGGATGAGTGAGTCGGGCGACTGGCCATCGGCCTCGGCGTTGTAAGAGAGCACGACGCGATGCCGGAGGACGGCGGTCGCCATGGCCTGGATGTCGTCCGCGGAGACTTCAGGCCGGCCGTACAGCGCCGCGCGGGCCTTGGCGGCGAGAATCAGTGACTGGCCGCCGCGGGGACCGACTCCCCACAGGACCCACTTCTTGACGAAATCGGGAGCTTCCCCTTCGTCCTTGCGCGTGGCGCGGACGAGCGACATGACGTAGTCGATGAGCGTGTCGCTGATGGGAACTCGGCGGACGAGCGCCTGAAGTTCGAGGACTTCCTCCGCGCTGAGGACCTGCTGCGGGTCGCGGGGGACGGCGCCTGTCGTCGTTTTCAGGATCTGTCGTTCTTCATCGCGCGAGGGGTATCGCACAATGATCTTCATCAGGAAGCGGTCGAGCTGGGCCTCCGGCAGCGGGTAGGTTCCTTCCTGCTCGATCGGATTCTGCGTCGCGAGTACGAAAAACGGGCGAGGCAGAGCATGGTGATGGCCGCCGGTCGAGACGACCCGTTCCTGCATGCCCTGCAGGAGCGCGGCCTGAGTTTTCGGCGGGGTGCGGTTGATTTCGTCCGCCAGCAGGATGTTCGTAAAGATCGGCCCCTTCACGAACTTGAATTCGCGATGCCCCGATTGCCGGTCCTCGAAGATCACGTCCGTGCCGGTGATGTCGGCCGGCATGAGATCGGGCGTGAACTGGATGCGTCCGAAATCGAGAGAGAGGCTTCGCGAGAGCGTCTGCACCAGCAGCGTTTTGGCGAGGCCCGGAACCCCCTCGAGGATGCAGTGGCCGCCGGCGAGGATGCTGACCATCAGTTGCTCGACAACGACGTCCTGACCGACGACGACCGTCGCGATCTGCTCACGAATGCGTTTCTGCGCAACCGCCAGCGTTTCGAGGGCGGCGACGTCAGGCGGCGCAGACGATGGATCGTTCACATTCCACTCCCGTTAACGCTGATAGATCGGCAGAAACTTGTACGGCAACTGCAACAGCAGGCAGGCGAGCGCCGTTCCATAGACCTGCCCCACGCCATCCCCGGACCAGCTTCCATCCTGAGCCTGCTGCTTCAGGAGGGTGTCGCGAGCCGGCGGGAAATAGGCGTCCCAGTATTCGTCGCCGGCCTGGTAGAACGCCTGCGAGGCATACAGATGCAGGTAGAAATAGTGGCCGCTTTCGAACTCGTTCTGAGTTTTTTTGAACTCGTCGTGGACGTACTTGAGGCAGCTTTCGGCGAGGGGCGAATCGTAGTCGCCGGTCGAGTAAAGGCAGCAGACGGCGGCGGCGGTAATAGGGGTCCGGGTTCCGCTGCGCGAATGGTAGGAGTAGTGAATTCCACCTTCGGGCGTGCGGCAGAGCTCCAGGTACTTGGTGGCGCCTTCGATCGTCCCCTTGGGGATCGTAAACCCGGCGTTGTGGGCAGCGCGGAGCGCCTGCATCTGCGTCACGGTGACGCTTCCTTCATCGCCTGAACTGGGGGTATACATCCAGCCTCCAAGCGGGCTCTGGCCTGAGGCCGTCAGCTGAATCGCGTTCTTGATGATCCCGCCAATTCGCTCACGGTTCTTCGGGTCCTGCTCCATTCCGTGGACGCAGGCAAGAAACATGAGGGCGAAACCGTGCCCATACATGGGGCGGCCGTTCTCGGGGCCACGCGCAATCAGCCCTGTCTTCGGATCCTGCTGGTTGACGAGGAAGCTGATGCATTTACGGATCTGGTCGGCATATGGACCGCGGCTGGGCGTGCATCCATTCGCCAGGAACGCCATGCCCGCGAGGGCCGTCATGGCCGTCGGATATTCAGCGCCCCCCATGCTCGACTGAAAGCTGCCGTCGGCGTCCTGCTTCTGAGCAAGCCAGTCGAGTCCCTTCCGGACGCCTACGATCGTCTCGGGCGTGATATGGCGGGGTCGCAGGTCCTCCGCCCCCGAACGAGGCGCAATGGGCGCGGCCACGACCGCAACTGCCAGCAGCGACACCAGGCTCGCATTCCGTCGCATGACGACTCCCTGAGTTTCAGGTCAGGCCCCCCGCCCTCTACTCAATCGCAAACTCGACCTGCAGGACGATCTTCACCTTGATGTCTTCCAGCTTCGTCGTTGTGTGCTGCTCGGCGTCATCGGACGGCGGCTGGCCGTAATACATCACGTTGACGTTCGAGTTCTGGACAGCCCCCTCCCGGACCGAGACGACCCGCCCCAGCTTGACTCCCGACAGCGCCGCCAGGCGTTCCGCCTGCTCCCGGGCATCCTTGATCGCGGCCGAATAGGCATTCGCCCTGAGTTGCTTGACGTCGGCCATCCGGAACCGGGCCAGCCCGGTCGCCTGATTCAGGCGGCCGTAGTTGTAGTACTGGTTGTAGTCGAATGACGGGCCGATCGCGATTCCCGCATCTTTGCCGGCGTCGACGATCCGCACGAGCATTCCAAGCAGGTCCTCGGTCGACATCTTGTCGACCCCTTCGATCGTGATCTTCAGTGGCTCGCTCACCTGCAGGCGGGCGCTTCCCGTCCCCGGACTCCCCATCCCCTGCATGATCTGCTGCAGGGCCTGAGGGGAGAGCGTGGAATTGATGCTCACCCCGCTGCCGCTGACTTTCAGTCCCTCGATCTTCAGGTTGTCCATCGCCTCGACGGCGCGCTGGCGGTTGTCGCGATACTTGGTGATCGCATCGCTCGCCAGCTCGGCCTCGCCGGTCACCGTTCCGCTCAATTCGACGATCGAAGGCTTGCCAGTCGATTCTCCGGTTCCGGCCACGAGGATGCCCCTCGTCGTCTCGGCGGCCTGGAGGCTTCCGATGACCAGGAGAAGCGCCGCTGCCGCCGCCGACTGCATCACGGACATGCCGGATCTCCGAGACCTTCGATGTTCGCTGAACTTCATCACTGGGATTCCTTTTGGCCGGTCGCGGCCTGATCTGCCTGCGGCACGGGATACGACGTGACCGATTGCGTCGTCACCGCGACCAGCCGGTCCCCGACGACCGTCAGATGCCCGCCGCCGGACGCGAGGTCGGCCCCGCGGAAGATGTGAGTCACTTTCCCGTTCGCGCGACTGAGCTGAAAAACTCCCCGCCCGGTCAAGATCAGGATCGATTGGGGCCCGGAGACCATGCTCAGCCCGCCGGTGGTGATCGGCAGGTTCGTCGCCCAGCGCAGGGTGCGATCCTTGCGGTCGATGCAGCAGAGTTCATGGTCCATCAGGTAGACAGAATCGGCATCGATTCCAACCAGTTGCGAGGCCTCCTCCGCCGGACGTCGCCACACAACAGACGGCACGCTCGGGTCGATCGCCAGAAGCTCCCGGCCGCCGGCTTCTTTCACATACACCAGCCCATCCTGTTCCAAGAGCGCCGTTTCGGTATGCAACTGAGTGCGGCTATCCGTCTGGCCGCTGTAGTAGATCCTCCGCTGCCCCTGTGAGACATCGGGCGATCCATACGGGAGCAGCCAGCGGATCTTCCTGTCGAGGAGGTCGAATGCAGCGAGTGCTCCGTCTTCACTGGCGATGTAAACGGTTCGCCCTTTGCGAAGCAGCGCCGGCTGCGGCATCCTCTGGTAACCCGAGATTGTCGACCGTTTCCTGACCGATCCCAGTTCGGCTGTCCACTTCTGCTTGCCATCGAGGTCCAGGCAGCACATCGACAGTTTCGCATCCTGCTGTCCGTGGCTGAGTACGAGGATTTCCCCCTCCTCAATCAGCGGCTTCCCCACGAACCCCAGGCTCGAGAGCGGAGCCCCGCTGTCCATCGACTTCCATTTGACCTTTCCCGTCTCGGCCTCGAAGCAAACGAGTCGCGAGGGTTCCTGGCCGTGGTTCAGGCGCTCCACCGGCACGTGCAGTGACAGCACGATCCCGCTTCCGGTCGCAAGCCGGTAGGCCTCCGGGTTGGCTGAGTACGACATCTGTCCGAAATGCTGAGTGATATCGCCGAACTTCTGCGACCGCCAAACGAGCTTTCCACTGGCGACATCGATCGCGAACACGATGCCAAACCAGTTCGCGTAGACCCGATTGCCATCGGACGCGACGGCCGGAACAACCGTTTCAACGCCGTTGCGATAATACGAGTAGCTCCGCATGCTCGATTCACGCTGGAGGGCGGCCTTGGGCGAAAGGAACTGCATTCGCCAGGCCGGCTTCGTCTCCGCCGGCGGTGCGCCGGCGACGGAGTCTTCCTGCGTGTTTTTGACGGACGCCCGGGCGGCCTCGGCCGCCTTCAATCGGGAATGGAGATAGTCCGCCGGAGCGACGTCCTTGCCCCCCACCTTCATTTTCTGACCGGCGAAACGCTGCTCGAGCGACCGAACAATAGTTCCCAGCGTCGTGGCCTGTGCCAGTTGGGCGACCGCCAGGCCTCGCTTGAACAGAAGCCTCGCTTCCGGGACGTCGCTATCGGGATGCTTTTCGAGGACGTTCCGCCAGAATCGGTCGGCATTCTCGAAGTCGCCCCGTTCGAAGGCCGCGTCTCCGAGAAAATCGGCCGCGTTATCGCCGACGGAGGTCAGGAAAAACTCCTGATAGACCTTGTCCGCCGTTGCCAGCTGTTCCGCTCGTTTCGTACCGGGTTCGTCGACCCTGGCCCAAGTCTGCCTGGCCTTGGCCTCGTGGAACAGCCGGAAGGCGTCGCGCCCTTCAGCCGGCAGGTCGGCTACGGCGTCCCAGATCCGCTGACTGGCTGGAATGATCACCCCATCCGGGCGGGCCAGCATTCCTTTCCGCTTCTCGGCCGGAATCTCGTTGAGCGTGGCGATCGCCTTTTCCCAGGCCTTCCGTTCGACGTGCCTCTGAAAATCGCCAAACGAGTTCTGCAGCGCTTCGTCGGTCGCGACGGTGAAGCCCTGTTGCGGAGCCGATCCTTCCGCTCCTTCCATGATCATCATCTGGGCCGACACCCGGCCCGGTCCACCGATCACGAACAGGACGAGCAGCAACATCGGCCAGATGCCGCGACTGGTGAGGAGAAGCCCTCTCCCCTGTCGCCATTGCCGCATAGGAGCCCCCGTCGCATAAGCCAAGCCAGCGCCAACCACGGATCGCCAGTCTAAACGCGTCCCCCGACATTTGCCACAACGCATCAGCGGCGGCGATACGTGATCGCCGCCGTCATTCGACGCACGCGCGGCAGAATAAGATTCCCGCTTTCCAGTGAGGTCAGGAACCTTTGGCCAGCTCTGCCCAGAGCGCGGCACTCGCGTGAATCCCCCGGTGGAATGCATCCAGGCTGAAATGCTCGTTCGGGCTGTGGAGGTTGTCCGTGTTCTGGCCCCATCCCAGCAGCAGCGTGTCAACTCCGAGCACCGCCTTGAATGTGCCGACCACCGGGATCGATCCACCCTCACGAATCAGCACCGGCTCGGCTCCGAAGCCGACCTTCACCGCCTTCTTTGCCGCTTTCATGAACGGGCTGTGGATGTCGCACACCGTTGCCGGGCAGCCGTGGTAGGTCTTGAACTCCATCCGGACTGTCGACGGGCAACGGTCCCGGAGGAATTGCTCCAGCGACTTGATGATCGTCTCGTTCTGTTGTGCCGGGACGAGACGACACGTGATCTTGGCCGATGCCTTTGCCGGCACGATCGTTTTCGGACCTTCGCCCTGGTAGCCGCCGGTGATGCCGTTGATGTCGCAGGTCGGCCGGGCCCAACGGCGTTCGAGTGTCGAATAACCAGCCTCGCCGAACGGCGCCGGAGCTCCGAGGGACCGGAGGAACTCCTGCTCGTCAAAAGGGAGAGCCGCGAACTGCTTTCGCTCTTCCGGCAACAGATCAGTCACGTCGTCGTAGAAGCCCGGGACCTGGACGCGCCCCTTGTCGTCGTGGAGCTGGCCGAGCAGTTTTGCAAGGATGTTGCACGGATTCGCGATCGAACCACCAAAGATGCCGCTGTGCAGATCCTGACTGGGTCCGTGCAAAGTGACCTCGCAGGCCACGATCCCTCGCAGACCGTAAGTAATGGCCGGAATTCCGGGCGCGTATTGGCTTGTATCACTGACGACAGCGACATCGCACTTCAACTGCTCCTTCCTCGATTCGAGGAAGCGGTCGAGGTTGTCGCTACCGACTTCTTCTTCCCCTTCGATGACGAACTTCACGTTCACCGGAAGCGACTTCACGGACTTGAGCCACGCCTCTACCGACTTGATGTGAGTCAGCATCTGTCCTTTGTCATCGGTGGCCCCCCGCGCGTAGATGAGGCCGTCACGGACATCGGGTTCGAACGGAGGAGTCTTCCATTCCGCCAGCGGATCGGGTGGTTGAACGTCGTAGTGCCCATAGACGAGCACGGTCGGCGCCCCGGGTGCCTTGAGCCACTCGCCGTACACGATCGGATGTCCGTCGGTTTCGACAAGATCGGAAGCGACGCCCGCTTGCGTGAGCTGGTCGCGAACCCACTCGGCCGCGCGACGCACGTCCCCCTGGTGGGCGGAGACCGCGCTGACACTGGGGATTCGTAGAAAGGTCTTGAGTTCCTCGACGAATCGATCAGAATGATCTTTGAGAAACGCTTCGACCTCTGTCATTGCAACCTCGGGCTCGTGAAGGGGTGTTGCACAATGGCACAAAATTGTTGCAAAATGCGACGTTTTCTGGCCAATGGTTCTTGCGAAAGTCGATGAACAGGGTAACATCACCCTGAAACGCGTCCAGCAGCATGTGGGGACGCGGTCGAAGTGGCTAGTTTTCAGCAAGAATCCACCACCCCTTCAGGGTGTTTGTTCCTCTCGTGCAGAGGCAGCCATGCGCGCTGGTCGCATTGCCGGAGCCTGGGGCTCCTTCATCCTCGCGGGTCTGTCCGCCGTGTGCGCGGACCTCAGCGCTTCAGACACCGCGGCCAAGACCGGCCTCACGCAGAACGAGCGGATCCATCTCGGGCGCGAAGTGTTCACCATGAACTTCGCGCGCCCTACGTCCCTGGCCGGCGACGGGCAGCTCGGGACCCGCGGCAACGGGCTGGGGCCACTTCTTAATGACACCTCTTGTGTGAACTGTCATCACCAGGGAGGCGTCGGCGGCGCCGGGGGAATCCAGAACAACGTCCTGATGGTGGGGATCGTCACGCGGCCGAATCCCGGTGTTTCGGTCGACGCCCTGCTCCGCGATGCCCGCCGGGTCCACCCGGGGTTCAGCGACGATTCTCCCGTCAAGGTGCTCCATCGTTTTGCTCTTTCTGATTCCGAAAAATCCCGCGGATATGATTCGTGGCGCGACCTCGTTCTCGAGGGCTTCAAAGCCAACCCCGAAGAGCCGACCGTGAAGCCGCTCCGGCAAAAGGCAGGCGTCGCAACACTGGAACTCGTCCAGCGGAATACGCCCTCCCTGTTCGGCATTGGACTCATCGAACGACTGCGCGGCCCCGCGGGCGAAGCGGCCCGCCGCAGGCAGGCGTTGAAGCAGGTCGAGAAGACCCCCTGGATCACCGGCCGCATTCCGCTGACTCCCCATCGCAAGCCCGGCTGGTTCGGCGCGCGGGGCCAGGTGGATTCCCTCGAGAGCTTCGTGAAATCAGCCTGTGCCAATGAAATGGGCCTGCAGGTTTCCGGATTTCAGGAAGTCGACCTGCAACCTACCAACGACCCCGAGAAGCCATCGAAGCGTAAGAAGTCCAACGGACGCGTCGACCTCAATGCCATCGAAACGGACGCTCTGATCGCGTTCATTTCGGATCTTCCAAGACCGGTCGAACAGGTGGCTCTTACCCCCGAGGAAGTCCAGCGGCATGCGAGCGGCAAGCTGGCCTTCAACGACCTCGGCTGCGCCGATTGCCACGTTCAGGATCTCGGTTCCGCTCGTGGAATCTACAGCGACATGCTGCTGCACGAGATGGGTGAAAGCATGGCCGACGTGCAGACGGCCGTCCCCGAATTGAAGGTCAAGCGGACCGCGACGCAGGTCGCCTCGGGCGGAGGAGGCGGATACGGAAGCACCGTCTCCATGAGGACGCTCGTGAACGTCGACATTGAAGAAGTCCCCTCCAATCCGGAGCGCGAGTGGAAGACGCCGCCGCTCTGGGGGGTGCGTGACTCCTATCCCTACCTCCACGATGGACGTGCGCTGACCCTGGAGGATGCCATTCTCCAGCACGGCGGCGAAGCCGAGCCTGCTGCGACGGCCTTTCGACTGGCTCCGGCCGGTCGTCAGCGAGATTTGATTTCCTTCCTGGAATCGCTGCAGGCGCCGCCGACAGCCGAAGCCCCCGAACTGTAGCCACCTTGCCGCCGAAGCTTATGTCGATTGATCCGGGGGGAACCGCGTCAGCCTGTGCGTCCTTCCGTGTCCTGATTGTCGCGTCAAAAGGAGTCACGAATGCCGACTCGCAGCCTGGTCGTGCTGGCCTGTCTCGCTTCGACATCGCAAAGCGCCATCGCCGGTGAACTTCCCCCCCCTCCGGGACACGCGTCGTCCGCGACGATCGCCGCCGGCCGTGAACTGTTCACGATGAACTTCGCCAAACCCAGCGAGGAGAAATTCCCCCGCGGCCTGGGGCACAACGGTAACGGGCTGGGACCGCTGTTCAATGAAACCTCGTGCGTGGCCTGCCACAATCAGGGCGGTCCCGGCGGCGGGGGAAGCCTTGAACACAATGTTGATGTTCTCGGGATCGTCATCGAAGGGCAGCCCAAAGGGACGGCGAGCCAGATCGTGCGTGACGCCCAGGCAGTCCACCCGGGCCTGTCCGAGAACAAGCCCCTGTTGCTGGTCCAACGATTTGCAGCCGGTGACAGTCGCCGTGTCGAAGCCTATGACGCCTGGCGAGATTCCTTCTTCGCGGCATTCGAACGTCCTTCCAACAGCATGCTGCCGCGGCGCCGCTCCAACGGAGTCGCCACAGTTGAGCTGGTCCAACGGAATACCCCTGCACTCTGGGGCTCGGGAGAAATTGAAAGCCTCAGGCAGGCTGGCGGCGACGAAATCCGGCGACGACTGGCAGACGAGATTACGGCGAAAAAGCCCTGGATCACTGGTCGGCCGCCGATTTCATTGACAGGTGACGATGGCTGGTACGGCTGGCGTGGTCAGGTGGCGTCGCTCGACGGGATTGTGCGGGGGGCTTGTGCGTCCGAGTTAGGGATCCAGGTCGAGGGTGCAGCGGAATCGACTCATCCGCTGCTCGAGGAACGCCCTGTTCGCGGCCGGAAGTCGGCCACGAAGACTGTCGACCTGACAGAACAGCAGATCCATCAGCTTGTCTCGTTCGTCAGCGAGTTGCCCCGTCCCGTCCGCCGGACTCCGGACGCTTCCAACTCGCAGATCGTGATGGCCGGCGAAAAGGCCTTCGAGTCCGTGGGATGCGCGGACTGTCATGTTCCGGACCTTGGCTCAGTGAAGGGGATGTATAGCGATCAGTTGCTTCACGACATGGGCCCCCAGACCAGCGACGTCCAGATTTCAGCGCCCCTCCGACGCACTCGCACGGTGACTCGTTCGCAGGCAGGTCTCCCGAGCGGCGGCGGCTACTACGAAATGGGCGGCAGCGTAACGACTCTGATGCAGGACATTCGAACGACCGAGGTCACCGGAATCGTTCCGACGCGTCGGGCCATGGAATGGAAGACCCCGCCGCTCTGGGGCGTCCGCGACTCATATCCCTACTTCCACGATGGCCGCGCACCGACTTTGAAGGACGCAATTCGGATGCATGGCGGCGAGGCTGAGAAGTCCGCCCAGGAATTCAACGCCCTCGATGAGGCATCGCAGAACGCGCTGATCACCTTCCTGGAGTCATTGACATTGCCCGCTGAGCAGGAACGGTTTGCGACTCGCTGACTCTGCGCAACCGGCTTCGAAGTTGAGGTCAGAATGCCTGTACCTACCCCCCTGAACCATACGCTCCTCGTTCTCGCCTTCGCCCTCGCGGCGCCTCTCGCGGGTTCCGGCGCGGCTGCAGATGAGACCACGCCCGCGGCCGCCAGTCCGGTCGCCGCCAGTATCGCCCACCTCCTCAATGTGGATGCGAGTCCGGGGAAGGCACAGGTCGAGGAGGCCGAGCGGCGCTACAGGGACGCCATCTCCCTTGCCCCCGGAGACGCACGCGTGGAATACGCGTACTCGCTCATCCTTCAGAAGCAGTTCAAAGCCACGGAGGCGAGATCACATCTCCAACGATCTCTCCAGTTGAATTCACACTATCCGCCAGCCCTGAAGACCCTCATCCGCGAAGCGATCAAGGCCCAGAAGTTTCAGGATGCGCGTGAACGAATCGCGGCGTTCGCCACCTATCTCGTTGAACACGAGCCATCGAATGTCGAGCAATCCGAATGGCTGGGACGCATCGTGGGCACAGTCATCCATGCCCTCGGAACCGATGATGCGAAGGTGATCTTCGCCTATCAGGACCGTCTGTTTCGCGTTTCCTTTCCACCCTTAATGCGATCGGCCTACGAACGAGGCTTCAACTCGATCGAGGCGGAGCTCTCGGAACTGACGGAAAGCATCGAGGAGGCCAAATCTGGCGCAGCAGTCCAGCGACAGGCCAAGAAGGCGGAAGTCGATGCCCAGCTCGTCGACCAGCAGAATGAAATCAAGCGGAAGCAGCAGGACGCGACGAAGACCCGACAGAAATGGGACGAGTGGATCACGGACCAGACGGCCAAGGCTGATGATCTGCTCCGCGAGCAAGAGAAACGATTTCAGGATCTGGACCGGGCCGTGACGAATCAGGTTGGAGTGGTCGCTGCGCTCCGGCTTCAACTGGATCGCGTCGAACGCAACATGACGCCCATCACTTCGACGTCCCTGGTAACCGGATTCAGGTCGACGCCGAGAGAACGTGTTGAACTGGCTTTGTTTGCGGAAGAACAAAAACTGGGAGTCATCTACTCTCAGCAGGAGGCAGTCTCACGACAGGCAGCCGAAATCCTGAACGGCCGGCGCAACGCCGTAGCCGAGTATCAGCGGGCGACCGGCGTGGCTCTCAAGGAAGCGGCGAATCTCGATCGCTGGGAGAAGCGCACCAAGGCCGTCTCGGAAAACATGAAGAAAGCGGCCGAAAAGAAGCCGGCCCAGGTGGCGGCGCTCGAAACGCGGATCAAATCGCTGAACACCTGGGACCCATCGGATTTCGAGACGGAGAAACGCCGTCTTCTCGCTGATCTCGGTGTCGTGAACACCGACAAATGAAGCCCAGAACCGACCTCTGAGCACAGTCGACGTGTGTCACGTCGAGAACTGCGACTGAGACTGGCCTTCAACAACCAGGCGTCGAAGAAAAATAGAATACGGCCGCTGCCCCGGGACAGCGGCCGGCAGAAGTCCACGTCAGGAGTGGCGCGGCGGGCAACAGGCCTCGAGGAGTGTGCTCCATTCCAGTGGAGTGCACGACTCGAGGCCGCGTCGCGCGCCGGCCCGCAAAGTGCAAGCGAGCTCGCCACCCGCTCCCGTTCCTAGACTTCGTCCTCGGCCACCTTCGCGGCCGCGATGATCTTCTGCTGCTCCTGCGGGGGGACCGTCTCGTAGTGGCTGAACTCCATCGTGAAGGAGCCCTGTCCGCCCGTCATGCTCGACAGGCTTCGGGCATAGGTCGTCACTTCCGACAACGGGGCGTGGGCTTTCACCACCGTCATCCCGCCGGGCGCATTGTCCATCCCCTCCATCCGACCCCGGCGACTGTTGAGATCGCTCGTGATGTCGCCCAGCTTCGCCTGGGGAATCGTGATATCGAGGTGGACAATCGGCTCGAGCAGCGCCGGCCGGGCCTTCAGGAACACCTCCTTGAAGCACATCCGGGCGGCCGTCTTGAACGCGTTCTCGTTGGAATCGACCGGATGGTCCTTCCCGAAGAACAACTCCACGACAACGTCCTGGACCTGGCAGCCGGCCAGCACTCCCTTCTCGAGTCTTTCGCGAACCCCCTTCTCCACCGCCGGGATGAACTGGTTCGGCACCGAACCGCCGGTCACGCGGTCAATGAAGCAGAAGTTGTGGGCCGGGTCGTAGTGGTAATGGCGGAGACTGGTGAACCGCTCCGACGTGAAATACTCCTCAGGGTTCACGCCCTGCGGACAGGGGGAGATCCTGAGATGGACCTCTGCAAACTGGCCGGCCCCACCCGACTGCTTCTTGTGCCGGTAGCTTCCTTCGGCGCTGGTGGTCACCGTCTCGTGATACGGGACTCGCGGCGTATGGACGATGACGTCGACTTTCTCACGATTGTGCAGCCGGTTGCGGACGAGCTGCAGATGCAGTTCGCTCATGCCGTGCATGACCATCTCGTGCGTCTGCTCCTCACGAGAGACCGTAAAAGTCGGGTCTTCATCTTCGATCTTGTGCAGTGCGCCAGAGATCTTCTGCTGGTCCGCCTGGCTCTTCGGTTCGACGGCCAGGGCGATCATCGGAATCGGGAAGGTAAACGGCCGCGTTGCCAGGCCGTCGATGCCCGATGTCAGCAGATCGCCCGTGCGGAGGTCGTCCGCCTTGACCAGGACAACCAGTTCGCCCGGCCCGGCCTCGCTCAATGCTTCGTGCTGCGCCCCCTGGACGTCCAGCATCTGGTGAGCCTTCAGCATTTTCCCGCTGCGTTCGTTCTTCAGCGAGGCGTCCTTTTTCAGGGTCCCTGAGTACAGACGCGCGAAGCTCATCCGCGAGACGAACGGGTCGATCCGCGTCTTGAAAACGCGGGCCACGACCGGGCCGTCCGGAAGGGGCTCGATTACCAGATCCTGCCCGTTCTGCTTCGCCTTAAGCGGCAGGGGAATCGGCGAAGGAGCATAGGCGACCAGCGCATCCATGAACTCGGCGACGCCGATATCCTTCTTCGCCGCCATGAAGAAAATGGGGATCAGGGCCCCATCGGCGATCGCGTGCACCATCGCCCGGGACAGTTCCTCGGACTCGAGAGAAACGCCGCTCAGGTATTTCTCCATCAGCGCTTCGTCCGCTTCCACGGCCGCGTCGATCAATTCCTGGTGCGCGTGGGCCAGGTCAACCGGCAGTCCGGCGGGAGCATTGGCCGGCGGGTCGAGGGCGCTGATCACCGCGGTGAATCGATTCCCGGTTCCGTTTGGAGCATTCATCAGCGCGCAGTGCGTGCCGAAGAGTTCATGGAGATTGCCGAGCAGCGCAGGCAGATCAATGTTCTCGCCGTCGCACTTGTTGATGACGACCATCCGCGCCTTGGACGCTTCTTCCGCCAGCTGGAACGCCCTGCGGGTGTTGGCCTCGATGCCCGAGGTGGCCGAGATCACGATCACGGCCGTTTCGACGGCGTCGAGGCCGGAGATCGTATGCCCGATGAAGTCGGGATAGCCGGGTGAGTCGATCAGGTTGACGCGGCAGCCGTTGTGATCGAAGTGGGCCAGGTGGGACGTGACGGAATGCTTACGTTCCTTTTCGTCGTCGTCCGTATCGAGCAGGCTGGTTCCGTCGTCGGGGCATCCCGGCCGGGTGTTCTTGCCCGCCTTGTAGAGCATCCGGTCGGCCAGAGTCGTCTTTCCGACGGCTCCATGCCCCGCGAAAACAATGTTGCGAATGCAGTCGACTGCGTATCTGACCATCGTTGAGCACTCCCCTTGGACAGGTGAAACACGACGAACCGGCAGATCGAGTTGTCGGACGCAGAACGCGTCCCGCCGGCACATGAAGAGCCGGCGTGGTGGGTGGATTCAGAATACCCGCCCGGTGAGACGCTCGCCAGATGCTGCCCTCGCGGACAGCACCTGGAGCAACTCAAAGCGCAAAGAAAAAGGCGGCTGCCCCATTGGAGCAGCCGCCGGATTTTCTCAAGAACATGCCGGGTTTCAGCGCGGTCTCAGGGGAGCGTGCCGGGAGGAATGCCTGACGCGTTGTTGACCGGGATCAGCGGCCTGCGATTGGGCTTCACGCGATCGTGAAGGTACGGGGGCAGGAGTTCGTTAACGATCAGGCCGGTCGAGTCGGTTCCGATGAAATCTCCCAGATCCCGGCGGGCGATGTTTCCCATCGCGATCGCGCTCCGGCCCGTCAGACCGATCCGGCTCGTCCCCCCCACATGCACATCGGTATCGGCTCCGTCGTCAATCGTCACGTTGAACCGGCTGAGGACTGCGGCAATGCCCAGCCCAAGCGTCTGGGTCTTCAGCAGGGGCCCGGCGCCGCCGCCAGCGAAGAGCAGTGCCACGGGCCGCTTGTCTTCGAGCGTCACGATGAGCGAGCCGGAGTCCCCCGGCGCTCCAAGCGACGGGTACTGGTCGAGAGCCAGGAATTCGTCAACGCGGAACCACTCGGTGTCTTCGTTCTGGGCCGCCCCGGCGATCGTCACCATCGTGTTCACAACGGACGTGTATCCCCGCGTGTAACCCGTCGTGCGTCCGTACTTCTGCACCTGCAGATTGATGCGGTTGTTGGGAAGCACCCGGCTTGATGGTGCGCCATATCCGTCCGTGGGAGTTGCAAAGCCGACGGCCGGCACGATGTCGCCCACATCGTTGGTGGAGTTCGACACTTCCATCAGCGCGGCATCGATGAAGTTGAACGTCAGACCCGGCCGGAAGAATGGGCCGGTCGTGATGCTGTTCTGGAAGGCAGTGAAGTCGGCCAGAATGCCGATTGTATTCACGTCCTCCTGTGCCAGGCAGTTGTTGTCGCCCTGGCCAGGCTGAACAATCAGTTGCCCGACCGTAGCGAGCCCCATGTCCCCCCAGACGTGCGAGTTGCTGAGTGCATAGAGCTTCCCGCCAGGGTCCTTCACCCGCACGCCAATCGTTCCAGTGGCACATGTCGCCGTATCAGCGTTGAACGTGGAAACGCCAATCGGCACCGGGCGTTCGAATCGCTGCGTCGGATCGACGGGAGTCACCAGACTCGGCGATGCCGACGCCCTGACGCCGCTTTTCGTGCTGGCAGCGGCGCCCTGATCCCGCGTTCTCTTCGACTGGGCCTGTCCGCCGCGCGCGAAAGTGACGGAGTTCTGCGCCGGTCCGCCCTTGAATCCGCCCGGGATCGGCTCCACGTCGACCGTCAGGTTTCCAACCGTACCGGGCAGCGACTTCGCCGCCGCCCGCGTTTCCGTATAGACCCGCAGGGCCAGGTTTCCTTTGGCGTCTTCAGTGATGCCGGTTCCAAAGACGTCGGGCTTCTTCAGCAGGTCGGGCGTCACCTGCCGCTGCAGGGCGATCGCCGCGTCGAGGTCCGCCTGGTTGTAGCTCTTTCCGCGGGTCGCGAAGTCAGCGTCCTCACGCGCCTGCTTTTCACGGGCCATCTTCGCGGCGTCCGGCGTTCCCTGCCGGCCGAAGACTTTCGTCACCAACTGCAGCCTGTTTGCCTCGTCTTGCGTCAGCCCTTCGGGAAGCGAGAAGGCCAGCGGGAACGATGTGGTCATGCCGCCGGGAAGCAATTCCTGGTCGGCCGGAAGCAGTTCAAAGACCGGCTTTCCCTTTGACGTTTCGACCGTGTGACTCCCCACCTGGACGTTGGCGATTCCCGTTTCCTCAATCACGAGGAAGATCGGCCCGGCGACGGCGGAGTCGGTCTTGTTCCACAGCGCGACGGTCAGTTCGCCCTGTCCTTTGGCCGTTTCGCGAAGCCGTCCGCCCACCACGACTTCCACCTGTCGGGAAAAGTCTTTCACCGGGGCCGGGCGAGCCGCGACCGCGATGTCGGCTGACCACGCAGCCAGGGCGGAAAGCAGGGCGAATTTCCAGGCCGGTCGAG
This sequence comes from Caulifigura coniformis, assembly GCF_007745175.1. GTDB lineage: Bacteria > Planctomycetota > Planctomycetia > Planctomycetales > Planctomycetaceae > Caulifigura > Caulifigura coniformis. Next base: position 5,941,206 of record NZ_CP036271.1, on the reverse strand, counting down.
GCACGGGTTGTCTCCTGGTGGATCGGGGGCCGGACGTCGACTCGCGCCGATCCGCCAACGGTGTTTGGACTGGTGATTTCGACGACAGCGGCGGCACTCAAGACCGCCTGACAGGCGCAGTTTCTGCAGAACCCCAAAACCTAACCCGCGCCCTGAGAGGAGTCAACATGCGCCTGCAAACCTCCAGCGTGAAATGAGTTCCGGCGGATCGACGCTGCGAGTTCTGCCGAATGCCCAACCCGCACAATCGGACGATTCCCCTTGAATCAGTTGAGTCGCCAACCCTTTCGGACCGAATCATTTTGAGCCGGATGATTTGCCCTCGAAGGATCGATAATGGCGCCCGACGGATTCGTACCCACCGCGGCCGAGCTTCGGACAAGTTCATCCGCAGGGCTGGTTCAACGACTGCTCTCCGCCGCGCACGGTCTCGAACGCCGCTTCGATGACTGCTTTTCTCCGCTCGGGCTGAACCTCACCCGCGCCGAAGTGCTGGCGTATGTCGCCCGGCACGGCAGCGACGGATGTGCTCAGACCGACCTTGCCGCGGCCCTGCGGCTGTCGGAATCGAACATCTGCACGCTCATCGAGCGGATGCGGGCCGACGGTTGGCTGCTCCGCATGCGATCAAATGTCGACCGACGCAAGTCGATCGTCATGCTCAGCCCTCGGGGGCTGGACGTCATGGACGAACTGCTCGAGTCACGGCGTCGCCAGGCGGCCGAACTCCTGGGCGCCCTGGAAACCGGCCAGCTCGAAACTCTCAATCGACTGCTCGACGCTGTTCTCGACTCGCTCGCAGGGTCCGTCACGCCCTCGACCAGCACCATTGAACTCCGGAGGGCCTCATGAACACGGCCCTGCCTTTCTTCCATGTCTTACGCATGCTGTCGCCGCGCAGTCGCAGGTGGATCACCGGCGCACTTCTGCTGGCGACACTGCCCGGATGCTCGCGGCAGTTCTGGCGGCGCCAGGCCGACATGGATGTTTATGAAGCGGAATCGCAGAAGCTGATGGATCCGCGCTGGGCCGTGCCGCGTGTCGACATCACTCCCGATCAGCGCAGCCGGTTCTTTGACCCGTACGATCCTGACAAGCCGCCACTCCCGCCGGACGATCCGTTCGCCCACCAGTACATGCATTGCGTGGATGGATGGGAAGGCTACAAGGGCTGGCATGGGTTCGGCGACACGGCGACGGTCGAAAATCCCCAGTGGCTGGCCAACTTCGGCATCACCCCGGAGATGATCGATCCGGTCACCGGCCAGTACACAGCAGCCCTGCCGGCGCTCAAGGGGCTTACCCTGCAGCAAGCCGTCGAGCTGTCGCTCATTCACAGCCGCGACTACCAGACGCAGCTGGAGAACGTGTACCTCGCCGCGCTGCAGGTGACCTTCCAGCGGTTCCAGTTCGGGGTGCGCTATCTGGGAACCGTCGGGGAACCGTCCGCCGGCCTGACCACGGTCGTCTCCCCGGATGGGACGACGGCCAACGACCGCACGATCGGCAGCACGCGTTTCGGCATCAGCCAGGTCCTCCCGTCGGGAGCCCAGTGGATCGTTGAACTGTCCAACAACACGATCTGGCTGTTCGGTGGCGGCGGATCGACCAATACGGCGTCTCTCCTCGCCTACCAGATCACACAGCCGCTGTTCTTCGGGGCGGGTCGCAAGGTCGTCCTCGAAGCGCTCACGCAGGCCGAGCGAAACCTGCTCTACGTGATTCGCGACCTGGCGCGCTTCCGGCAGCAATTGTTCACGGACGTCGTCGCGACGAACGGGGCGATCAGCTACCTGGGCCTGCTCCAGTCGCGGCAGCAGATCATCAACCAGGAAGAAAACCTGCGCCGCCTGCAGCAGCAGGTGTTCAAGCTGCAGACAAACGCGGAGCGTGGCCGCATCGTCCCGTCGGCGTTTCTGCCCGCGGTCAACGACGCCGTCCCCCCGTATCTGCAGGAGATTCCTGAACAGCTGCGCGGACTGCTGTTTTACGATCTCGCCGCACAGCGGCTTCGCTGGCGCTCCGAAACAACAATGACGCCCGAGCAGTCGACCGCCATCCGCGGGCTGAGCGACGACGAGGATTTCCAGCTGGCGGTCACCGACCTCGTCCGACAGGTCCGCGATCCGGTCAACTCCCTCGACGTGCTGCAGATCCTCTCCCAGTACAACCAGCAGGAAAACACCCTCCGGAACCTCGAACGGAACTTCCAGGACAACCTCGACTCATACAAGATCGAGCTCGGACTTCCGCCGACGATTCCAGTCACTCTCGACGTCAGCCTTCTGGACCAGTTCCAGCTCATCGCTCCACAGATCCTCGAACTCGAGAACGAGGTCGACCAGAAGTTCTCGGCCGCCTGGGCATCCGCCGCAGGGGTTCCGGACCCCAATGGCGTCGAGAGCGACCTCTATGACCTGGAGAAAGTTCGCTCCGTCGCAAAACAGTTCGACGAGCTGGTGAAGAGAGTGCGAGTCGACGTGGCCTCCCGCCTGGAAAGCGAAGTCGGGACCGTCGCTGAGATGGTGCCGCAACGACTTCAGGAACTCAGTGATGAAGATGATCGCCGACGGCTCCAGATCGACTTCGACCGCGATCGCCGCGTCTTCAACTTCAGCGTGAAGGACTTCGAGTCGATCGAATCGCAGGTCGCTGAGCTGGAAGAGCAGCTGGCGCTCTCGCGCGTCGAGAATTCCGCCCTGCAGGCAGCGCACATCCGGATCAAGGAAGCCCAGGAATCACTCGTCCGCTTCGTGCGGACGATGACGGTTCTCGAGGTCGGTCTCCGCGCCGAGATGATTCGCGTCAACGCCTTCGACATGATCGAAGAGCGCTGCCTCGAGCTGGCGCTGCAGAACCGCGTCGACCTGATGAACGCCCGTGGCGACGTCATGGACTCCCGCAGGCTGGTGGAGATCGCGGCCAACCGGCTGCAGGCTGCCCTGGCGCTGACGGCCGAGGGAGACTTCGGTACATCGAACTCGCGAAACCCGCTGTCGTTCGATGAGGACAACGCGGAATTCCGGTTCGGCGTCCAGTTCCGCGCTCCGCTGGACCAGATTGCGGAACGCAATGCCTACCGGACCTCGCTGATCAACTACCAGCGCGCCCGGCGGTCCTACATGCTGTTCGAGGACCAGGTGAAACAACAGGTGCGTCGCGCTTTGCGTGGCATGATCGTCCAGGAGAAGAACCTCGAAACGGCCCGCGGGGCCGTGCGCCGCGCCGCGCTCCAGTATGACGCCCTGAACGAACAGACCGACGATCCCGCGCGGGCTGCCCAGGCGGCCAACAGCACCACCGGCGGTCTGCAGGGTAACAACGTCCTGACGGCGTTGAACTCGATCCTGAACGCCCAGAACCAGTTGATCTCGTCGTGGGTCGATTATGAGCGAAATCGCCTGAATATTTACCGTGATATGGGTATCATGGACATAGGTCCAGACGGCCTCTGGAACGACCCCTTCTACAGGTCCTCCCCGAATGACCCCGCCCTCGAAGTCACGCCCAACCCGCTCTCTCTTCCGACGCCTGCTGGTCCCCGGCCTGATCCTGGGGACGACGGCAGCGGTTTCGGCCGCAGCATTGACGCGCCCCGACTGGATCTCCCTGAGGTTCCTGAACCGCGGTGAGGAACGCACCAACCACCTCGTGACGGAAGTGGTGCGAACGGCGCCATTCCTGGTCTCGGTGGCCGTGCAGGGAACTCTCGACAGCCAGAAGAACGGCACCGTCGTCAACCAGGTCGAAGGGACGACGACGATCATCAACATCGTTCCTGAAGGAACGAAGGTGAAGAAGGGGGATGTCGTCTGTGAGCTCGATGCCTCGGCGATTGACGAGAAGCTGCGACAGCAGTCGATCCAGCTGACGACGGCCGAATCGACTCTGACGACCGCCACCGAGAATCTCCGCATCCAGGAAAACCAGAACGCGAGCGATATCGCCGCTGCGGAACTGGCCAACGACCTGGCGCAGCTCGACCTCGATAAGTATCTGAACGGCGAATACAAGCAGCTGGAGCAGGCGGCCGCCGGCAAGCTCGCGATCGCCAAGGAGGCCGCTGTGCAGGCCGAGGAAAGCCTGTCCTACACCCGGCGGCAGGTCGAAAAGGGAACCAACCAGCAGAACGTGCTCGAAGCGGCACGAATCAAGCGCGATCAGGCAAAGTTCGACCTCGAAAGCGCCACGATGGAACTCAAGGTTCTTGAGGAATACACCCGGCGGCGCACCGAAGCGGAACTTCAGGCGAAGGCCGTCGAAGCGAAGCAGAACATGAAGCGGGTTCAGATCAGCGCCGAGGCGAAGAAGGCGCAGTACGAGAAAGAGGTCGTCTCCAAGACTCTCTCGCTCGCCGTCGAGAAAGAGAAATTCGAGCGTTACTCGAAGCAGAAGGAAGCCTGCACGCTGCGGGCTCCGCAGGATGGCGAAGTCGTGTACGCCAACCTGTCTTCGGAACGGAGCAGCCGCAGCAGTTCCACCGGGCCGGCCATCGAGGTGGGCGCCACTGTCTACGAGCGTCAGGCGATCATCAACCTGCCGGACGTCACGCTGATGAAGGTCAGCTGCCGGGTTCACGAATCGCTGATCGGCCAGGTGCGGAAAGGCCTCGCGGCCCGGGTTCGCGTCGACGCCTATTCCCAGGAGCCCTACGCAGGAACGGTCGCCATTGTTTCTTCCGTTCCGATGAGCGGACGCTGGCCGAACTCCGACCTGCGTGAGTACGACACACAGGTCTACCTCACGGACGACGTGGAGCGCATCCGGAAGCTTCGCCCGGGCCTGACAGCCGCGGTTGAAATCCTCGTCGACAACCGCGATTCGGTGCGGCAGATTCCGATGCAGGGGGTCGTCGCTGTTTCCGACAAACATGTCGCGTTCGTTCTGAACAAGACGGGCAAGGTCGAGCAGCGGATGATCGACATCGGCCAGACCAATCAGTCGCACGTCGAAATCCTCAACGGGCTGGAAGACGGGGAACGCGTCGTCCTGAATCCACGAACGAATTTCGCGGCGGACATTGCGGCCCTGGAAACGAAGCTCGAATCTGAAAAGCCCAAGACCCTCCTGGTCGCCACGGAGGCAGCCGCCGCAAGCCTCGAGGCAGGCTCTCCGCCGGCAGCCAGCGCAGCACCGGAAGGGGGTGTGCCGCGAGCCGGGGGGGCTGCTGGTGGTCGGCCGAACCGCGATCCCAAGGAGGCGTTCGCCTCGATGGATGCCAATTCGGACGGCTCCCTGTCGTCGGACGAACTCCCAGGCCCGATGCAGACCAACTTTGCCGCCATGGACACCGATAGCGACGGAAAGCTCTCCATCGAGGAGTTCACGGCCGGACGCGCCAAGTTCCGTCGGCCGGGCGGCGGCGGGCCAGGTGGAACGGGTGGCGGACCGGGCGGTGGCCGCGGTCCTGAGGGTGAACGCGCGGCAGGCGGCCCCGGAGGCGCGGCCCCCACGGCGCCCTGATCTGTCGCCGCGAACACGATGCCGCATTTTGTGCCAGAGTCCCGGCGGAATCTGGACTGGCATTTCTCCAACACGCCATTAAACTTCCGCCTCGCGCCACCGTAGCTCAGTTGGCAGAGCAGCGCTTTCGTAAAGCGCAGGTCGTCGGTCCGAGTCCGACCGGTGGCTCTTTTCACAACGCAGCAGCAGGCTTCCTCCTGCTGCTGCGTTGTTGTGGTTTCGCCGGTCTCGTGACGCGTACCTCGCCGTCACACGTCGATCAAACCGCTGGTCTCCCCCACTCTCCCGAGCCCTCGCCGGAACCCTGTGGTCGGCCGACTCGCTCCTTCACCGACCGGCGCCCAGCACGTCGGCAATGCTCGCACGTTCCTGCTCGCCTGGCTGTCGGCGCGCTCCCAGAACGGTTCGGTCGTCTTCAGGCTGGAAGACATCGACTCTCCCCGTGTGAAGGCCTGGGCGGCTCAGCAGGCCCTCGACGACCTGCGCTGGCTTGGACTGGACTGGGATTTCGGTCCAGACGTCGGCGGTCCGGATGCGCCTTACAATCAAACACAACGCCAACATTTCTACGCGGCGGCGCTCGAGCAGCTCAAAACGCAGGAGCGGGTCTATCCCTGCACCTGTTCGCGTTCGGACGTGGAAGCGGCCGCCAGCGCGCCGCATGCGGGACAGGAAGGCCCCAGGTACCCTGGGACATGTGCCCACCGCAGGGCCGGCGACGCCGCCCATTTGGCCGGGCGCCCCTTCAGCTGGCGGTTCCGCATGAGCGGCACGGACTCGTTCGACGACAGTCTGCAGGGTCCGCAGTCGCAACGCCTGGACGACCTGGGCGACTTCATCATCGCAAAATCTGACGGCAGTCCGGCCTACCAGTTAGCCGTCGTTCTTGATGACGAGGCCATGGGGGTGACCGAAGTCGTCCGGGGGGACGATCTGCTTCCCAGCGCTTTCCGACAGCGGGCGATTGCCCGCGTCTTCGGCCTGACATCGCCGACGTACGCCCACATCCCGCTCGTGATCGGCCCGGACGGCCGCCGCCTCGCCAAACGACACGGCGACACAAGGATCTCCGTTTTAAGAGAGCAGGGAGTTTCTCCGGAGCGGCTGATCGGCCGACTCGCGCACTCGGTCGGGCTGACCGAAAGCGTCGAGCCGATCACAGCCAGCAAACTCGTTTCCGGCTTTCACTGGTCACGAATTTCTCGCGAGTCGCTGGTCTGGACGATGGAAGACTGGCGCGCGGTCGGTGGGTCCGGCTCGGAAGGTTCGTGACCGCTGCCGCTATTTCGCGAACTCAAGCGTCATGCGCTGAGTTTCGTTGAGCAGCTTCGACTTCAGCTCGATCGTGTCCTTCACCAGCCCCTCCGCCCCTGGCACGCGCATCACGATGTCGATGCTGCGGTTCTTGACGTCGAGCTTTCCGGTGCGGGACGGCTTCTCCAGCCGCCCGTCCTTCGCCAGAACGAACACGCCTTCGGGAATGATCTGACGGTACTTGTCTGTGCCGATCACCGATCCGCTCAGGTCGGAAAGCGAATACGTCGACCGGTTCGCGGGGAGCTTGATCCGGATGACGATGAAGTAGACCTCGCCTTCCAGTGGCGATTCCCCCGGCTCGCCTGGTTTCCCGTCGCGTTCGCGAATCCGACGGCCGTTGTTGTCGATCCCTTGTGGCACGGTCCACGCCGCGAAACTCCCGGCCGTCACCGCCCCACGCGGGAGCCGCAGGAATCCATCCCCCTCACCACCGCCGAATCCGTCTCCGCGGCCTCCGCCGAGGCCCGTTTCCTGAGCGCCGCCCGGAGTGCCAAACGGATGCCCGCGCGTTGCAGCCATCGCCACCGAGTCGACAGTCGCCATCGCACTCGAGGCGTTCTCACCGGCGGCCGGCAGCAAAGGCTCGAGACTCAGCGAAACCGGATCCCCCAGGCCGGCGTTTCCGCCTCCGCCTCCCAGGTTCCCATCAATGATCACCGTCTCGTCGGAGCGAATCGAGGCGCCCTGCACGACGAGAACGGCAAGGACCGCCAGCAGGAATGCGTGGACGGCGAGCGAAAACCCCATCGCGATCCAGCCGCTTTTGAGCGTCTCGCGATCGTCAGCCAGATCATCGTCGGCCGCATTCGCGCGGCGTTCGGCTTTCGCTTCTTTCAACCGCCGGCGGGCTGAACGTGTCAACGGAGCGGCAGCTGCCGGCTCCATCACGGCCGCGGCGCCGAACAGCAGTTCATCTCCCGACTGAGGGGCGGGTGACATCGGCCCCCTCTCCTGAAAGGTCATAGTCACTATAGTCGGCAACCTCGGATCGCTGTAGTCGGCATTTCACGAAACACCGGCCCGGTTCGGTGATGTCATCCGCCGGATGGCAGGATTCGGCGAACACCCGCGTCGCTCCCGCGGTAGCCTTCCAGCCGAACGGTCGCCCGGGATGCGATTTCCGACTCAAATTCCCGCTCCTTGACCCTCTTCGAAAACCTGCCGTACACTGGGTCTACGGCAAGGGTTTACGACAAACTCATCCACCTCATTCTGCACGGCGCGGACATCGTGAGAGCGGTCATCAGCGATATCCACGGAAACCTCGAAGCTCTCGAGGCCGTGCTGAGCGATATCTCGAGCCAGGGGATCAAGGAGATCTATTGCCTTGGCGACGTGATTGGCTATGGGCCCAATCCTCGCGAGTGCATCGACCTGGTCATGAAAAACTGCCAGGTCACCATCCTCGGCAACCACGATCAGGCGGCATTGTTCGACCCGGAAGGTTTCAACGCCGCCGCCGAACGGTCCATTTTCTGGACCCGTCACATGCTCGAATCAGGGCCCGGCAACGAGCGCCGCTGGGAGTATCTCGGCGAGCTCCCCCGCATGCGGAAAGAGGAACAATTCCTCTTCGTTCATGGCTCGGCCCGCAACCCGCTCAATGAATATGTCTTCCCGGAAGACATCTACAACCAGCGCAAGATGGAACGCATCTTCGGCCTGGTCGAGCACTACTGCTTTCAGGGGCACACCCACATCCCGGGAGTGTTCACCGAAGAGAGCACCTTCCAGTCGCCCGATGAGTTCGACTATCGCTACGAGTTCACTGACCGCAAGACGCTCGTCAACGTCGGCTCCGTCGGCCAGCCGCGCGACACCGACAATCGCGCCTGCTACGTGGTGATCCACCCCAACATGGCCAGCGCCGTCAAAGCGGCCGCGAGTGGGCCGGGGGGAAGCGATCTTGCGGACACCCCTCCCGCCGGGACCGCAACGGTCGGAGCATCGGCCGGCGGCCCCGTCATCCAGTACCGCCGCATTCCCTACGACTTCGAAAAGACGATCGCCAAGATCTACGCGATCCCCGAGCTGGACAACTTCCTGGGCGACCGGCTCCGCGACGGACGGTGAGGACAGTCGCCAGCTCTCGATGACGAGGGAGCGATGAACGAAGCGAAGCCGGCGACGGAGCTTCAGCCCTCGGGTGCTCGCCTTCGGTTTTCACGTCGCTGCCTGACGCTGTTTGCGCTCCTGGCCATCGCCGCCGGCGTGATTTCTCTTCGCTTTAGAAGAACTCATCCTCCTGAGTTTGTCGGTCAATGGGGCATCAGGTGGGTTGGTCCGCGCCTGGATCAGGGTTTCAGGCTGAACCCCGACGGGACCGGCGAGCACTACGTCGCGTGGCACCATCCTGGAGGGCTGTACTACGACGGCGAAATCCGGTGGTGGGTGCAGGGAGATCAATTCGTGATGGAGCCTGCCGGTCTTCCATTCGCCACCCAGTTCCATCGCATGATTTCAGACGTCTACACGTCCGCAACGACAGGATACGTCGCAAGGCCGCTCACTCGTCGGGCGACGATTGAGGAGGTTTCTGTTCCGCCGGATCGACATCTGCGACTTCGCTATCCGACACGACCGGGAGAGGACCGCAAGTCCACTCTGTTGATTCCCATCGAAATCGATTCGCGTTTGCAGGCGGGCGGGAGCAAGCAGGCCATGTTGCAGAATGGGGGCCCCTATTTCTCGATCCCTGTTTCGAACGGCGCCTGGTAACCCCCGGCGGTGCAGCAATCACCGTTCGCGTCGCCGTACAGCGACACCCGCGAGCCAGCCGTTTCAAGAGAAGAGCTTCGCAATCGGCTTCCCTGCATAGAGCGAGATTGGCCGCCCCGATTTCTCCGGCAGGGTCTGGTCATGCGGAACCCCGAACGCATGGAGCATCGTCGCTGCGAGGTCATGCGGCGTGACGGGATCCTCGATTGGCGTGGTCCCCTGCTTGTCGCTCTTGCCGTAGATCGCTCCGCCCGTGATGCCCGCCCCGGCCATCAATCCGCTGTAGCAATAGGGGTAGTGTTCGCGACCGGCGCTCGCCTTATTGATCTTTGGCTGACGCCCGAATTCACCAACCCAGACGATCAGCGTGTCGTCGAGCATGCCACGATCGGCGAGGTCCACCAGCAGCGTGGAGAGCGCCTGGTCGGAGGGAGGAATCAGCTGGTTCTTCAGCTTCTCGAAATTGTTCCCGTGCGTATCCCAGAACGACGTGTTGTCGTTGTGCCAGTTGACGGAGACGAACGGCACGCCATGTTCGACGAGTCGCCGCGCCAGCAGCACGCACTGCCCGTGAATGTTTCGCCCATACCGGTTGCGAACGTCTTCCGGCTCCTGGCCAAGATCGAACGCCTTCCGTACGGCGGGCGACGTCAGCAGATCCACGGCCTGATGCTGTTTCGTCAGGAACTGGCCGGCCGGCGCCAGGTCGATCAGTCGCCGCTGCTGGTCGAGTGATTCGAGCAGGTCGGAGCGACGCGTCACCCGATCCGCCGTCGAGGAATCGAGGAGTGACAGGGCCGGAACCTGCCAGCCCTGGGCATTGGGGTCGCCTTCAATCAGGAGAGGATCGAAGGCCTGCCCGAGCCACCCGCCATGCTGTCCGGGGGCCTTTCCACCTGGCGCAGCAGGGTGATATGCCAGCCAGGGCATCGTCACGAAGCCGGGCAGCCCCAGCGACTGAGGCCTCAGTTTGTTCAGCAGCGCCCCCAGGTGGGGAGTATCCCGCTGGCTCGGCGGCTCAGCGTCACTCTTGTTCACCGGCGGCAGGTGGCCTGTGAGCAGTGTATGAGCGCTGGACAGGTGCGCCGGATCGTCGTGGTTCAACGACCGGATGAAGGCGACCCGATCCGTCAGTCCGGCCAGTTTGGTGAAGTGTTCGCACAGGTGCAGCCCGGGCGTCGCCGTCGAAATGGGCCGAAACGGCCCGCGGACCTCATCGGGTGCCTCTGGCTTCAGGTCGAACGTATCGAGATGGCTCGGCCCTCCCCACATGAAGAGCAGGATGCAGCGTTTGGCCCGTCCAAAACCGGCTCCGGAGGTCGTCACCTCCGCGGAGGCGGGAACGGATGAGAGAACTCCCGCCAGGGATGCCGCCCCCCCCGCCGCCAGCACCGACCGCCGGCTGACGGACGCCCAGCGTCGAAACTCCGAACATCCCTGTCGATCTGAGGTGCGACTTCCGCCGGCCATCAAGTCAAGTCCTTGTGAATCGCGATCAATCCAGTGCATCAGTGTCCATTGATGCGTCCCCCGAACGCAAGTCCAAAGCCCTCCGGCCGCTGTGGTTCCGCGGCCTGTGCGTGGTTTCGGCGTCCCGTGCCCGGATTTCCCCCTCAAGCTCCATACCGTCCCTACAACAAGTCGCTTGCCCGGGCCCACCGGGCCAAGCCGTGCGGACTCAACTGGCATCACCTCAGCCGGCCCGTTTAGAATCCGGCTCCACGGCTGGTCCGCGAGGTTTGCGAACCGGCCGAACGTTCCAGCCCCACACGATCGACTTCACGAGCAGACCTGCATCGCCATGTCCGACGCCTCAAAGAAGATGGTGGTCGCCGCAATGATTTGTGCGGGGGTGGTCGGCGTCGCGGCCCTGTCTGACCTGATCATCGGCATCCCCTTCGCCGGCCGCAGCCAGACGATGATGTTCGACATCATCATGCTCGTCTGTGCGGCGATCGTCGGCTATCTCTCCTGGGACGCCTATAAAGACCTTCGCTGACGGCCGCCTGTGGTTCATGATCCCCGGGCGGTCCCTCTGCCGCATACCAGGGAATGACCGATGCCCGCCATCAAGCGCCTCCTCGAAACCGCCCTCTACGTTCACGACCTCGACCGCTCCCAGAAGTTCTACGAGTCGGTCCTCCGTTTAAGCCCGCTCTTTGACGGCAGCGATCCCGCCGCCGACTCCCGGTTCCGGCCTATGGGGCTGCCAGGCGATTGCGTTCTGCTGCTGTTCAAACAGGGCGCGACGACTGATACGGCCGTGCTGCCCGGAGGGACCATTCCGGGTCACGGGGCGTCGGGACCGATCCACATCGCCTTCGCCGTCGATTCACTCGATGGCTGGCGGGAACATCTCGCGGCTCACGGAGTGGCGCTCGAGGGCGAGACACGCTGGCCGCGTGGCGGGACAAGCTGGTACTTCCGAGATCCCGACGGCCACTTGCTGGAAGTCGCGACGCCGGGGATCTGGCCGATTTACTGAACCGTTGGCGCCAACCTTCAGACCGAGTTGCAGACGTTACGCAGCAGCGACTCCGCGGTCCTGTCCAGAAGACTCTCGCGTCGGGGCGTCGTGTCAGTGAGTCTGACGTGACTTCGTCACCTTCGCCTTCATCTTGCAGACGACCGTGCCGGTCACGTACCCGGTGACGTCCGCACCGCTCGGCGCAGCGAAATCGAGTCCGACAGGGCCGTAGCACCGTTTCTCTGAAATCGGAGAACTCGCGATCGTGTAGTCCTCTTCAAATCGGTGCTCTTCGCCCGGAGTCAGTTCCAGGACGAAGTTCCGCCGTGCCCATGCCGGAATGTCCTTGGAAGTCCGCGGCGACATCGAGGCTCCGGTGTCCCGGACTTCGAAACGAAAGCCATTCTGCGGCGGAAAGACCATCTTGATCGGCCGATCGCTTTGATTCCTGATCAGATAGGTCGCTGGCCCGGAGTATTGGCGAAACATGGAGGTGCCGTCGATTTCCGTTTCGGTGGCATTCCAGTCCATCTGAATCGAGACAGGCGAATTGATCTCCAGAAACGACGGGAACGTCGCCAACAGGTCGGCCTGATAAGACTTAGCCATCGCATTGCGAATGGCTCCCCCGGCCCAGAGGGCCGCGATCGTGACGACAACGAGCGTCGGCCAACCGAACCGCTTCCCCCGCCGAACCACGCCATCAGGTCCGGCGACCGACTCGACTGGTGTCGTCATCCATCGACTCCCGCTGAGAATTACCCATCCGGAAGGCCGGGCGCCTGCCTCCAGGGGGGCCATCGCCTTCCGCCCAAGGTCGGCTAACATAACAGGCGCGCCGCTTCACTTCGCCACTGCCACTGCAAAAGGCCACCCATGCCCATCGAAAAAGCACTCTACACCGCCCACGCCAAGGCCACCGGCGGACGTGAAGGCAAAGCCACATCGTCCGACGGAATCCTGGACGTCAAACTCACCACTCCCAAGGAACTCGGCGGCAATGGCGCCGCGGGAACCAATCCCGAGCAGCTCTTCGCGGCCGGCTATTCGGCCTGCTTCCTCGGCGCGATGAAGTTCGTCGCCATGAAGGAGAAGAAGTCGCTTCCCGCGGACACCTCGATCGAGGGCGCCGTCGGAATCGGCACGCTGCCGACCGGCTTCGGCATTGAAGTCGAGCTGAAGATCAGCGCGCCCGGCATGCCGAAGGAAGAGGTGCAGGAGATCGTCGACAAGGCGCATTTCGTCTGCCCGTATTCGAACGCGACCCGCGGCAACATCAACGTGACGCTGACGATCGTCTGACCTGTTCGCGTTCAGAGCCCCGGACGCTGCCACGGCCGGGGCATCTGCAAGGAGTCCCCATGTCCGCCTCGTACAACCCGCTGACGCCCGAAGAAGCCCGCGTGATCCTTCATAAGGGGACCGAGCGGCCTTTCGTCGGCGAGTACACCGACAATAAAGCGGCGGGCGTCTACATCTGCCGACAGTGCAATGCTCCGCTGTACAAATCCGAGGCCAAGTTCGACAGCCATTGTGGCTGGCCCAGCTTCGACGACGAGATCCCGGGCGCCGTCGACCGCCACGCCGACGCGGATGGTTACCGCGTCGAAATTGTCTGCCACCACTGCGGCGGACACCTGGGACACGTTTTTCAGGGTGAGCGGCTGACACCCAGAAACATCCGGCATTGCGTGAACAGCATTTCGATGCGGTTTGTACCGGAGGGTGTCCTCATACCCGCACTGCGGCAGAACCAGTAGAACCGATGACGTCTTCCGGGGCCTCCCTTTGTCGGCCCTGGAAACCGGGACCGGCTCCACTGCCTGCGTCTTCACGACGGGCGACTTCGAGAACATGGATCTCTCGAACGAAGGTCGCGTCTCGAGGGGTGGTGTCACTGAATGGAGGACTCACCGCGAGAATGCAGATCTGAAATCTGCCGCTACGGGAACATCCGCTCGCCGCTCCGCATTCTCTTGATGGAGGTGCTTGCCATTCCATCGGCTGTATCGACCGCATGCCGTTCGCCGGCGTACGCTCGCCTTCCCTGAATCGTGCGGCTTAGACTGTCGCCAACGCGTAGACTGTCACTGACAAGGGTCCGATCTTTCCTTCCGGGAGCGCTCCTGTGCCTGTTCGCACCAGCCGTCGTGATGTGTTGAAGATCTCCACCGCCGCGGCGGCCGGAGCGGTGATGCCTTACTGGTTTTCGAGTTCGCGTTCCCTGGCCCAGGAAAACCGCAGCCCGAACGAACGGCCGCTGCTGGGCTGTATCGGCACGGGCGACCGCTGGAAGCAGATCATCGGGGGCGCGGCCAACTACTCGACCGCGGTCGCGGTCTGCGACGTCGATGCCAACCATCTCCGCGAAGGTCTCGAAGTTGCGAAGCAGAAGAACGGCGAGAAGAACAGCAAGCCGGTCGACTCCTACGAAGACTACCGGAAACTGCTCGACCGCAAGGACATCGATGTCGTCACGATCGTGACGCCGGACCATTGGCATTCGAAGATCGCCATCGAAGCCATGCAGGCGGGCAAGGATGTCTACTGCGAGAAGCCGCTCACGCTGACCATCATGGAGGGCAAGCAGATCTGCAAGGTGCTCGACGAGACCAAGCGGGTGTTCCAGGTGGGCACGCAGCAGCGCAGTGAAATGGGCAGCCGCTTCCTGACGGCGGTCGCGATGGTCAAAGGCGGCCGCATCGGCAAGGTCCAGCGGGTCACCTGCAACATCGGCGGCGTCGGAGCAAGCGGTGAGATCCCCGAGGTCGCGATTCCCAGGGAACTCAACTTCGACATGTGGCTCGGCCAGGCGCCGATGGTGAAATACCGTTCGAAACCGATGGCCAACGAGAAGGCCAAATATCCGCACAGCCGGGTGCACTACGAATTCCGCTGGTGGTACGAATACTCGGGCGGAAAGATGACCGACTGGGGGGCCCACCATGTCGACATCGCCAACTGGGCGCTCGGCATCGACGAAACGGGCCCGCTCTCCGCCGAACCGGTCCCGGGATCGATCGAGTCCCTCTGCCCGCTCGACAGTCGCGGCATGCCGACGCGCGACGACATGTATAACGTCGCCGGCAAGTTCGACGTCAAGGTCATGTGCCCGGGCAACGTCGAAATGCACATCGTCAGCGATTCGCCGGACGGCAACGGCATCCTGTTCGAAGGAACCGAAGGCCGTTTCCACGTCAGCCGCGGGGCGATGAAAGGGGCGCCGGTCGAGGAACTCAAGTCCAATCCCCTGCCCGAAGATGCCCTGGTGAAGCTGTACAAGGGGAAGCAGCCCGGAAACCACATGGGCAACTTCTTCGAGTGCATCAAGACCCGGGAGCAGCCAATCTCCGACGTCTACACTCACCATCGCTCCATGACGACCTGCCATCTCGCGAACATTGCCATCCGCCTGGATCGCAAGATCCAGTGGGACGCCACCCGGCAGCAGGTCGTCGGCGACGAGGAAGCGAACGGCTGGCAGTCCCGCGAACAGCGCAAGGGATACGAGATCAACGTGAAAGTTTGATCAAACCGTCACCTTCCGCGTCCTTGCAAGTCACGACGGAACACACGAATCTGACGCCGAGCTCGAAACCCAGCCGCCTCTTGCGGCTGGGTTTTCTCGTGTAACTCGACCGGCAGGAGCGATGGTGACTGGATTGACTGCGAATCGGAGATTTCCGCTGGGAAGAATCGGACTGACCGCCATCGTCCTGCTCGCAATGCTGTCCGGAACAGCGTCCTGCCAGGAGGTCGTCTCGACCGCCGAAGCCCCGGCAGCGGCGGCCGCGCATCCCGACTTCGATCACGGAGGGGGGCATGCCGATCCGGTCACGCCGCTGCTGCTCGGACTCGTCTTGATCCTGTTTTCTGCCAAGGTCGGCGGGGCCTTGATGGTCCGGCTCAAGCAGCCGGCCGTTCTGGGTGAATTGCTCGTCGGCGTCCTGATGGGCAACGCGATCCTGGCCGGCTACGACGGCTTCGAGTTTCTCCGTGCTCCGTCGGTTGAAGCCCATGGAGCCAGCGCGACGGCCGTGGCGACCACGCTCGACATGCTGGCCCGAATCGGCGTCATCCTGCTCCTGTTCGAAGTTGGACTCGAATCGAATCTGGGCGATATGCGCCGCGTCGGCGCGTCCGCATTCCTCGTGGCGATTCTCGGAGTCGTCGCACCGATGATCCTGGGCTGGTTCGTAGGGAAGTGGTTCCTGCCGGACGAATCCTGGCACGTGCATCTGTTCCTCGGGGCGACGCTGTGCGCCACCAGCGTGGGCATCACCGCCCGCGTTCTCAAGGACCTCGGCAAGACGGACCTCAAAGAATCGCAGATCGTCCTCGGCGCCGCGGTCATCGACGACGTGATGGGCCTGATTGTCCTTGCAGTCGTCCAGGCGATCATCGTCAAGGGGACCGCCAGTCTCGAAGAAGTGGCCGTGATCACCGGGAAGGCCGTCGGGTTCCTCGTCGGGGCGGTGGTCCTGGGTGAGTACCTGTTCCCTCATGTCTACAAGCTCATGGCGCGGCTCCGGGTGCACGGCATGATGACGGTCACCGGCCTGCTGGTTTGTTTCCTCCTGGCGTGGGTCGCCGCCCTGGTCGGACTGGCGCCGATCGTCGGAGCGTTCGCCGCCGGCCTCATCCTCGACGAGCGGCACTATCGGGCGCTCCAGTTGCACGACCATGACTCGATGGAGGAAAAGGTCATTCCGATCACCACGATGCTCGTTCCCATCTTCTTCGTGATGATGGGCTTCACCGTCGATCTTCGCAGCTTCGCGAACACGACCGTACTCGGCCTCGCGGCGGCCCTCACGATCGCGGCGATCATCGGCAAACAGGTCTGCGCGTTCGGCCCCATCGAGCGCGGCCTGGACCGTCTGAGCATTGGAATCGGGATGATTCCCCGCGGTGAAGTCGGGCTGATATTCGCCGCGATCGGCGCGGAGTTGAAGATCGACGGACAGCCCGTTGTCAGCCCGGCCATCAATACGGCGATCGTCGTCATGGTGATGGTGACGACCCTGATTACTCCCCCCCTGCTCGGGTGGTCGATGTCGCGCACGAGGACGGTCACCACCGCCGCCTGAAGGCCTGTCCACGCCCGGGTGGGGCGTGCATCTCCCGGCCGCGCCGCTGCTGGATAGAAAAAAAGCCCCGGCTGCTCTGAAGCGGCCGGGGCGATGGCTTCTCAGACCACTTCTTCGACGACCGGGTTCGACAATACGCCGATTTTCTCGATCTCGATCTCGACCGCGTCGCCCGCCTTGAGAAAAACGGGGGGCTTCCGGGCGCCGCCGACGCCATGCGGCGTTCCTGTGAGAATGACAGTCCCCGGCATCAGGGTCGTGCTGCCGCTGAGGAACTCGATCAGCGTCGGCACGTCGAAAATCATGTCGCTCGTCGACCAGTCCTGCATCGTCTCACCGTTGAGGCGAGTCATGATGCGGAGTTCGTTCGGATTTCCAACTTCATCGGGCGTCACCATCCACGGCCCGAGCGGACAGAACGTGTCGAACGTCTTCCCCCGACACCACTGCCCGCCCCCCCACTTCATCTGCCAGTCGCGCGCACTCACGTCGTTTCCGCACGTGTAACCGGCGACATACTGCAACGCCTCCGCCTTGCTGACGTTCTTACAAACGCGGCCGATGACAATCGCGAGTTCGCATTCGTAGTCGACCATGTCGCTCCGCAGCTTCCGCGGAAGGACAATCTCGTCGCCGGGATGGTTGGTCGCCCCGGGCCCCTTGATGAACAGCACCGGCAGTTCGGGGACCGGCTTGCCCCCCTCCTCCGCGTGCTTCCGGTAGTTGAGCCCGATACAGAGGATGATTCGCGGATCGACCGGCGCCAGGAGCTTGCCGCTGACGGCAATGCCCGAATCCTTGAAGCCAGTTTCCAGAGAGCCGGTCGCCTTCGTAAAGCGACCGTCGTCATGGCGAATCGCGGTGACAATGGTTCCAGACGATTCCTGCAGACGCGCGATCTTCATGTGGCAACGGTCCTCTCAGAGTCGAAGTGGGAACTGTCAGGTTCGAGGTCATCCCCGGCGTCTCCCGCGATTTACCGGGCGATGCGTTCCAGTCCGCCCATCCACGAACGCAGCACATCCGGAACGACGACGCTGCCGTCCGCCTGCTGATAGTTTTCGAGAAGGGCAATCATCGCGCGCGTCACGGCGATCGCCGTCCCGTTGAGCGTGTGGACGAAACGCGTCCCCTTGAAATCGGGCGACTTGCAGCGGATGCCGAGTCGTCGCGACTGGAAGTCGGTGCAGTTCGACGCCGAAGTGATTTCACCATATTCATTCCGGCCTGGCATCCACGCTTCGAGGTCGAATTTCCGGAAGGCCGAGCCTCCCAGGTCGCCCGTGCAGATGTCGATCACGCGATACGGAATCTTGAGCCCCTGGAAGATCTCTTCTTCAATCCGCACGATCGTGGCGTGCATCGCATCGGACGCCGCGACGTCCGGCGCCGTGTAGGCGAACATCTCGACCTTGGTGAACTGGTGGACGCGGTAAATCCCGCGCGTCGCCTTCCCATGAGCCCCCGCTTCGGTGCGGAAGCAGTGCGACAGGCCCCCCAGCTTCAGCGGCAGTTTGCCCGCATCGAGGATCTGATCCTTCATCAATCCGCCGAGCGGAATCTCGGCCGTCGCCACCAGCGAGAGGTCGCTCCCCTGGATCGAATAGATCTGAGCTTCGTTGCCGCGGGGGATGTATCCCGTCCCCATCAGCACTTCGTCCCGCGCCAGGTCAGGCGTCGTCAGCAGCGTGAATCCCTCGGCCCGCAGCTTCGCCAGCGCGTAGTTGATGAGCGCCTGCTCGAGCAGCACCGCTTCATTCTTCAGGAAGTAGAACCCGTGACCGGCAACCCGCGACCCGCCTTCGAGGTCGACGAGATCCAGCGCTTCCATCAGTTCGACATGTCCCTTCGGAGTAAAGTCGAACGTCGGCTTCGCCCCGAACTCCCGGACCGTCACGCTGTGCGATTCATCCGGCCCGACCGGGGCCTGGGGATGCGTCATATTCGGAATCTGCATCTGTCGTGAGCGCAGTTGCTCCTCGACTTCGCCCACCTGCTTCTCGCTGGCCGAGACCAGCTCACGCAGTTCTTTCCCGCGGGCGATCAGTGCCGGCCGTTCCTCGGCGGTCGCTTTCGGAATCCGGGCGGCAACGTCTTTCTGCTCCTGGCGCAGCCGGTCTCCCGCCCCGATCAGTCCGCGACGGGATTCCGCCAGCGTGAGCAGCTCATCCAGGTCGATTTTGACCCCGCGGTTGCTGCAGTTCTGGCGGATGGCGTCCGCGTTTTCCGTGATAAACGTCAGGTCAAGCATTGGGTCAATTCATGAGTACTGCGGCCGCCTGGTCGTCCTGGATGCTCGACGACCGTACTGGCGGGCACGCGTGTGGGCGTGATCACACGACTGGGCTGTTTGTGTCGCGAACTTTCGCGACCGTCCCCGCGAAAATCAATTCCCCTGCCGAAGCGCCGAAATCACCTCTTCCTGCTTCTCGATCAGCGGATCGAACTGCGGGATCTCCACGGCATTATTCCCCTGTTCGTGCTTCCGGAACCCGAACAGGTACGTGAAGTTCTGAGGACGCCAGCGGTGAAAGAAGAGCTCATTCTTGGCGATGATCGCCAGCCGCATCTGCTCAATCCGGTCGGCCGAGGCGGCTGATGGCTCGGGAGGATGGGCGTTCGCCGGCAGCGGAAGCACCACTCCCTCGCGGGTGGAAGCCACCTGGTCCCGCAGGCGATGCGCCAGGGCCCAGTAGCCGACCGCGGTCCCGTGGAGCCCGTCCGTCGTCAGGGACCGGCCCGCGATCGCCGATTCCTCGGCCGCCGCCCTGGTCAGGTCGATCACAGGGGCGTTTTCCGCGTCGGCCAGTTTCCGGATCGCTTCCCGGTAAGCGACCACCCCCTTGTTGAACGACATCGCCAGGTCGGGGTCGACCGTGGAAGCCGGCTCCATGTCGACCGGAAGCAGGAATGCGAAGCGCACGCCGGGCTTCCTGAGATCGTCAACCAACTTTTTGTACTGGGCGACAAATCGTTCGAGCCCGGCTGGACCGGCGAACGACTCATTGCCTCCATATGCCAGGATGATCAGAGTCGGCTTGAAATCCGCCGACATCGCCAGCATCCGCTTGTAGCCTTCGGCCGGCGCATCGAACATCCCGCGCGACTCCGCCCACACGGAGTCCCCGCTCCAGCCCAGATTACGGAACCGGATCGAGCGATCGGGAAACGAGGCAGTCAGCATCGCTTCCCAGTATCCGTAGATCTGTTCGCGCTCGATGAGCGTGCCGCCAATCCACAGCACGCGGTCGCCGTCCTTCAGTTCCAGCTTCCCGGGCGAGGCGGCGTCCACAGTCGCGGCGAAACACAGGCCTGCGGCCAGGCCGATCACGAGAAAGAGAATCCGCATGGGGCTCAGGGGGCTGATGGGGAACGCCGGGAAGGAAGTCGGACCGCCAAGATACGCCGATCGCCTCGCCGTTACCACGTTCCGACCTCGTGGAGTTTTCAGGGACGCCCGCGTATTCTGCACTGACCACGACTGGCCCGCTGAAGGGGCCCGTGATGCAGCCACGCCGAGGCTTTCCGCCGGCGGGCGGATTCCACCTACTGTCAGATTCTGATGTCGAGCGCGCACACGGAGGCAGCCCCACGGATCCGGAAACTCTCGACGGCGCTGGTCAACAAGATCGCGGCCGGAGAGGTGATCGAGCGCCCGGCCAGCGTCGTGAAAGAGCTGCTCGAAAACGCGATCGATGCCGGCGCCACCCGCATCGACATTGAGTGTCAGCAGGGAGGAGCCGAACTGATCCGCATCGTCGATGATGGTTGCGGAATCCATCCTGAAGACATCGAACTGGCCATTACCGCACACGCCACGAGCAAGCTCGCTGACGCGGACGATCTCTTCCGCGTCCAGACCATGGGCTTTCGCGGCGAGGCGCTCGCCTCGATCTCGGAAGTCTCCTCGTTCCGGCTGCGCACGCGTCCCGCTGACCTCGAGATGGGAACGGAGATCACAGTCGAAGGCGGGGTCATGACCGCCCCTCGCCCCTGCGGCGCCCCCGCGGGAACCCAGATCGACGTCCGCCAACTGTTTCTGAACACGCCGGTTCGCCGGAAGTTCCTGAAGTCGCAGGCCACCGAGTTCGCCCATATCAGCGAGCAGTTCACGCGTCTCTCCCTCGCCCAGCCGCGAATCCACTTCACCCTGCGCCACAATGACAAACTCGTCTTCGAGCTCCCGGCCGTCGACGACCTTGGCGACCGCATCGAGCAGGTGTTCGGCACGGAACTCCGCGGGCGGATGATCCCGATCGAAGGGGATCAGGCCGGACTGCGCCTGTGGGGCTTCACGGGGCACCCCGACGAAAGTCGCGCGACCCGCAAGGCCCAGTACCTGTTCGTCAACGGCCGCTGGATCCAGGATCGCACGGTTCAGCACGCGCTGACGGAGGCCTACCGCGGCCTGATGATGGTCGGCCGGCAGCCGGTCTGCTTTCTGTTCCTCGAAGTGCCTCCGGATGAAGTCGACGTCAACGTCCATCCCACCAAGGCGGAGGTCCGTTTCGTCGATCCCCAGCGTCTCTACCGGCTGGTGCTCTCCAGCATTCGCCGCAAGTTCCTGGGCCTGAACTTTGAAAGTCCCCTGCAACCGACGGCAGGCCGGTCGACATTGGCGGCCGGCGCCCCGGTGCTGTCCCCCGAGTTGCCGCTGTTCTCCCCCTCTCCCTCGACACAGCCGCCTCGAACGGCGTACGACTCGCTCGTCGAGGAGCGGCAGCGTTCAGAGTTTGCGGCCTGGGCGAAATCTCACCTGGAAACGGCCCCTCCCCGCGAAGGGATCGAGGACCTCGAGGCCGCGGCCGCCGCGCTCGAGCACCGCCCCTCCGATCACTCGCCCTCCGTCTGGCCGGCCCCTGCCTCTCAGACGACCGACCTCAGCCCGGGGGGCCCTCCGGCCCCGCGGCCCGTCACTGACCTCCCCGGCCCTGATCCAGTACCAGCAAGCCGGTCCGATGAAGATCTGCCGCGGGCGATGCAGGTGCTCGACTGCTATCTCGTCGTGGAAACAGGCGATGCCGTCACGCTCATCGATCAGCATGCCCTTCATGAGCGGATCATGTATGAGCAGCTCCGTCGACGCGTGCTCGAAGGCCGCATGGAAGTTCAGCGGCTGCTGATGCCCGTCCTGGCAGAATTGACTCCGCGGGAGGTCGGCCTGCTGCTCGATCAGACGGAGGTCCTGTCGGAACTGGGGCTGGAAGTGTCGTCACTCGGCGGCCGAAGCGTCGGAATTTCCGCGTATCCGGTCCTCCTCAGGCGAGCCGACCCGGTCGAACTCGTCCGGGCGGTCGTCGAACAGATTGAGCAGGCCGGGCAGAAACTGACGAGGCGGGACCTTATCGACTCGCTCCTGCACATGATGGCCTGCAAGGCTGCGATCAAGGCAGGACAGCGACTGACCTCCGAGGAAATCGACAGCCTGCTCGCCCAGCGGCATCTCGTGGATGATGCCCACCATTGCCCGCACGGCCGCCCCACCGCGCTGACGCTCTCCCGCGCCGAACTCGACCGGCAATTCGGCCGCCTCGGATGACGTCGCCTCGTGAAGCTTTCACGATCGGCGCCCAGGCGTTCCCGCATCACAGGCGTTCATTTGCCAGTTGATCTCTCACGCTGAATCATCGCCTGACATGCTTCGCCGCGTGAAGTATGCGGCGTGGACGGCAGATGAGCGAGAAATCACTGGCATTGCCGCAGTTCCCGGCGTGTTCGCTCAGTGAAGCATTTCTTCGGCACTACCGTTGCATTCGGGCCATTCCACGATCTGCACTGCGCTCGATGGACGTGCGCAGTCACTCCCCTGCGTTGACTGGAGAAAGCCCTATGTCAAAACGTCACTACTTTCTGAAAACGGCCCTCGCGGGCCTCACCCTCGCAGCGGCCACCGCGCAATTGAGCGCCCAGGACCGCGCCGGCGGCAGCGTCGAAGTCCGGCGCATCAGCAACATTCTGAAAACGAAAGTCGTCATCCAGGACGACAAACCGGCCGGCGAAATCGTCGACGTGGTGTACTCGGAAGGAGGCTGCATCGACTACTACGTCGCGTCCTATGACAACCGGCAATATGTCGTCCCGTTCGATGTTGTCCAGTACCGGCCCGCCGACCGGATCGTCTTTGTCGACATCGCGCCGACGCAGTTTGAACGGGTGCAGTTCTTCTCGAGCAACCAGTGGCCCGACCTTTACGCTCCGGGCTTCCGCGACCAGGTCTTCGCGTCGTTCAATGTCCGCGCGGGCGGGCGTAACCGCACGACGTTCCGCCAGGGAGCGGACGTTGATGTCGATATTCGCAACCGGGACCGTGATCGCGACCCTGACCCAGCCAACCGCGACAACGCGGCTGATCGTGACCGCCCGAACCGCGACCGTAACCAGGACGACGACCGCAACCGGCCGAGCGCTGGCACGCGGGACAGCGATCGCCCGAATGCCGGAACACGCGACGGCGACCGCCCGGACCGTGCTCCCACTCCGGCTCCCGGAGCCAAAGACGACCGCCCCCGGACCGAGCCCCGCGACAACGCTCCGCCGCGTGCTGAACCGGGAACGAACCCCGGACGCAATGACGCAACGCCGCCCCGAGCACGGGCCGGCAACAACGCCGACCGCGGCCCGGCAACTCCTCCCAAGCCGGGCGTAAATCCCGGCTCCTCGTCGGGCGCCGGTTCAACTCCTCCGGCCCGTTCAGGCGCTGAATCCGAGAAAAAGCCCCTGACGCCGCCGCCGGTGGTGCCCAAGTAATCGATTCGGCCGTCGCGACGGACTGGGTCCAACGACGCCGACCTTTCATGGTCGGCGTCGTTCTTTTTCAACCGCGAAGCGGGCTACCGGCGAGCGGCAGCAAACCGGCGGATCGCCTCCGGATAGGCGGCGCACTCCGCTTCAAAGACGCGGGCCGCCAGGATGTCGGGTGTATCCCCGTCGATGACCGGAACGCATTTCTGCGAAATGATCGGCCCGTGGTCATATTCGCTGTCAGCGAAGTGCACAGTGCAGCCAGACACCTTGCAGCCCCGCGCGATGACTGCCTCGTGTACGAAATGCCCGTACATCCCTTTCCCGCAGAAGGCCGGAATCAGCGACGGGTGAATGTTCATCACCCGCTGATGAAAGTCGTCGGGGACGTCCACTCGGGCCAGAAAACCGGCCAAGGTCACCAGGTCCACTTTCGCCGCACGCATCCGGTCGAAAATGGCTCGACTGAATTCAGCAGTATTCTCAAAAGTCCGCCGGGGAAGGACCTCACAGGCGAGGCCTGCCTGGATGCATTTCGAGATCCCGCCGCATTCACGATCGGCGATCACGATGGGAATCTCGATCGGCAGCCGCCCGGCCTCCCGTTCTTTCAGGAAATTGACCAGCGTGGTGCCACTGCCGGAAATCAAGACTCCGACACGAAGGGCTTCCGACCGGACGGTGGAATCAGACATATTCAGTGACTCCACGTTCGCGACTGGCCGGCCGAAGCCGGCGCACCGCGTCAAACCTGCAATACGGCCCCGTCGAGCGCTGTGGAACAGCCGGCCATCGCCAGCCGTTACTCATCTTCCTGCCGGAGCTTGGCCATGATCGTGTAGTCCTCGAGCGTTGTCGTGTCGCCGACCGACTCGCGACCGGCCGCGATGTCGCGCAGAAGTCGCCGCATGATCTTCCCGCTGCGGGTTTTCGGCAGGGCGCTCGTGAACCGGATCTGGTCCGGCGTGGCCAGTGCGCCGATGTGATGACGCACATGCCCGATGAGCGTCTTCTTTAGAACCTCATCGCCGTTACCCTCCTTGAGACTGACGAAGCAGCAGATGCCTTCTCCCTTGATGTCGTGCGGGAATCCGACAACGGCCGCTTCGGCAACAGACGGGTGAGACACCAGCGCCGACTCGACTTCCATCGTCGACAGCCGGTGACCGGAGACGTTCAGGACGTCATCGACGCGGCCCATCACCCACACGTAGCCGTCGTCGTCACGACGCGCTCCGTCGCCGGCGAAGTAGCAACCCGGAATCTTCGAGAAGTAGGTGTCTTTGAAACGCGCGTGATCGCCATACAGCGTCCGCAGCATGCTCGGCCAGGGCTGCTTCATGACAAGAAGCCCCCCCTGGTTGGCAGGAATCGACTCGCCCGCTTCGTTGACGATGTCGCACACGACGCCCGGAAGCGGCTTCGTGCAGCTGCCTGGCTTCGTCGACGTGATGCCCGGGAGCGGGCTGATCATGATGGCGCCCGTTTCGGTCTGCCACCACGTGTCGACGATCGGACAGCGCTCGCCGCCGATCACGCGGTGATACCACATCCACGCTTCCGGATTGATCGGCTCGCCGACCGACCCCAGCAGCCGCAGCGACGAAAGGTCGTGCTTTGCGGGCCATTGATCGCCCCACTTGATGAATGCACGGACGGCTGTCGGCGCAGTGTAGAAAATCGAAACTTTGTACTTCTCGATCAGCTCCCAGAACCGGCCTTCGTCCGGCCAGTTGGGGGCTCCTTCGTACATGAGGACCGTCGCGCCGTTCGCCAGAGGGCCATAGCACACGTAGCTGTGGCCGGTGATCCAACCGATGTCTGCCGTGCACCAGTAGGTGTCTTCTTCCTTCAGGTCGAATACCCATTTCGTGGTCATCATCGAGCCGAGCACGTAACCGGCCGTCGAATGCAAGACCCCCTTCGGCTTCCCCGTACTTCCGGACGTGTACAGGATGAACAGCGGGTGCTCGGAATCGACCGCGACGGCGTCGCAATCGGCCGGGGCGTCGGCCATCAGGTCGTGCCACCACAGGTCGCGGCCCTCGACCATCGTGACCGGCGTGCCGGTCCGGCGGACAACGATCACCTGCTTCACCGAATCTGACTTCGCCAGGCTCTCGTCGACTGCCGACTTGAGCTCGACTTCCTTCCCGCGTCGCCAGCCTCCATCGGCCGTAATGATCAGCTTGGCCTGCGCGTCGTTATTCCGGTCGGCGACAGCGTCGGCACTGAATCCGCCGAAGATGATCGAATGCGTAGCGCCGATGCGGGCACAGGCCAGCATGGCGATCGCCAGTTCGGGAATCATGGGCATGTAAAGGGTGACTCGGTCGCCCGTAGTCACGCCGAGCGTCTTCAGCACGCCGGCGAAACGGCACACTTCCCGGTGGAGGTCGCCGTAGGTCAGGACGCGCGTATCGCCAGGCTCCCCTTCCCAGATGATGGCCGCCTTGTTCTTCCGCCACGTCGCGACGTGCCGGTCGAGGCACTGAACGGATGCATTCAGCTTGCCGCCGACGAACCACTTCGTCTCGGGCATCTCTCCGGCCATCGTCTGCTTGAACGGTGTCGACCAGGTCAGGTTCTCACGGGCGATTTCGCCCCAGAAACCGCTGGGATCGTCCTTCGCCCGATTCCACATCTCCTGGTACTGGGCTTCGCTGGAGATGTTGGCCTGGGCGGTGAAGTCTGCCGGCGGCGCAAACTTGCGATCCTCGTGGAGGACGCTGGAAATATTCTGACCGGCTGTGGACGACATGAACGAACTCCGAGCAATCGATGAGCGCAACAACCAAGGTCGCCGGCCGGCCAGGTAGCGCCGAACGGTGACGAAATGGCGATCCTAAGGCCGCGAAATGCAGGCTTCAACAAAGCAGGCGACTCACGCCCGCTTCCGAACCCGGCAACCGCCCGTTGCACGGACGTACGCCGCAAAATCGGCGCAGTTTGTCGCGATCTCCGGACCGGAAAACAACTTTCAGGCGGCCGCGGGTTCCGCGGGAGGGACGGCCGGTGCGGGAACGGGAGCGATGACCGGCGGACGCGCCACTTTCAGGTAGCCCCCGAGAGCGACAATCGCCGTCAGAAGTCCAATCAACACCAGATTCCAGGCCCCGCTCCGGCGACGCATCTTCTCGAACTTCGGCGATCGTCCTGCAAGCACCGAGGCAAAGAAAAAGACCGCCAGCGCCAGCAGGATCTTGAATCCCATCAGCATGTGGTAAATGCCGTCCCCCTTGTGCAGGGGGCGCAGAACCACGAGATAATTGTACAACCCGGTGATCAGCAGGATCAGCGATCCCAGCATCACCACCAGCCGCCAGCGTGCGTTAATCCACTCGCGGAAGAGCGGCTTCTGCTCTTCGCTCAGATCCTTGACTGCGGGGCCCAGCGCAAACCACTGGAACACCGCTCCGCCCAGCAGGACAGCGGCAAACCAGATATGGAACCAGCGTGAATAGACATCCAGCGACATGAGGCCGATCTCGGTTGGAAAATGCGTGCGGCCGGATTGTAGCGAAATGACAACAATTCGCGCGCCCCGCCGAAATCTGCCGCGAAACTAGAAAACCGAACGCGGCCTCTTGGGAAGATTGCCCGGAGGCTTTGAGGCCCCTTGTTCGGCAGCAGGCGTCGACTGCGTCTCCGATGACGCCCCGATCGCTGGGCCGGTTGCTCCCAGAGGACCGCCGGTCGAGCTCCACGCCGCAGCGAGGCACCCCGGATTCAGGTGAAACATGGCCGGTTCGGCCTTCGAGAGATTCTCCAGCGGCTTTTCGAAAAGGACGGCCAGTTCCGAGATGCAGACCCGAAGGACGTGGCCGGCTCCCCAGAGTTTGCTCCAGTCTCCAAGGGCCTCGCCTCCGCCAGCCAGTCTCACAGTCGTCGACGTGTTCCGGGCATAACCAACTCCGTCTTCCCACCAGCGAATCCGAGACAGGCTTTCCACGGCTGGGGCCGTAAGCATCGACGCTTTTCCGCCGGCCTGCGTACCGAGGACCAGGCTGTCATTCACAATCGCGGTCAGGACCGGCGCTTCTCCTGGCGGCAGCGCGGTCAGGTTCACTATCGAGCGGCCGGCCGCCAGCGTCGACGACGCCACCGTCAGATCGGCGGAACGCGCTGCGTCGGCGATCGAAAGGGCGATCGAGTCGTCGACGGCAGCGAGGACGGAGTTGTCGATCTCGAGCATCCGTCCAGTCATGTCGGCTTCCACCGAAACTCGACCTCCGGCCAGGAACGAATCCTTGATGAGCAGCCCTGTCCCTCCGCCGCCCGCGGTCCAGCGGATCAATGGGCCCAGGCGCGTCGAAACCTCGGACGGCCCCGTCAATGTGCAGTTCGTCAGGGCGAAGTCGGCTCCCACCACATCGATCAACGACGGCGGAAAAGTCTGGCGGTCCGATTCGGGCAACAGAAATCGCCCATTCAGGAAGGAGATGCTCCCTCCCTGGATCGTGATGAGTGCTCCGGCCGTCAGACCGGGTTGCGGCCGGATCGTCAGCGGAGCCCCGTCCGCCTGCACGAACTCGATGTGCAGCGTGCGATCCTGAATCTGAATCGCAGGTAGCGTCTTGATTCCGGCGCCGCGAAGCTGAACAAGAGCCCCGTCCGGGCATTTCGACCGGTCGTTGAGCAACGCGTTCAGCGTCCCCGCCTTGATGTCATTGAACTCGACGATCATCGCCGGTTTGCGAAAAGCGATGAAGTCGGCTGGGAGCCGCCTCGCGGACGCCAGGATCCGCACCCGTTCAATCAATTCCGCGAGTGCATTCGGCAGGGCCGCGATCTTGCACCCCGGCTCAATGTCGCGGGTCGATCCCAGCGAGGCGAGCGCCGACGCGTCGGCCAGTGCGAAATCCCCCGGGACGTCGACGCCCTTCTCGATCAGGCGTGTCCCGGCCGGCGGCTGCCGCCAGAACTTCTGCCACCCGCTGTCTCCTTCGAAAAGATTCTCCGGGGCGGTCGGGCCCGTGGAGATTCGGGCGTAGGCGTCCCACCCTTGCAGCACCGACTGTTCCGACCTCCATGAAACGCCGACCGGTATCGGCTTGTCAGTCAGTGTTTCTTCGGATGCGGGCCATCCCTTCAGATGGAGCAGCGTTGCCGCGTGCGATGCCCCGTTCATGACCGACTTGCGAAGGGTCCACGCGACCGGCGCCGGCGGTTCCGTTGCCGAGTTCGTCAGCGAAACCCCGGTGGTCCCGCAGATGACCGTCGACCTGAGGAACGTGACTTCGCGTCCCTGTCGGACGCCGATTGCGGCGGATGCCGGCGCGATGGAAATCGCGCTCCCTTTGTCAAAACAGAAGAGGCTGTTCCCAGCCAGCACGCGCGCCGACGGTCCGATGAGCGACAGCCCGTCGCCCAGTTCCGAGCGCAGGTGGCAATTCTCGAGCACCGCCCCGGAACCCTCGTGACTGGCTCCTGAAACGCGAACCAGCGAACTTCCGCCCCCCCCCTGCCCGACCGACTGGAGCGTGCAATCAGTCAGCGAAACAGCGGAGGCCTCGATCATCGCGACGCCGGCGGCTGTCTCTCCGCTTGTCGTCAGGACAAGGTTCAGCCCGCGAAACGCAATCGGTCCTTCCGAACGAAGGCAGGCGTCCCCCGACTTGAGATCGCCAGATGCGAACACGAGCACGGGACGCGATCCAGTCGCCCCCTTCAACAAAAGCTGCGGTCGCGCAGGGAGTGTTCCCGGTGCGATCAGAAACGGACCGTCGCCATGAAACTCGATCGTGACCGGCCCCGGCGGCAGCTTCGAGAGGGCCTCCGCGAACGTCGCTACGCCCTCGACGGCCGCCGTCCCCGGACGTCGCACGACGACGGTTTTCGCATCCGCGACCGGCGACTTTCGAACCTGGAACACCCAGTCAGGCAGAAATTCCCGCGCGGCCACACTGTTCAAATCGGCCAGGTCTTCTGCGCCGGCGATCGGTGTGGACGACTTACGAAGAGCCGTCGATGCGTCGTTCGGCTCCCCGGAAGCGGCCGGAGTGTCCTGGGAGTTGTTTTCATCCGGCGCGCCCGCCGTAGGCGCTTGTGGAACGGCAGGCTGCTGGGCCGGGTCCCCCTGCAGAGCGGCAGCGGCATTGCCCTGGCCACGGTCCACCACAGGCGCTTCCCCGAACATCCGCGAAATCAAGACTCCAATGCCGACGAGAATGGCGAGCGCGATTCCCGCCAGCACGAACTTCCTGAGCCGATCCGAATCGACCGACACCTGCACCGGCTCGGCCTGCGCAGCAGTCTCCGCGCGCGGCGGCAGCTTCCGTTTCTGGAAACGGTGCTTCGCCGAATCGCTGAGGTTTTCCACCGCTTCCCGCTCGGCCTTCGACTGCCGTCGGGGAAGCGGTCCTGACTTGCCAGGATCGCTCCCCGCGGCCTTCCCGCGGGGAGTCCTCGGCGGCAATGGTCGTCGATCGTCAGGCTCCTCGACGCGTTCTTCACGCGGCGGAGCTTTCCCACGTGGAGGCTCTTTCTGCGGCCCGGGTTTGATTTTTGAACGCGTGGGCGCCTTCGATTCGTCGCTCGTTTCGTCTTCGACTTGCTCGACCACCGGATTCTCGTCGTCGAACACCACTCCCGTCGGCAGCGCATCCTGCCGCAGGGTGTTGATCGCTGAATCAAGGTCCGTCGAATCGAAGGGCGACCGCGTTTCGAAGATGTCCCCGGACGAAGACTCCTGATCCGCGCTGCCGCCCGGCTGCGCAAGTGCCGCGAGGATGTCCGCATTCAGGCCGCTGCGGGCAATGCCGGGATTCTTCAGGTCTTCCAGAAGTTCGGCCGGCGTCTGGTATCGGTCCTTCGCCTGCTTGGCCATCATGCGATGGAGCACTGCGACGACGCCTTCCGGAATCCGTTCGTTGCGCGATCGCGGATCGGGAAGCGGCGCGGTGGCATGCGCCTGCAGCTTGTTGGTCACGCTTCCTTCACCGTAAGGCGGCACGCCCGTCAGAATGTGGTACCACGTACAACCGAGCGAGTAGATGTCGCTGCGGATGTCGGTCGCCTTGCTGTTCCGCGCCTGCTCCGGAGACATGTAGTCGACCGTGCCCACAGTCGTACCCACTCGCGTGATGCTCGTGTCCAGCGTCTCGTCAATCGATCGCGCCAGCCCCAGGTCCGCCAGCTTCACCGTCCCGTCGTTCTTGATCAGCAGGTTGGACGGCTTGATATCCCGGTGAACGATCTGCTTTTCATACGCATGCTCAAGCGCCTCGGCGACCTGCCTGACGATCTCGATCGACCGCTTGACGGGAATCACCCCCCGTTTGCGGATGATCTCAAGAACGTCCTGCCCCTCGACGAATTCCAGCGCGATATACAGAAACCCGTCGATCTGTCCCGAGTCGTAGACGCCGACAATATTCTTGTGCTGAAGATAAGCGGCGGCCTGTCCTTCGGCCTTGAACCGCCGGACCAGAACCGGATTCTCGGCCCTGTCCTTGGCGAGCACCTTCAGCGCCACCGTCCGCTTCAGGTCCGAGTCCTTCGCGAGGAACACAGTCCCCATTCCGCCCGAGCCCAGCTTCCTCTCGATCTCGTACTTGCCGAGCCGTGTCAGCTGCTCATGCTCCGCAGGCGCGGGAGGGCCGCCGGCGGGGCGAGCGTCATCAGGCATGGGGCGGAGGGAAAAAAGTACGTTTCGGGGCGATTCAACGCCAGGTCGTTTCCACCACTATACCCCGCGGCCGGGCCGGTCGCAAAAGTCTGCCCGGTACGACCTTGAGGAACGCTAGCCCCCGTCTCTCACCTTGCTTCTCGAGCGTGCGCAGTCCCGGGCTGCCCCCGTTCAGCGCTGCTGCCCGATCACCAGCAGCTTCCGGCCGCCATCCACCCACGCCGCACCGACGTTGTCGAAATCCGCCGGCTGCCCCGCCAACCGCTGGGGTTCATTCCTCTGGTCGAGGTCGACCACGTAGATTTGCGGACCTTTCGTCCCCTTGAGGTACGCCTGGAACGCAATCTTCCGGCCCGAGGGATGGAACGCAAGAAAGTTGCTCACAGTGGACATCGGCGACACGGGCCTGAAACCGAACTCGGCTCCTTGCGCATCAACGACCGCGATCTCGCGGACTCCGCCGGGCCGCCGTCCCTGGACGGCGATCTGCCGGCCGTCATGCGACCACGCCATATTGAAGGACACCGAGTCGTACGGGCTGCTGTCGGCAGGAAAGAGCGTCCGTCGCTCCGAGGTCTCCAGATCACGAACGACAACTGATCCGCCTCCAACGACATACGCGATCTGGTTCGACACCGGCGACCACTGGACGCCCCAGCCCGGTTCCACCACCGTCTCCGTCTGGTCTTCCAGGTTGCGGATCCGCACCGTCTGGTCGTCGTAGCTGCAGTAAGACAGTCGCTTGCCGTCCGGACTGAGATTCGGCATCGCTCCGTGACCATGTACCTGCAGATCGCTACCATCCATGCGGCAGCTCAGAAGCATGGCATCGCTCCAGGCCTCACCCGCTTTCACTCCATCAAAGCACAGGCGGGCGCCATCGGAAGTGGGCCTGAGGGAACCGATGCGGCTGAACTCTCCCGGAGTAACGACCTTCTTCCAGCCCGTGCCGTCCTCGTTGATCTCGTACACTGCAGACGGCGTTTTCAGAACCGGCAGCCCCTGGCCATG
This sequence comes from Caulifigura coniformis, assembly GCF_007745175.1. GTDB lineage: Bacteria > Planctomycetota > Planctomycetia > Planctomycetales > Planctomycetaceae > Caulifigura > Caulifigura coniformis. Next base: position 5,908,769 of record NZ_CP036271.1, on the reverse strand, counting down.
GACGGTCCCCCCGGCCAGCGCCGCAAGGAACGAAACGGCGACAAATGCGCCCCCGTACGAGAATCGCAGCGAAACAGCCGCCACGGGGCGGGTCAGATCTCGGATTCTCATGGCTCGGTCACCAGGACAATGAGCTTCGATCCATCCGGAAGCCAGCAGCCGCTGGCGACTCGCTGGGCAGCTGGAATTCCGGGGACGGGCCGCGAGGGATCGGCGCGGAACGGGTGAATTTCGCTCAGCTTGATCACTCCATCGACTCGCTCGGGAAAGATGAGTCGCGTTCCGTCGGAATTCCACGAAAGCATGGGATTGAACTGCCCGGCGATCCGGCGTTCAAAACCATATTCGGCGCCACGGGCATCCACGATCGCCAGCTCGCGAATGTTGTTCTCGAGATCGGCAATCATCGCGAGTTTCGTACTATCCGCCGACCATGTCATGTTCCAGTAAATGCGAGAATGAGGTGATCCACCTTCGGGGAACAAGCGCCGCTCGACACCCGTTGAAACGTCTCGAATGATCACCTCGTTCCGTTCCCGTGTGAACGCCACCGACCGGCCATCGGGCGACCATTGGATCCCCCAGCCCCTGGAGTCGAGAAGTTCGGAATTCGTCCCGTCAGAATCCATGAGCCACGCGCCCTGCTGCTCCTTGTAACGGCAGCAGGCAATTCGCGCTCCGTCCCGACTCCAGCTCGGCATCGCGCCAGGCCCGAGGTCTTTCAGGTCTGTTCCATCCAGGCGGCACGTCAAGACGTGCGCCTCGGGAAGACTCTCTCCAAGTCGCGATTTCCAGGCGTCAAATGCGATCTGCGACCCGTCCGCGGTGACCCTCGGAGAATTGCACGGAAAGTACTCCGGCACTTCGAACAACTTCTTCCAGCCGCCCCCGTCGCTCTGGAGAACGTAGAAGGCATTGACGGGCCGCGCATTCTGAGACGGCTGCTGGGCCAGCGATCGGGTCGCCATCATGCACAGCAACACCAGCACAACCACCGACCGCATGATTGCCTCGATTCAGAATCTTGAAGTGCGACGCACCTCTTCGCCGGATCCGGCGCTCCCGGACGGTCAGTACGAATTGCACATCACGATCAGCCGCGATCCATCGGGCGACCAGCTCGCGCTCGTTGCCCTGCAGTCCGCGGGAATTCCTGGAATCAGTCGCGGCTCCTCCGTCCCGAGCGGATCGATCTCCAGCATGCGATACGGCGATCCCTTCTCCGGAAAGACCAGCGGCCGTTTGTCTGCATTCCAGCTCAGGCTCGGAACGAACTTGCCCGCGGCGCGACGAACGAACCCGAACTCCGCGCCCTGTGTGTCGACGATCACAAGCTCGTCTTTCCCCGGATCCGAGGCCGCGATCATCGCAAGCTTCCGGCCGTCCGGTGACCAGCTCATGTTCCAATAGATCACGGCGAACGGGCTTCCTGCTCCAGGAAAGAGCAACCGTTCCTCGCCCGTGGCCACCGTGCGGATCACCACATTCCGGCCGCGCCGATAAGCAACCGACGCTCCATCGGGCGACCACTGGATCCCCCAGCCGTTCTCATCGACCAGTTCGCCGTCTCCGCCTTCGGTGTTCATGATCCAGACGCCCGACGTCCCTGCGTAGCGGCTGCAGGCGATCCGGCTGCCGTCAGGGTTCGGACTCGGCATGGCTCCGCGACAGATCTGCTTCAGGTTCTTTCCATCCAGATCGACCATGAAGACGACCGAATCGGAATTCGTCTCCCCCTCGATCTTCTTCCAGGCATCGAACGCCAGCCTTCGACCGTCCCCGACGACCCTCGGGGAATTGCCCCGGTAGTTGTCCGGCAGGTCGAACAGTTTCTTCCAGACCGGTGGCTCCACGGTGAGCTCATAGACCGCCCCGCGCGGACGCGGATTGGCGGCCGGATCCTCCTGGGCCTGGATCGCGCCGCTTCCGGAAACGCACAGCACAACGAGCACAATCGCCCATCGCCCGGACTGGTCGATGCCCCATATCACGGCCCGACAGGCGGCTTGCAGGATCGAGCAACCAGTCATCAACTCTCCCATCACTGAAATCCTGCGGTCGGCGCCATGACGAGATGTGCGTCGCACCAGTTGGCATGATCGCCGAAGTCGAGATTCGATCCGTAGTCGACACGGATCTCCAGTCGCTTCGCCCCTTTCAGCGGAATCCGGAGGCTTTCCGGCGCATCGCCGCTCTTGAGGGACCTGCGAACAAGCTCCTGTCCGTCAGCCAGAACGACAAACTCACAGTCCGCAGTCACGTTTCGCGGCGGATCGAGCGACAACGTCGCCGCAAACTGCTCCGCCGGCCCATCCAACTCGTATGTCAGCGAAGTCCCGGATTGAACTCCGATCCCCTTTTCATACTCCACCGTCCCCGCTCGCAGCGGCTCGCCGCGGACATTGCGGTCCGCCTTCCACTCCCGCGGCAGCGACACGATCGGACGCTGGGCGACACTCTCGGGCGTCATCTCGGAGAGATACCGGATGCGACTGGATCGCACTGCCAGCGACACGATCTCCGACTGAGGGATCTCGATGATGCTTCCAGACGGCAACGTACACTGGAACGAGGCCGCTCCGTCCTTCTTCTGTGCCTCGCGGACCGGGATGACCGCCCCGCCCCGGGTCACAACGGACAACGGCGGCCGTTCCAACGCCTCTGGCCGGGCAAAGACGACTCCGACCAGTTGAGTCCGGGCCACGGTTCGAGTTTCCCGGTCCCATTCGAACGCAACCGACTCGACACCGATCGACTCGATGAACGCGCGGATCGAAGTCGACTGCGGCATCGCCTTCAGGACGACCAGGTCATACTCCGCAGGCGGCTTCGCCACGGCGTTCTTCCAAACCGTGTCATCCGAATCCGTCCACTGCAGAGCGGAAACATCATCGAGTTTCAGCGATGTCTGTTCGCCGTTCAGGAGCGTCACATCGCACGCATCGTCGACCAGCAGCACGCTGCGGGCGGGAAGCCGGCCGCCCCCCGCGAGATGAATGGCCACCGCCCCCTGGTCTTTCGGCGTGGCCACCGACGCAGGACGGAACCTGACCGCATGCACATCATCGACCGGGAGCGAGCTGCCGTCAGCGAAATTGAACTCGCCCGCCACGATCGAATCGAGGCCGGCCTTGTTCAGGGTTTCTCCGACGACGGTCTCGACCTCCATCGCCGTCGGCTCATCCTGCGCCCGGCCCCACTGCGCGGCGGACACGCATGCGGCCGCGACAACCATCGCGCGGCCCCAACGGGCGATTTCCCTCGAAGAACGCCCGATCATTTCGTTTGAGTCTCACCGAAGCTCTGGTAGTACTGCTCGACCAGTCCGCGGTACTGGACCGGCACGCGCGACTTGGCGGCATTGAAGACCGAGGGGTCGTTCTGACGCTCCGTCAGGTCGACCCAGGGGGTTCGGGGAGCATCGCGCTCGGTGATCTGCGAGGCCTGGGAACTGCCGCTGCTCATGCCCGGCGCCGAGCCTCCCATGCCCGAACCACCCGGCTTGCTGCACGACCCCTTGCAGCCTTTGCAGTTTCCGCATTTCTTCTCGAGTTCCTCGATCATCTCATCCAGCAGCGCAACCACATCCTCCTGCACCTCCTGCGTCCGGCGCCCCGAGTCTTCCAGCGACAATCGTCGCTCGGAGAAATTCATCTTCGTGTGGATGTCGGTCAGCAGATCCGACTCCGCTTCTTCGAGGTCGACAAGCGTGGCGCGAGCTTCGCCCTGCATCCGTCCCGGCTCACCGGGAAAGTCCCGCAGAAACTTCTTGAGAGAGCCCGTCGCTTCGTCACGCTTCAGGGCCCCCGCCTCCAGCTTCCCCTTCAGAAACCAGGCTTCGCCCAGCCGGACTGTGGTGTCGCCATGCGTCTCGATGAACGCCGCCACGATCGGCAAAGCATCTTCGTAGCGTCCTTCGACCATCATCGCCCGCGCCAGGAACAACTGCGCCTCGGCGGCCAGCCAGGGATCCGCAGCCCCCGTGAGCGGCGCCAGCAGCTTGCCGGCATCGGTGGCTTCTTCAGCGGCCAGTTTCTTCAGCCCTGCTTCGAATTCGGGAGAAAGAATCTTCAGTCCCGCCGTGATCGCCTCCTGCCGCGTCTCGGGATTCCCTGCCGCCTCACGAGCGGCCGAAAGAGCCCGGGACTTCACCTCCTCGGCGATTGACGAGTCCGCCTGCCGTGACTCGATGAACCGCTCGATCACGGTGGACTTCGCGTCCGGAGCGACAACGCGATTCGCCGGCGCCGGGGCCACCAGGAGGCACATCAGGAACGTGAGCATCTCTTGATCTCCGTGACGCCTATTCGGTCAGGTTGAGAAGTTCAACACCGGGGAACTGCAACCCGCCGCCAGCGGCCTCCTGCTGTCGGCTGAGAATCTCACGAACCATCGTCGCAACATTCCTCTGCAAACCCGCGATCCGCTGAACCTCCTTCTGCCGCGGCTGATCCAGGTCCCCCTGGGGCCGGGCATTCTGGAAGTCGACTGTGCGTCGGTTGATGCGCAGCTGCAGCTGACGAAGCAGTTTCAGTTCGGCCGTATTGGGAAGCAGGCACGGCTTGCAGTTACCCCCGCCTTTGCCTCCGCCTCCTCCCCCCTTCCGGGCGACCTTCAGCGCTTCGATCAATTCCTCCAGCGTCTTCTCCACTTCTTTCTGCATCGTCTGCGTCGTCTCGCCGGTCTCCTGCTTCTCGATCCGGTTCGAAATCTGCATCAGGCTTTCCTGCATGTCCGAGACGATCACCGGAAACGAAATCGTGGTCCCGTCCTCTTCGATGAGCTTCAGGGCCTTACCCGCCATCTCGGCCAGTTCCGATTCCTCCTGACTGAGCCTGCGGATCGTGATCCGTTCTGCCCGCCGCAGCTCTCCCTGTGCACCCTGCCGCTCCTGGTGGAACTCGGAAGTCTGTGTCGTGACCGGCTGCTGGCGAGCCAGCATCTCGGTGAAGATCGTCTCCAGGCGTTCGAGCGCTTCGTCTTCCGGCTTTTCTCCCAGTTCGGCAAGGCGTTTCTCGACTTCCTTCTTCGCCTCGTTCAGCTGATCTTCCGCCTTCTTCTGTTCGGCGGCCGCCGCCCCCGGCGACTTCTTCTTCAGTGAACTGGCCGCGGAGGCCATCGACTCGCACGCCCCCCCAAGGCACTTGGAACAGGCTGAGCATGCCCCTTCGCCCGGCTTCCCGGCCTGCGCGGCCTTGGCAATCTGGTCGTTGAGCGACTCCGTTTTCTTCGCGAGTGCTTCCTGCTTCTCGGCCAGCTTGTCCAGCGCATCCGGCGGAGGCGACTTCAGACGCTCTTCTTCCTTCTTCAACTCATCGAGAGCTTTCTCGAGTTCTTTGACAGCCTGCTCCTCAGCGGTCCGGGCCGATTTCGCCTGCGTCGCGGCGAGATGTTCCTCGGCCGACTTCTGCTGCTTCGCCGCCTCTGCCAACGGCTTCTGCCCCGGCCCCGGTGGGAGGTCCGCAGCGGGAGCCGGTTTGGCGGATGCCGTTCCCGATTCGGCCGCCTGCCGCGCTTTCGAAATCTCCGAGTTCACAAACTCCGTATCGCGGCGGATGCGCTCCTGGTTTGCGGCCAGTTGCGTCAGCCCGGTCACTCCCTCGGCAGCCGTGACGACCGTCTGCCGGAGAAGCTCCTTCTCCCGCTTCAGCAATTCCTCAACGGCGGCGATCTGCTTCGCGAGTGTGTCGAGGGCGTCCTTGGTCTGGTCGAGCTTGCGACTCTCGGCCTTCTGAGCCTGTTCATCGCGCACCATCATGGTGATCTGCTGGTGCCACTTCTTGAGCCGCTCGATCTCTTCGCGATCCTTCTCCCGCTCATCCGCCTCTTTCAGCAGGATCGAGATGAGACGTCGGACGTCCTCCAGGATCTTCGCCTCTTCGTGTCCGGCGTTCTCGAGTTGTGCCCCGTCGAGCAGTGCCACGATCTGCCGCATCCGCGGTTCAATCAGGGTCGACTTCGATTCTTCGAACGCCTTCAGCAGCCGCTCCGCGCGTTCCGGCTCGGTTTTCTCGAGAGCCTTCGCCAGCGCCAGGAAACGCTGGTCGAGTTCCTGCATCATCGCGGCGACGCGTTCCTGCCGCACCCCCACGGCGCTTGGCCCCGGAGCCACCGGCGTGGCCGTCTCCGCCGCAGGCAAGAATCCGCAGGCGAGACTGACGGCGCAGACCCATAACGCGTTTGAGAACGAACGTCGCCCCATCGGTGTGCTCCTGAAGCCCTGAAACGGTCCGCGACCGGGCCTTCTCAGGATACCCCAATCAATTCCCCAAACAAGACCAACGTCCACTCGACTCCAATCCATCACCCGCTCCCGCAGCGCTCAGTTCCTCTTCCCTGGCTCGAGCAATCGGCGAATGGCGTCCTGCTTTTCCTGCTCGGTTCTTTTGAGAACGTCTTCCTGCGCCTTCTGAACCTCCAGCAGCAGGTTCACCGCCTCCTGAAATCCCTGGGCCTGCTCCATCTGGCTCAGGATCTCCCTCAGTCGGTCGACGAGCCGTTGCTGCGCCGTCGCGGCCTCATTCAAACGCTTCCCCCGTTCCGCCGGAACCTGGATCGACTTCGTCGTCTGATCGAGAGCAAGCAGGACGGCATCGACCTCGTCCGTCGACACCTTCCACAGCGGCGCGATGATCCGGTCCCTGAGACGCGCCTGGAGCGGGGCCGGTTCCACTTCTTCGATCCGGTTGTTGCGGATCTCGGCGACGATCTCTTCGAACTTCCGGGCGACTTTCGCCGCGTCCTCTCCGATCGTCTTCTGCCGTTTTCTGATCCGGGCCAATTGATCCCGCTGAGGTCCTTCCAGTTCGGTGACGCCGCGGGTGGCGGCATCGAGCGATTTTGTCTCCGTCAGCAACTCCTCCTCCAGCTTCAGGCGTTTCCCCAGTTCCACTGCCTGTTCTCGCTCCCGCGCCAGCAGGCTCGCACGAAACTCCGCATCGGTGACGACACGCGCAACGAAGACCGACGACCGACCAACACCCGGCCCGGTCACATCGTTGAAGTCGTCCGCCTCGACAAAGAACGAAACCGACACGCCCGGCGGAATCGCCAGCGGCTCGAGGTCGAATTCAGCCGATAGGTCGGCCACAGCGCCGCCGAGTTGCGTCGATTCCGCGAGGTCGATTGTTCCCGTCACGTCCGACTCCGCATTCTCGAGCCGATGCCGACGCTGCAGTCGGGCCGCAGCCAGCGCGAAGTCGTCCGAAAGCCGCCCTTCGATCGGAATCAGTGCGCGCGTCGTGACCACGCCGCTCACTCCCTTCAGCTTCGCCTGCACCTGCGGCGGCTTGTCCCCGAGCAACTTCAAACGAAACGTCGTGGGCACGCGCGACGTCAGCGGCATCGGCTCGGACCGGCCGGGCATCTGGATCGATTCCGTGTCCATGAGAGTCAGCGCATAGTCGCCGTCCTGAACGTCTCCCGGCGCGAGCTCGATCTCAAAATCGCCGGCAGGCGAAACACTCAGCTCTGACGACGTCTTCCCGTGGGAGATCGTCGCCTTTGAAAGCCGCTTCGACGCATTCCCGCGGATCATCAGCGCCGTCCCCTTGAGCAACTGATAAGGCCCTCCTTCAGCCAGAAGTGCGTTGCCCGGTTGCTTCGTGTACGCCGGAGGAGTCGCCGTCAGTGAAAGTTCGCGGACCTCAGGCCGGTCGACCACTTCGAGCTTCGTCCAGGCAGACGCCGCACTCGATTCGACGATGCGGAACTCGATCGGATCATTCACTGCGGCCAGTTGGACCTGGAATCGCCTGGACTCCGCGGCCACGGAATCCATCCGTCGCTGCTGTCGCTCGCCGCGGATCTCAAGCCACGCCTCGACAGGAACTCGACGGCTCTCCTCGGTAACTTCCGCCTCCAGCAGCCAGTCGTCGCCGCGCGGAACCATTAGGACGTCATCCTTCGCGCCCACGATCTGGAAGTGAACATCCTGGGGCCACTCCCGTTCGGACAGCAGCAGGTTCCGCTGAAACCAGAGAGCAATCGTGTCATTCATCATGCCGGCAGCGGCCGTCCCCCCCAGTGCGGCGACCGCAACGGCCAGCAGCGCTCCATTCCAGGCAAGCCGTTTGCGGTCGAGCAGCGATGCCAGGTTCAGCTGACGCGCGGCCGCGACACCCTGCTCAATTACGGCGTTCGTCATCTGCGGCGACGCTCCGGCAGGCGGCGATTTGAGCTTCGCCAGCTGCAGTGCGCTGATCAGCCGCTCGTGCAGCACCGGATTCTGTTCTTCGATTCGCAGGGCAAGCGCCTCATCGGACGCACTCCTCGTCAGCGGGCGCCACAGCCGGCGATAGGCCACGGTGGCCAGCGCTCCCAGCGAAAGCACCAGCATCACCGCCCGCTGCGGACGGTCCATCTGGAATGACCAATCGAGCAGCAGATCGGCCGCCCCGATCAGGACGGCCGCCGCCAGCACGCGGCTCAGCCCATCAACGACCAGCCAGGCCGTCAGCTTCCGTCGCAGCTCGGCAAGTCGTTCGAGAATGATCGTTGCGGGGGACATGCGTTACAGGAGCTTGAACCGTTTTCGGAGCGCCCATTCCACGATGAGCAGTGTGGCGACAAGAAACAGCATCAGCCCCGTATCCCACAGCGGCTGCGGCTGCCCCTGGACGGTGATCGTCTGCCGCTTGTCCGGGATGCGATCGACCAGGTCACGCGCGGTCGCGGCCGTGAAGTATGCCCCCTGCGATGCGGCGGCAATTTCCTTGAGCAGTTCCGCGTCCTGCCAGGTTCGAGCGGTTTCGAGGCTTGGAGGCGACACCGACAGTGCCGTTTCGATCTTCGCTCCGGCGGAGGCGTCCTCGAATTCGACGCGCAACAGATGCCGGCCCGTCCCCCTCGCGGTTGCAATCGCTTCGAAACGCCCCGGCTGGTCGGGAGTCGGGCGGAGGATCACAGGTACCTTCTCCCCCGAGGGCGTTTCCATCACCGCGGAGACCTGCATCGCGTCGAGCGGCTTGAACGTCGGATCCAGCAACCGCGCGACCACGACGATGCGGTCGCCCACTTCATAACGGCTGCGGTCGGTCTCGATCGTGCCCCGCCGCTTCCCTTCAACCGAACGCCCTTCGACAAGAAACCGGATCGTCTGCAGCCAGAATCGGTTGAAGAATTCGGCGTTGTTTCCTGCCTGTCGCCACCGCCACGTCCCGTCGAACCCCGCGAAGATCGTCCGCCCCGAACCGAACTGCCCCGACACCAGCAACGGTCTCGGGCCATGCAGCTGGTTGAGCGCCGGATCGGTATGTTCCAGAAGCACCGTGGAGGCCGGGATGGCTTCTCGAACCGGGTAGCTCCAGATGATCCCCGGAAACAGTTTCCAGGCATCCAGCGAACGGTTGATCTCCGGATAGAACCGCATGAGTGGATGGTCGAGGCTGCGTTCGACGATCCCGAGCGGCCAGTCGCGGTCTTCGGATTGCAGGAGAGATTCGACGTCAATCGCCGCCAGGTCGCCGAACCGTACGGGAAGGATCTCGCGAAGCTTCTCCGTCCGCGCGCCCCCCAGGAATCGGCTCGTGTACGACGGACCGGCCATGAACAGCAGTCCTCCCGAATGGTCGCGGACAAACTCGGTCAGCAGGTCCATCCAGGCTTCGTCGAACTCGCGCGGGTCCGGGTCGAGAAGCACGATCACGTCATACGCGAACAGCTCCTCCCGCGTCCGCGGCAGGTGGGTAATCGCAGTGTCGCCTTCCTGACCGCGTCCTTCATCGAGCGATTGCAGCCAGCACGAAACATCGACCGACTTTTCCCGTTCGAGGATCTGCCGCAGAAAGCGGTAGTCCCAGTTGGGATTCCCCGAAACGACGAGCACCCGAGCCTTGTCGTCGATCACTTTCACCTCGGCCGGAACCGTCGAGCGATTGTCGTCGCTCGACGATTCTCCTTCGAGCGGCGGCACACGCAGCGAGTACGCGAACCGCCCGGCCTCTTTGGACGTGTGTGAGAACGTCAGCCGTGTCGGCCCCCCGGCCTCCGGGAGCGCCACTTCGCGCGTCTCCAGCACTTTCCCTTCACCCAGTTGGTCGGAACCATCCTCGCGCCTCTGCTCGATCAATTCGACCTGCACCATCCTCGCGCCGAGCCCTTCGCTCTCCAGAGCCCCCTGGAGCTCGAACGGGTCATCCTTCCAGACGCGATCGGCCGCAAACACATCGGCGACGCGGACGTTCCGCGGACGGTTCGGGTCGCCGAGCCCCACGACAAAGATCGGCGTTCCTCGTGAGGCAGCGCGTTGCGCCAGCGCCAGGAGTTCGTCCTTGCCCGATGACCGATCCGTCTGCTGCCCATCCGTGAACAAGACGATCCCCGCGCTCAGGCGTTCCGAAAGGGCCTCGGCCAGTGCCCGATGAAGATTCGTCCCGATGCCCGTCGGCGTCACTGGATGGACGGTCGAGACGTCTGCTTGCTGTTCACCATCCGCAGGCGGTTCTGCGCCGGCGTCATCCGTTTCCATTCCCGCCGGCTGCACCGACTCCGCGAAATCCAGAACTCGCAGCCGCCCCCGGCTCGAGAGGCCGATTAGGAGTGCCCCCTCATCGGGCGACAACAGCGCATTGATGGCCTGCGCCCTCGTCACATCGCCCGTCGATCCCGGAAACGCCCCCCTGTTCTCCGGGTTCCGGGCCGCATCGGCGACAGCCATCGACTGGGACGAGTCGCGCAGCACGACAAGCGTTGGCTCCAGGACATGCCGATGGGAATAACCAAGGGCCGGCCCCAGCGCCATCACGGCCAGCAGCACCAGGGCCGAAATGCGAAGTCCCGCCAGCAGGCGGCGACTTCGCACCGGCAGTCGGGCCGCATCGCTGCGGTACATGTGAAGCACCGCCGCAATTGCACAACCCGCTGCGAGCAGGGCCACGAAAACCTTCCACGATTCCGGCAGATTGGACCACGTCAAGTGCACTTCGGCGCCGGCGGGAATCTCAGTCCCGTCGATCCCGAAGAGTCGTTGAATCCAGGTCCACCGCAGCGGCGACACGTGATGACTTCCTCGTCAGGGGGCCGTTAGAATCCGTCCGGGGAAACCGGCAACAGGTTGATCGTTTCAATCAGCGCCCCCTGCCGGTCGGCAAGATGCGCTCCCACCACGTCCATGATCGCCAGCCGGCCATCCTCAAGCTGCTCCACCTGCATCGGCGAGCGGAACGGCGCACTGAGAGTCTTCAGGGCCTGAGTGGCCAGGTCGACGTCCGCCAGCTGCTTCGCACCCTGCAGCGTGATCACGGCATGCCCGTCCTTTGCCAGGCACATCGACGTCGGCGGCGCGGGGAGGGAGACTTGCCATTGAACGCGGCCCGTTGCGTCCAGCTGCTTGAGTTTGCTTTCAACGAAGCTCAGGAGCAGCACGTTGCCGTTCTCCAGAGCTTCGATGTCCTGCACGATCCCGATCTCCGACTTCCGGATCATGTTGCCGCTGGCGTTCAGTTCAATGAGCGAACCCTCCATCGTGGCAACAAGCGTGTTTCCATCTTTTCGCCGGATCGCGACGATCGGGCGTTCATCGAGGGCCTTCGACACCCACACGGTCTTGTCGGAGTGGTCGGTCTCCGTAACGACAGCACTCGAGGGATGGACCGACAGCAGGTTGCCATTCCCTACGGCCACACTTCGCCCGCCCGGCTGCGCGACCTGCTTTTTCTCGATCGCGCCATCTTTTCCAATGAGGATCAAGGTCCGGTAACGCGGTGACTGCAGCGCCAGGTGGGCAACGAACTGCGGCGCGGCCGTGCTCGTCACAGGTTCCGCCTTCGCATCCAGGTTGGCCTCGATCGACTTCTGCCATTCCGCGGCATGCAGGGCCCGGTCCTCCGCAGGCTCGTAACCGGAATACGGCAGGCTCACCTTCAGCGTCGACCGCAGCTTGTGGATGCTCCGGTTCCGAACCGTCAACTGCTCGGAAACGAGCAGCTTTCCAAGCGTTCGGAGCGACTCCCCCCTCCGGAACTGAAGCAGCTGAGTCGCCGCATCGAGACGCACCAGGTCGTTCCTGTCGTCGAGCAACGGCAGGATGTCGGCCACGGCCGCCTCGCCAAGCGTGGTCGCCAGCGCGTTGAGGCAGGCCATCCGGATCCGGGGATCTTCATGCCCCAGGCTCTTCTTCAGGAGTGGCGCGTCCGCTTCCGTCGCCGTCGCCACGAGCGCCCGGCTCATCGCCAGCTGCATCGAGTCCGACTGGCAGAGCGGGGCCACGCCGAGAACAACATCGGCCAGCCCCTGCACTTTTCGCAATGGAATAACGATCAGCGAAGCATACAGCAGGTCGTTGCCCGGCTGCCGAAGCGTGTCGAGCACCAGCTTGGCGCGCCACCGCACTTCCGGATCGTCGCTCGCCGCCCGGAGTTCCACTTCCGCGAGCGACCGCGGCGGACGGGCGAGCAGCGCCTGCATCGCCGCTTCACGTTTCGCATAGTCTTCATGCCCCAGGTCTGCCAGGTTCTCGGCCAGCCGGGCTGTGTCTTCCGGACCAGGCACATGGCTTGCCAGAAACACCCGGAGCCCCGCCGCGTCGGTCGCAATCCCGCGTTCCGTCAGCATCCGCAGGTAGCTCTCGGCGTACGGGTTGTCCTGGGCCCCCGCGGAACGCGGAACGAACGCAGTCAGCCCGCACAGGATGAGCAGCACCGGGAGAAAAGCTCTAGTCATCGGTTGTTTCTCAATCACAGCTTCCCTCCCGTTGGCGGGCTCTTGGGCTCCTGCCCGGGTGCTTCTTCGATCCGAGTGGCCTTGGGCTTCATCGCGATCAACCGGGCCGCGCTCGCCACCAGCAACCTGTTGCCATCCGCGACAAGATTGCCCACCGGCTCGGAGTCCAGCATCGCGCAGGCAATCTTGTTCAGCGTACGGCCCGTTTCAGGGTCGACCTGCGTCACTGTCTGCTGCTGGGGAACGAACAATGAGTCGCTGGTCAACAGTCCGCGACCACATGCTCCATCCAGCGACAAGTCCCAGAGGATTCGCCCTCCCCTGGTGCTGATGCTCCACAGCGTCTTGTTGTTCGCCAGGTAAATCCGGCCGTTCGCCATGCCGACCACATAGCCCGGGGCTCCACTGAGCGAAGTGGGAGGGATCGGGGAATCCCATCGCAGTGCGCCATCCGTCACGTCGAAACTCATCACGTGGTCGCAGTCGGCCGCGGCAAGAACGATCGCCCCTTCCTCGCAGGCGAGGAAATTCTCGTCAAACACGATCTGGATCCGCTGGCCGGGATTTCCTTCGATCACCCGCCGCTCCATCGCCGACGACTTCAGTCGGGGGTACGAAACGGCCCATCGAAGCGTGCCTCCATTCCGGTCCACCGAGAACAACGTCCCCGAACCGGACGCCACGTAGACGCTCCCGTCATCGACCGCCAGACCGACCGGAATCGGCTGCCAGGCCCCTCCCAGGTCCGCGAGATTCGTCTTCCAGACCACGCTGCCGTTCGAGGATTCAATGGCCACAAGTGCCAGCTGGCTGTCGATGCCTACGGCAACCAGCAGGAGCGATCCCGCAACGAGCGGCTTGCTGCACACCGTCGACCCGGCCGGCAACACCCCTCCCGACGCGACCGTCCAGATCAGCCGCCCCGTCTTCGCGTCGTAGCAGGCGAGTTCGTTTGGCCGGGCGTGGTGTGTCGGCATTGGACCACCGAACATCTGCCGCTCGACCACGTTCTCCGTCGCCTTCTTCCGCACCGACGGAGTATCGAGGTCTCCTTCGATCACATACACGCGGCCCCCGCTCACCGTAACCTCATGGTGCAGTCGCTCCGAGAACAGCATGATCTCCGTCAGCGTTTTCGGTTGCAGACCCGCGATGTAGGTCGTGGTCACAATCGGGACGTTGACTCCGTGCGACGCCACGAGCGCCAGCTGGCGCGTCATTTCATTGATCGGAAACCGCGTCGGCCGCCCCATCCATAGCACTTCTCCCGTGCTCGCGGAGCAACACACGGTTCGCGACTCCGACTTCAAGTAAAGTCGCCCATCAACAACCACCGGGCTCGAAGCTGGCCTCCATGTGCCCCCGCGCCATGCCGTCGCCAGCTGCGACAACGTCAAGTCAGGGACGTTCTTGTCGTCCAGCGTCGTCTGCGAGTAGTTCCCCCCCGGCTGACGCACGAAGATCATCGGCCGACCATTCGAAATCCCCGACATGATCGCTTCGTTGTTGGCGGAAGCTTTCACCCCTTTGAGCGTCCACGCGGGCCGGAACTCCCAATCAGGCTCCAGTGCCTCGCCCGTCAGATCCCCCGGCATGACGGGCGTCCCGGCAGACTGGCCCTTGTTCGAGGAGGGCGAGTTCCGTTCCTGAACCTCATTCAGCAGCATTGGCTTCAGGTCGTCGAACTCCTGCCCCAGCGACTCCACCAGGGCGACCGCGACCTTCTGCCTCCCCAGACGCGACTGCGTCACCGCCCGGCGGACCGTGATCGCGTCCGGCTCGATGCTACTGTCCGGATACAGCGACAGGCGGTCGAACAGATGGTCGGCGGACGTGACGTCCCCCCGTTCGAGCAGCCGGCATCCCAACTCGAACGCCGCGTCATCGCCGATCGTCGTGAGGAAATAGCGCCGCACAATCTCCGCGAGCGCCGCCTCCCGGTCCTCTCCCTGCCGGGCCATCAGAACGCGTGCCGGACCGTCCGACTGCAGGCGATAATGCCGAACCGCTTCCGGTCCCGCCGCGACGATCGCGCGCAACGATTCATTCGAAAACGGCCTGAAGATTTCGTATTGCCGACGCAGCGGGACCTGATTCTTCAGCTCCGCCCGGGCGAACGCATTCGCCCCCTCATCAAGGATTCGCTGCCACAGGACAGGCGCCAGGTCAGGGCGTTCAACGGCCACCTGCGTGGCACGCTCCAGGAGCCGCTCCAGTTCCTCGCTCGTGGTCAGCCCCGTATCCAGCGGCGCGGATTCGCTCCGCCCCTCGGCCGCCGGGGCCGCGGCTCTCACCCGAATCGGGGCAGCCGGCCGGCCGATCGCCGGTTCTTCCACCGGAACTGGCCGTTGCGCGCCCGGAAGGATGAGCCGCTGGGCGGGGACTCCCTGGGCCAAGGCGATCGAAGCAGCCACGCAGGCGCAGGCCGCCGTCGCCACGCACCAGCCAGCTCCGTTCCGAATCCCGTTGATGAGGCTTTGATCCATCTCACCGCCTCCTTCCAAACATCCATGCCAGCCCCTGTTCCGCGAACAACACGGCGGCAAGGATCAGCACCACGAACCACCACAATTCGCCGCGTGCCGCGTCTGCCGTCAGGCCCGCGAGCGCCACCGGTCCCACCAGTTCCACCGGCGCTCCCTGCCACGAAGACTGCAGCGTACTGGAATCGATGCGGTTGAGCTCGCTCTCCCCCCCGGGCAGGCTGGCGGCCGCCAGCACCTTCTCCGCTCCTCCTTCGGGAGTCGTCAGCTCGAAGCGGTAGAATCCTCTCGTGATCGCATCGTCGATTCGCACGGTCCACTGGTTCGACGTTCCCGGCCCCCGCTCATTTCCATTGGGCACCGCCAGGAGCGTCGACGTTGCACCATCCGGTCGGATCAGCCCCACCTCCGCCCGGTATCGCGAAAGATCGACAGGCTCAATCAGCGGCTCACCGACGACAATCTGGCCCGGCGAGGCCGACGTCTGCGCGAGGTAGCGATTCAGCTCCTGGAGCAGGATCAGGTAGCTCGCGTCTTCCGGCCAGTTGCTCCATTCTGCGTCGGCAGGGACGCAGAACTGGATCACCCGGCCCGCACCGAAGCGCCGTTCGATCATCGCCGGGCTGCGGTCCGCATCCGCCAGCCGGAGCAGCACCGTGCCTTCACCCGTTTCCGGGACGCTCCACCATTGATACACCTTCGCCGATTCCAGGAGCGGAGCCGCATCCCCGCCGAACACCCGCACCGCCGGATGCTCGGGCTGCGTCACCGCGAACGCGGCCCAGCTCTTCTCCGTCTCGTCTCCCGAAATTGACTGGAGAGGCCTGGACAACAGCCCCTTGCCCCCCTGGCAGAGAATTTCGTTGTAAAACCGCTGGTCGACTTGCGCACCGGGAAATACCACCAGTCCCCCGCCGGCCCGGACCCATTCCTCGAGGGCTTTTACCCGCGCGAGATCGAGCTGGTAGACGTTGCACAGGTAAATCGCCTGAAAGGCCTCAAGCGACATCCCGCCGAAATCTGAGTCGTTCACCACCTCCGTCGTGATGCCCGAACGGGACGACCCTGGAGGAGAGAGGGCCCGCTGAAGAAAGAACGACTCCGCGTGCCCGAATTCGCCCGAGGGATCGCCGTCGACGATCAGCGTGGGAATGCCGGCCCGCACCCGCGCGGCGAAGTAACGAGCATTGTCAGCCGCAAGCATGTCCCCAGGCAGGCTGCCGATCTCCGCGGTCATTTCAATCGGCTCGACCGCCGCTTCGTCATCCCCCGCGGCAGCGAACGTGAATGAAAACGGGACCGAGCCAGTTCCTCCCGGAGGGACCGCACCGATCGTTGCCGACATTGGCAGCGCCCCCCCGGCCACGAATTTCACCGGCACGTCGCGCAGCGCTTCGCTCCCGAAGTTCTTCACCGTCACCTGGAACCGCGTCGTCACCCCCGAGAGCAACGCCTTGTCTTCAGGAGTGATGCCGGTCACTGCCACGTTGGTCGCCGGCCCTGCTCCACAATCCACCACGAAACAACCGGCCAGGTCTTTCGAGAGAGTCGCGAGTGCCTCCGCGGCGGCGGCGGATTCGCCCGCGGCTCGCGTCTCCCCCTTCTTCTCATCGGAGGTCCAGTCGCTCCTCCGCAGGTCGCTCAGCACGTAACCGACCCTGTTGATCCGCTCCGACTTCCCCTGCACCAGCCCGCGCAGCGAGACGAACGCCTGGTCGAACCGCGCCGGAAGGTCGCAGACCGCGAGCGCCTCCACTTCCCCCACCAGTCCCGCAGCCGAACGGTTGTCGACGACCGCGTCCCGGAAAATCGGACGATCGGGTCGGGATGTCAGGCACAGCGTCAGGGAGTCTCCGTTTCCCTCTTCCGCCAGTGCGGTGACGAACTCCGCGATCCGCCGCTTGGCCGTTCGAAACGGACTCGATCCCGCATGGACCGCATCCATACTGGGCGAATCATCCAGCAGGACGACCCGCTCGGTCCGATCCGTCTGAAAAAGGCTTCTCGTGATGCTGCTCGGCAGAAAGGGACGCGCCACGAACAGCCCCGCCAGCAGCATCGCAGCGCACCTCAGCAACAGCAGGATCATCTCTTCGATCTGCACGCGGCGGCGGTTCCGCTGGTCCGCTTCCAGCAGGAAATCCATCGCCGCCCAGTCGACGATCCGGAATTTCCGACGATTCAGCAGGTGAATGAGAATCGGGGCCGCCACGAGCAGACCGCCCGCCGCGAACAGCCAGGGATTCAGCATCCATCCAGCAAGAAAACCCATTGGATCCGAATGTCAGGAACGAGGGAGTCGGTCAGGAATGTGGTCAGCGATGCTTCACGCGTTGCCGCAGCGTCAGGTAAGACGCGAGCGCCGCGTCGAGGGGTTCCGAGGTATTCAGGAGAACATGGTCCACGCCCAGTGCTCCGCAGGTCTTCCGTACGTCAGCCAGGTACTTTTCCACGATCTCGAGGTACGACCGTCGCAGCGACTTCGGGTCGGTCTGCAGTTCCCGATCGACCTCCATCCCGCGGAACTGGGTGTTGTCCTCAAACGGGAACCGCAGCTCGTCGTCATGCATGACGTGAAACACGATCACGTCGTGCCTCCGCAGGCGGAACTGCTGGAGCGTTTCCTTGAGCGTCGCCTGGTCGACGAACAGATCCGAGACCAGCACCACGATGCCGCGCGTCTTCAATGGCGCCGCCAACTCCACGAACAATCGGCTCACGTCGGTCTTGTCGTCCGGCGAGGTCTGCTCGAGCTGATGCAGCAGCCGTTTCAGCTGGCTGGGGTGCGAACTCGGAGGGAGGTGCGCCCTCACCTGCGTATCGAACGTCACCAGCCCGACGGCGTCCTGCTGCTGCTGGAGCAGGAACGCCAGCGAGGCCGCAGCCGTGGCCGCGTAGTCAAACTTGCTCCATGGCGGGCTCGACTTCTCCCCGTAGCGCATCGACTTCGAGCTGTCGAGCAGGACATGGCACTTGAGGTTCGTCTCCTCTTCGTACTGCTTGATGTACATGCGGTCGGTTTTCGACCACACGCGCCAGTCGACATGCTTCAACTCGTCCCCGGGCGTGTATTCGCGATGTCCCGCGAATTCGATCGCAAAGCCGTTGAAAGGGCTGCGATGCTGCCCCGTCAGGAACCCTTCCACCACGGCGCGGGCTCGCAGATCGAGGCGCGAGATTCGCTCGATCGACTTGGCGTCGAGATAACGGGGCGAAGAAGCCGACATGGGATGGGAGCTCAGATCTGGCCGGCGGCTGCGAACGCGCGGGCCGCGGCCGGCGGGATCTCGTCGTTCGGATGACGTGCAGGGAGCTCATCGACGAGCCGGGAAATTACCTTGTCCGGCGTCAGGCCCGCCGACTCGGCGGCAAAGTTCGTAATCACCCGGTGCCTCAGAACCGGCAGCGCGACTGACTTCACGTCTTCCGTCGTCACAAAGAACCGGCCGTCAAGCACCGCCCGCGCCTTCCCTCCCAGAAGCAGGTACTGCATCGCCCGCGGGCCCGCTCCCCAGCTGACGCTCTCCTTCATGAACTCGGGAACTCCTTCCCCTTCATGAATCCGCGTCGCTCGCACGAGGCGGAGCGCGTAGTGGATCACATGCGGCGGAACCGGGACACGGCGCACCAGCTGCTGCAGTCGCAGGATTTCCTCCGCCGACAGGACTTCCGAGACCTCGACGCGCGTGTCTGAAGTCGTCGATTCGGCGATCCGGTATTCCTCGTCGTAGCTCGGATACTTCACGAACACCTTGAACATGAAGCGATCCTGCTGCGCTTCGGGCAGCGAGTAGGTCCCCTCCTGCTCAATCGGGTTCTGCGTCGCGAGAACGAAGAATGGCGCCGGCAGCGAACGCCGCTGGCCCCCGATCGTCACCTGCCGTTCCTGCATTGCTTCCAGCAGCGCCGCCTGCGTCTTCGGCGGAGTGCGGTTGATTTCGTCCGCCAGCACGATGTTTGAAAACACCGGACCTTCCAGGAACCGGAATTCGCGGTGTCCGGTCGATTTGTCTTCCTGCAGCACTTCCGTCCCGGTGATGTCCGCCGGCATCAGGTCCGGGGTGAACTGGATACGACGGAATTTCAGCTGGAGCGCTTTCGACAGCGTGCTGACCATCAGCGTCTTGGCGAGTCCGGGCACTCCCTCCAGCAGGCAATGCCCCTGGGAAAGAATCGCCATCAAGAGCTGGTCGATCACCTCGACCTGCCCGATGACGATCTTGCCCAGTTCCGCTCTCAACCTGGCCTGGGCCTGTTTAACGTGCTCCAGGGCCTGAATGTCGTCACCGCTGGCGGACATCTCGTGGGACATGCTGTGCGATTCGTAAACCGGAATGACTTGATTTGGACCAACCAGTGCGCGGGACCGCGATCATCCCCGCCTCTCTTCGGAACTCAACCTTCTCCGAACACCGGAACATAGTTGTACGGAAGTTGGAGAATGATCAGCCCCATCGCGGTTCCAAATTCTTCCCCCACTCCGGGATCGTTCCACGTTCCCGAGCCGCTCTGGTTCCTCACCAGAACGTCCCGGATCGCAGGATACCACCCCGACCAGTACGTCCCCCCCGCATGCCACATCGCCTGCGCCGCGTAGTAGTGCGAATAGAAGTAGTACCCGCCGTTGATCGTTCCCCCCGGCTTCTGGCGCCACACGTACCCCAGCGCCGACTCCACTTCCTTGCCGTCGTAGATTCCCGCGCTGTTGAGCGCCACGATCCCCGCCGCCGCCAGGGCGAACGAACCGCCCCTGCTGCCGCTCCCCAGCGTGTAGGCAAAACTGCCGTCAGCGCCGTGACTCTTCTTCACATAGTCGATGCACCGCGCACGCGTCTCGTTCGGAACGTGCAGCCCCGCATCCCGCGCCGCCCTGAGCGCCATGATCTGGCAGATCGTGATTGACAGGTCCGCATCCGACTTCACCGGCTGGTAGCGCCAGCCCCCCTGGTCATTCTGCGTGCTGATGATCAGCTTGACGGCCGACTTCAGCTTGCTTCCCAGCTTGTCGTTCACATCGCTGTGCACCGACATCCCGTATGCTTCCGCCAGGAATAGCGTTGCGAAGCCATGACCGTACATCCGGTCCTGTCCCCCGGTCGCTTGCGCCGAGATGTACCCGTTCGAATCCGTGTTCCTCACCAGGTAGTCGATGCACCGTTCAATCGCCTTGCCGTAAGGCCCCCGGCCGGGAGCGCTGCCGCTGGCCAGGAACGCCATCCCCGCAAGCCCGCACACGGCGACGCCCCCCGCATAGCCCCCGGATCCGAACGCTCCTTTGAATTCCCCCTGGGTGATTTGCCGCCGCGACAGGGTAGCCAGCGCACGCTGGATGGCCGTTTTCGCCTCGGGCGTGATCAGTTCCAGCCCAGCACGCTCGTTGCTTCGCTCAGGCGCCTGCGCCAGCAGTCCCGAGGAAGCCCTGCCGCTCAGGACCGCGGCCGAAGCCGCTCCAAGCAGACGACGACGCGAGTACACCGGCAAACCAGCCGCGCGATCAGTCGGGGAATCGGATCTGCTGCCCAACAGACCTCCTCCTTTGGCCAGGATGAAGACCTGCACACCGAATGCACGCGCTATGCCGGTCGTGAAAAAACTCCCCCTCTGCGCAGGCTTCGTCAGCCCTCCGACGCCTCTGCGTTGGGATCATAATGCACTGTACAGTTCGGCAACGCCTCGCGCAAGCGAGCGATTCCCGGCTCGGTAAATCCCGGCCCGCCGACCTTGAGTTCGAACAGCCGCACATGCTTCGAAAGCGAATCGATCGAGGCGTCGGTCAGCGCCACCCGGCTGTGAACGTGCAGCTTCTCCAGCCGCGACAACGCTTCCAGCGACTTCACCCCCCCATCCGTGATCAGAGTCTGGTCGAGACACAGCACCTCCAGCCGCGGTAATTCTTTCAAGTGCTCCAGGCCCGCGTCTGTAATGTCGGTCTTGAACAGGTAGAGAAACTTGAGCCGCTTCAGCGGCGCCAGCTTCGCGAGCCCCGCATCGGTAATCCGCGACCCCGACAGGTTCAGGATCTTGAGGTCGCTCAACATGGACAGGTGGTCGAGATCGGCGTCGGTCGCCGGCTTGCCGTCCAGGTCGACGTCGATCAACCGGTCCCCGACTCCATAATCCAGCACCGCCCCGAGCTTCTCGAGGGCCACAATGTGCTCCGGCCGGGTGCTCGCCTTCGGCGCCCCTTCGTCCGCAGGTTTCTCCGCTGAGGACTCCACCGCAGGCGGCATCGCAGCAGGAGTGGCCTGCGGTATCACTGGAGTGGAGGGCGGCGCCTCCGCCGGAGCTGTCGGCTTCACCGATTCGGCTGTCGCCGGCGGCATCTCCGCCGGCGCCGCCGACATCGCGGGAGTTTCGGCGGCCGTCGACTGCGGTGCCGGCTTCGCCGTCTCGGCCGGCTTGCAGCCGCTCAACAGCAGTCCGAAAACACAAATCGCCGCGCCTGGCCAGACTTCGGCTGACAAGGCGCGGCGATTCTGCGGAATGGCGTTCATTCGTCCCCCGCGAAAAATGTGACCCGCCGACTTTGCGCCGGCGGGCCCGATCAGAATCGCGTCGATGCTCAGTGAGCGTGACCCACCGCCCCCGTTGTCGCCTTGCCGGCGACCGTCAGCGTCACGTCGCCAGCAATGTCGTGGCCGTTCTTCACGGTCTCCGGCAGCGGGCCTTCCGACTGGAACCGCGACGACTTGCCGTCGGTTTCCCCTTCGAGCGGCACCGCCTTCAGGTCGAACTTGGTTGACTCCGCCCCGTTCTTCAGGACCAGCGTCGCCGTCGTCTCGGCCAGCGGAACGGCGTTCTTCACCGCCCCATCAAGCACGTACAGCGTCACCTTGCGGTCGTTCTCGAGAACCACTTCCCCGTGGTACTCACCCAGTTCCACGATCTCACCGTCGTGCGGACCATGTTCATGTTCGTGAGCTTCCACTGGAGCGGTCGTCTTCGCGTCCTCCTGGGTCAATTCCTTCGACTGGTTGCTCGCAGGACAGCCCGCCAGGATGGGGGCAACGGACAAGACGAGGCCAAGAACAATCGACTGACGAACCACTGTTGCATCCTTTGCGTTGAAGATTTGAAGGCATCAAACGATGCCCGAGCTGGAATGTTATCGCACCACTTTTGAAAACACACGCCGTACGCCCGTCGACTCAGCCGTTCGCCGCCACTTCGCGAACCACGATCCGTGCCCCCTGCGCCTGAACGACTTCAACCGCTTTCCCGGCCGGAACCATCCCCCCTTCGCTGATCACTTCCACCAGCCGCCCGTCGATTTCCGCCTTGCCCGAAGGCCGCAACAAGGTCCGGGCGACGCCGATTCTCCCCAGCAGCGGATCTGCCGTCCCCGCAACCTCCGGCCGCAACTGCGGCCGGTTCGGATCCGCCAGGGCGATGGCCCCGGGAGGTGTCAGGATCATGTGTTTCAGGATCGGAATCTGAGGCAGGTAGCGGCTGATCACCATCGCCACCGCCCCGACCCCCAGCAATGCGACTCCCAGCGTCCCCAGCGTCCGGGTCGCTTCTTCAATGTTCCGGCCGTCATCCACGAGGTTGAATGTCTGGCTCGCCATCACCAGCGACGCCGCGATCGACAGCACGCCCGTCACGCCGAAGATCGCGGCCCCCGGCAGCACGAAGATCTCCATCGCCACGCACACGATGCCGAACAGGAACAGCAGGATCTCCAGGCTGTCCGCCGTCCCGCCAAGCCACTTGCTCCAGAAGAACAGGATCAGGCACAGCGCCGAAATCAGCCCCAGAATCCCTGTCATCAGGTGCAGCTCGAGGTATACGCAGATGATGGCGACGAAGAACAGCAGCCCCACAACCCCGGGACGATTCAGGAAAAACACAAAGTCGTCGATCCACATCCGCTGCGCCCGGATCAACTCCACATCCGGAGCGATCCCCAGCCTCGCTTTCAGTTCGTCGAGATCCTTGACGGGCGGCTCCGCGATCAGCAGCTCATAAGCCCGCTGCCCGCCGACCGTCAGCAACAGGTTCCCCCGCGCCTCGGACACGATCTTTCCCTGCGTCCAGTCGCCATCGGCAACCCGGATCTCCTCCTCCGACATGAACCAGCGCGTTCCCTTGGTCGTGTGAACAACCTCGAACACGTCCAGGTCCTTGTCGCACATCGCCATCGCCACCGCCGCCGGACGTTTCTTCCGCTCAGCCAGCTGCTGCAGGCTCAGCTTCAGGTAGCTGAGGATCTTCTCCGGAGCCCGTGCGAACATCCCTCCGTCCTGGATCTCGATCGGACCGGCGTCGCCGATCTTTGCATTCAACTCCAGGTAGATCTCGTCGCACCCGAGCGCGATGATCGCCGCGCCGCTGATCGCTTCTTTCGGGATATACGCAATCGTCCGGATCCCTTCCTTGTCGAGGTCCGCGATCGCCGTCGCCAGGTCGATGCTGTCGTACAGCAGCCCCCCCGGCGACGTGATCTCGAAAATGATCGTCTTCGCCCCCGACTCGACTGCCCGGCCGATCTGCCGTTTCAGGAATGCCGACAGCTCATGCTCGATCACTCCCTGCACTTCGATCAGCGTCGGCCGGCTCGCGTCGGCCGTTTGACGCGGCGTCTCCCGCAGCGATTCGGTCCCCAGTCCATACTGGTCCGCCAGCTCTTTCCGGGAATTCGCCAGCTGCATGATCAGGATGTCGTCGTGACGTGCCTGGGCGCCGGAGAACACTCCCGGGCTCCCCCGGTCCTTGAGCGTCTTCGCGTCCCGGATCGTGACCCCCGTCTCCCGCAGGCGGCGGGCCTCGTCGTCGGTGACCAGGCGTTTCTCAACCTCACCCGGCCGCACTTCGACGCTTAACTGCACAAGGCTCGCCTGGGGATTCATCAGCGCCATCGCGAGCGCTTCATTCACCTTCGCGTTGTGACGCTTGGCCACGACGCTCTTGACGATGATCTGCTGGTCGTCCGGAAGCGCCTTGCCGCGCCCCAGGTCGCCCAGTTGAGCATCGGGATGCAGGCAGATCTCGTCGCACGCCAGCGCGATCAGTGCATTTGGACCGGTGACCGTCTCCGGCACCCAGGCGATCGTCTTGATATTCGAGATCGGCTGCGTCGTCAGGAGGTCCGCCAGCCCATAGACATGGTGGAACTGGCTGACGCCGGAAGGCACCTCCAGCACCAGGCACGCCTTCTTCCCTTCCTGCGTCGCCTGCGTCTGCAGGCTCTGCGCCGACTGACGCACCCAGCCAATCACGTCGTCTGTGATCGGACTGTCGAGCGTCAGGAAACGACCAAGCGTCTTCGTATCCGCCGCGGGTGGCTGCGCCGATGCCCGGACGGGCGAAAGAAACCACCCGGCCGCCAGGAGGCCGAACAGGAGATGCCCGATCAGCGTCCGTCTTCGGCTTGTGGGACCAGTCTCTCCGGAACTCTTCGCCATTACGTCCACCGTCCGTCAGTGCGGGAGCATTTCTGCCAACTATAGACCAGCGGCGAAACCGATCCGACCTCAGTAGAGGATACGCACGGAAACTCGTCTCGGATGACAACTTCTTGTCGGGATTCCCAACGAATCGTACACTCCGGGAGTAGACTGCAGGAGGGAACTTCCGATTCCAGGTGGCGCCGGTCGGCGAAATCAGGCGCCCAGGGGCTGAACGCGGCTGCTGAACTCGTCAGGAGCAGGATGATGGTCGACTCTCCCAGGTCACAAAAAGTGCTCGACGCCGTCTGGTGGCGTCTCTGGTTCGCTCGCGTCGCCACCCGCACCTTCTGGGCTTTCGTCGTCTTCGCGACCATCTACGCCCTCGTCCTGCTGACAAGTCGCTTCACCGCCCTTGTCCCCGACGTCTTCGCTCCCTGGACGCTGGTCCTCCCTCCCGCCCTCGCGCTCCTTGTCGGATTCGCCTGGCCCGGACGGCCCACCACGCAGGAAGCGGCCCGGTCCATCGACACCGCACAGAACACCCGCGATCTCTTCCTGACTCTCACCATGCTGCGGACCACCGCAGGCGAATACCAGCCGCTTGTGGTCACCGACGCCGAACGTGCCGCGGCCAAAGTGAATCCGGCTGCCGCCGTCCCGTTTACCTGGCAGCAGCGGCTTCTCTCGACCGCCGCCGCACTCGCGATCCTCTTCTGCGGACAGATGTTTCTCCCCACCTTCGACCCGTTTGGAAAAGTCGCCCAGGCGAAGCAGGAAGAGTCGAGCGAGAAAAAGCTCGCCGAGAAAAAGAAGGAAACCGAGATCCGCAAGGCACAGCTCATGGAGAAGGAGCTGGAGAACGCGCTCTCGCCCGATGTCGAAAAGTCGATCGCCGGTCTCCTGAACGCCTTCCGCGCCATGAAGAAGGATCAGCCGAAAAAGAACTTCGAATCGCTCGTCGGCAACCAGAAGGTTCTCGGTGAGAAGTTCCGGGCGACCAACGAAGCCCTCAAGACCCTGATGAGCAAATCGAATCTCGACCAGAAATTTGGTTCGCAGAACGCCTCCGAGCTCAAGCGCTGGAGCGAAAGTCTCCAGAATGGTTCGTCGGAAGAACTGGCGAAGGAAATGGAGAAGCTCAAGGAAGAACTCGAGACTCTCCAGAAAACGGAAGATCCCGTCGCCAGGACGGAAATGGAACGGAAGATCGAAAAGCGTCTCAAGGCGATGGCCGACCTCGCCACCGACCAGGTCGGCTCAAAGGCCCTCCAGGCCGCTGTGCAACGTGCGAAAGAGCAGCTCGAGGCCGCGAAATCCGACGGCAAGCTCTCCATGGAAGAGAAGCAGGCCCTCCAGGAATCGCTGGACGTGGCCAAGATGGAGTTGCAGCAGATCGCGCAGTCTGCACGAGACATGAAAGCCCTCGAGGAATCGCTGCAGGCCATCGCGGCCGCCAAGAAGCTCAACGGTGAAGGCCAGCTCGATGGCGCGATGACCGACGCCCTCACCGCCATGGAGCAGTACAAGGACTTTTACGAAGAGCTTCTCGCCCAGATGGGTGGCGATGGGGAAGGGGAAGGAAACGGCGAAGGCGACGGTGAGGGAGACGGCGAAGGGACCGGCGGCCGTGGAATGGGCGGCGGCGGGAAGGTCGACGAAGACGACAAGGTCGAAACCGGTTTCGTCGCCGAGAAGTCGCAGACCCCCATTCAGAAGGGGAAGATCCTCATGTCGATGAAGTCGAAAGGCCTCGGCGACGAAACCAATGAAGATCTCAAGCTCGAATACAAAGCGGCCCTCGACTCGGTGAAACAGGGTTATGCGGAGGCCATTGATGCCGAGCAGATCCCCCCCGGCTATCGTGGCAGCATCCAGTCCTACTTCGACTCACTCGGCACGCCCGCCGACAGGAAGAAGTAGCGCCATGAAAGCCCGGCCGTCAGACCGGCCGGGGCCCCGCAATGAATGCAGCCCTCGTCTATGTCACCGCCCCCAGCCGCGCCGAAGCGCTGCGGATCGGGCGCATCGTGGTCACCGAGTCCCTCGCCGCCTGCGCAAATGTCCTCGACGGCATGACCTCTGTGTATCACTGGAACGGAGAGATCCAGGAGGAAACCGAGGCGGTCCTGCTTCTGAAAACGAGGGCTGAGCTCTCCTCCGCCGTCGTCCATCGCGTGCAGGAACTCCATCCCTACGACGTTCCTGCCATCCTCGTCCTTCCTGTCGAGGGCGGGTCGAGCCTCTTCCTCAGCTGGCTCGGTGAAGAAACGATCGACGGCCCCGCCTCCTGGCAAAGCCCGCCGACGGCGCCAGCCGGCTAGATCGTCCGGAGATCCCACCGCGCAGCGGGGGCGAGCCCTGACAAGGTCTGTCGTTCTCCCCTGCTGGAGGCCCTGCACGGCGCCCTGAAGGGCGATGTGTGACGACCTGTGACGGAGACCTGTGACAGCAGAAATTGGTCTGAACCCCTGGCGATTCGTGACCTGTGACAGCTGTGACGAGTTTTTGGAGGTCATTTGCCCTCCGTCTCGCCCGGTCATCACCCGTCAGTCCTGAATTGCCAAAGAACGAGCTCTCTCCCTGTACGGGACCGGTTGCGCGCGAGACAGAATTCCCGCGTACCAGCGGATCGGGGGCCCTGTCCGGCTCACTGCCGGGTGGGAACCGGCGACAATTCGCAGCAGTGTGACGGCCGACTTCGGAGGTCCAGGCTCCCCAGAAGCCTCACCCCTTCTTCGGCCGGAACGCCGCAATCCGCTCTGTCGTCAGCAGGAAGGGCCCTTCAAGCAGGTCGATGCAGTAGGGCACCGCCGGCATCACTGCGTCGAGGCATTCCCGGATCGCCTTCGGCTGCCCCGGCAGGTTGATGATCAGCGCTGTTCCTCGGATGCCCGCTGTCTGCCGTGAGAGGATCGCCGTCGGCACCTTCTCCAGCGACACCTTTCTCATCAATTCGCCGAATCCCGGCATCTCCTTCTCACAGACCGCGAGGGTCGCCTCCGGCGTCACGTCGCGCCGGGCCGGTCCCGTCCCACCTGTCGTCACGATCAGGCAGCAGCCCTCCACATCCGCCAGCTCCCGCAGGCACTGCTCGATCGCTGGCCGCTCGTCGGGAATCACCCGCGCCACCGCCTCCCATTCACCCGCCAGCGTTTCCGTCAGGTATTCGCGGATCGCCGGTCCCCCCCGATCCTCATACTCCCCGCGGCTGGCGCGGTCGGAGACCGTCACGATTCCCACTCGGATCAGAGATTGCGCCATGTTTCCGGGCCGGAACAGTTCAGGGAAACGGTCGATCGGGTTAAGGTTCTTTCGCCTCCCGGCGTTGACCACTCCGCCGGAAGAATTGGATATTACCCGCGCCGCTTCGCGCGGTCAGTCCAGTCCTCTAGGGAAAGTTCGATCGAGTCATGCCTGCGGAACCGCTGTTCGACTACAAGCGATTCAACTACGACAAGCCGCTCTACGATCTCAACGAGATCCGCAAGATGAACGCGCAGCGGCACGAGATGGAACAGCTCAGCGGCATCGTCTGGATCGACGAGGCCCAGCAGGGCATCATCGGCTTCCGCGACTACACCGACGACGAATTCTGGATCAAAGGACACATGCCGGGTTTCCCGCTCCTGCCCGGCGTCCTGCTCTGCGAATCGGCCGCCCAGCTCGCCGCGTTCTTCGTCCGCAAGCACAACCTCCTCAAGGCCGGCGACTTCATGGGTTTCGGAGGCATGGACGAGATTCGCTTCCGCCAGGCGGTCTTCCCACCCAACCGGGTGATCTTCATCGCCAAGGGCATCCGCATCCGCCCCCGCGTCGTTGCCCAGTTCAGGATC
The DNA here is from genome assembly GCF_007745175.1 of Caulifigura coniformis. GTDB lineage: Bacteria > Planctomycetota > Planctomycetia > Planctomycetales > Planctomycetaceae > Caulifigura > Caulifigura coniformis. The sequence goes on along the minus strand of NZ_CP036271.1, from coordinate 5,880,404 downwards.
CAGGCCTACGTGAACGACACCCTCGCCATGGAAGGCAGCCTGCTCGGCGTCCCCATCAGCCGCAAGGAAAACCTGTAAACCGGCCGGGAGATTGACCTCTGCGAAAGAATCCACCGCAGAGACGCAGAGGTCGCACAGAAAAAGAGAAGTTGAGTCAATGCCCAAGCACCCCGGCTGCTTCTCAGCAGCCGGGGTGCTTTTGATAGCGGCTTCACTAAGATTTCGGCTTCGCAGCGAACCCTCCGCGTTCTCTGCGTCTCTGCGGTGAACTGATTCTCGTTCCTTCGAGTCTCCCAATGTTCCAGAAAGTCGACGACGCCAGCTTCATCTCCGGCGAGCACGAGATGCTCCGCTTCTGGCGCGATCGCTCCATTTTCACGAAACTGAAACAGCAGAACGCCGGAAAGCCGCGCTGGTCCTTTGTTGACGGCCCCATCACGGCCAATAACCCCATGGGCGTCCACCACGCCTGGGGACGCACCTACAAGGACGCCTTCCAGCGCTACTACTCCATGCTCGGCCGCGAGCTCCGCTTCCAGAACGGCTTCGACTGCCAGGGCCTGTGGGTCGAAGTCGAAGTCGAGAAGGAGCTCAAGCTCAGCACCAAGAAAGCCATCCAGGACTACGGCATCGACCGCTTCGTGCGCGAATGCAAGAAACGCGTCCTCAAGTTCGCCGCCCGACAGACGGAACAGTCCATCCGCCTTGGCTACTGGATGGAATGGGACGACCCCGATCAGCTCCGTAAGCTCGCCGAAGGCGTCGGTTCCGAGAAACCTGTCGCGTATACGACAGCCCGCGGGCAGGCGGTCACGAAGCCCGCCGAGCAGATCGTCGAAAAACTCGGCAACCCGGAATGGGGCGGCAGCTACTTCACGTTCTCCACCGAGAACAACGAAACGATCTGGACGTTCCTCAAAAAGTGCTTCGAGCGCGGGAAGGTCTATCAGGGGCATGACGTCATGCCCTGGAGCGGCCGGGCCGGCAGCGCCTACTCGCAGATGGAAGTCGCCGACGGCCGAAAGCTGACGACGCACCGCTCCTGCTTCGTCAAGTTCCCGATCACGTCGAAACCGGCCGCCGCCGGTCCGATCGACCCCGCCGGCGAGTTCCTCCTCGTCTGGACGACGACCCCCTGGACCCTCACCTCCAACGTCGCCGCGGCCGTCAACCCCGACCTCGTCTACCTCAAGGTTCGCTCGAAGAAAGACGGCGCGCTCTACTACTTCGCGAAGGAGAACCTCGACACCAAGCGCGGGGAGAAAGAGTTCAAGGAAGGCTTCGGCCGGCCCGAATGGCAATGGCCGAAGGACGTCCCCAAGCTCAAGTCGCTGGGGCAGCTCTTCAAGGAATTCGGCGGGCACGACGTCGAGGCCGAACTTAAGGGCGCGGATCTCGTCGGCTGGTCGTACAAGGGCCCGTTCGATGAACTCCCCGCGCAGAACCAGGAAGGCGGCTACCCCCAGGAGGTCGCCAATCTGAGTGGACTCGGAAACAAAACCGGCGTCACCTGCCACCGCGTCATCGATGGCGGTCGCGATTCCCGCGGCAACGCCAACGTCACCGCCGGCGAAGGAACAGGCATCGTCCACATCGCCCCCGGCTGCGGCGATATCGACCATACCATCGGGCAGCAGTTGGGCCTCGTCACCATCGCGCCTCTGAAGGAAGACGGAACCTACGGCGAAGGCTTCGGCCCGTTCACCGACAGGAAGGCCGTCGATCCCGCGACCGCCCAGATGGTCTTCGACTCCCTGAAGGAGAAAGGCCTCCTCTTCTCCGTCGAGCAATACCCGCACATCTATCCGTTCTGCTGGCGGACCGGCGACGAACTGGTGTTCCGGCTCGTCGATGAATGGTTCATCAACATGGACTGGCGGGACGAGATCAAGGACGTCACGAAGTCGATCCACTGGCTTCCCGATTCCCTCCAGGGGCAGGATCGCGAAGTCGAATGGCTGACCACGATGCGCGACTGGATGATCTCCAAGAAGCGGTTCTGGGGTCTCGCCCTCCCGATCTGGGTCAATCCGAACGACCCGACCGACTTCGACGTCATCGGCACGCTCGCCGAACTCAAGGAACGCGCCGTCGAAGGCTGGAACGACTTCGAAGGCAACACGCCGCACCGTCCCTGGATCGACCAGGTCAAAATCAAGAGTGAGAAGACGGGCGCCGTCCTCGAACGGGTTCCCGACGTCGGCAATCCGTGGCTCGATGCGGGAATCGTTCCCTTCTCCACGCTCAACTTCAACGAGAACTACTCCACGTCCCTCCTCAACTGGAAGGACTGGTACCCCGCCGATCTCGTCTCCGAATCGTTCCCGGGCCAGTTCCGCAACTGGTTTTATTCGCTCCTCGCGCTCGGAACGATGATGCGCTATGAGGACGACGAAACGGGCGAAGTGATCACCGACCCGCTCGAGAAACGCCCGTTCAAGAATCTCTTCGCCTACCGCCTCGTGATGAACGAGGAAGGCAAGCCGATGCACAAATCCGATGGCACAGCTATCTGGTTTGAAGAGGCGGCCGAGCAGCTGGGCGTCGACGCCCTCCGCTGGCTGTACCTGGCGCAGAATCCCGCCCAGGATCTCCGCTTCGGCACCCGCCATCCGGAGCAGCAGGTCCCGATCGAAACTCCGGAAGGCCGAATCTCGGCAACGAAAGAAGGCGTGCCGACCTGCAAGGTCACCAGCAAGCCGGTCGACGAAGCCCGTCGCCAGGTGCTGATCCCGCTCTGGAACAGCTACGCCTTCTTCGTCAATTACGCCCGGCTCGACGGGTTCACCCCCGACCTGCCGAAGGTTCCCGTCGCGGACCGTCCCGAGATCGACCGCTGGCTTCTCAGCAACCTGCAGTCTCTCATCGCCACCTGCCGCGCCGGCTTCGAGACATTCGACACGGGATCCGTCACCAGCGCCGCCGCGCAGTTCATCGACGACCTTTCGAACTGGTACATCCGCCGCAACCGCCGCCGGTTCTGGCGTGCCCGCAGCGAAGAGGCGAGCGGCGGGCGTCAGTCCGCTGACGCCCCCGAAACGGCCTGGGAAGCGGACAAGCTTGCCGCCTACCAGACCCTCTACGAAACGCTCGTCGCCCTCACGAAGCTCCTGGCCCCCTGCATCCCGTTCCTGGCCGAACGGATGTACCAGAACCTGGTCGTCGGAACAGGCACGTCCGGCGCGCCCGAATCGGTCCATCTCTGCGAGTACCCGGGCGTCGATCCGGCCCTCCTTGATGAATCGCTGAACCATCGGATGGCCATCGCCCAGCGCGTCGTCAGCATGGGGCATCGCCTGCGAGAATCGGCCGATCGCCGGGTCCGTCAGCCGCTGGCCGAGCTCAAGTATGCTTGTGCCAACGCCCAGGATGCCGACGACATCGCGAAACTGGCCGACGTCATCGCCGACGAGCTCAACGTCAAGAAACTGACTCCCGCGGGCAATCTTGATGACCTCGTCCACTACTCCTACAAGCCGAACCTCAAGACACTCGGCCCCAAGCTCGGCAAGCTGCTGAACGCCGTGAAAACTGTCCTGCCGACTCTTCCCGAGCAGATCATGTCTCCCCTTCGCAGAGGGGAGAAGGTCACCCTGAAGGTCAACGGCGAAGAGGTTGTTCTCGCACCCGAAGATGTCATGGTCTCGACTGAGCAGGCCAGCGACTGGGCCGCGGCCGACGATGCTGGCGTCCAGATCGCGCTCGCCACGAAGCTGACTCCCGAGCTCGCCCGCGAGGGGGCCGCCCGCGATTTCATCCGCCAGGTCCAGCAGCTCCGCAAGGATCACGATCTCGACGAAAACGAGCGGATCGTCATCACCTGGCAGTCCACCGAACCCGAGATCGCCGCCGCCGTCGAGGAATGGCGAGACACCATCCTGAGCGAAACCCGCGGCAACAGCATCGAGCCCGGCGCAGCGTCCGCCAGGCCGGTGAACATCGGCAGCACCGACGTACAACTCGAGATCAAACGAGAGTCGTAAGACTGGAAAAGTTCACCACGGAGGTGACGAGAACGCAGGGACTCACGGAGAAACTGAAAAGAAATCAGATCCTCCGTGCGTCTCCGTGCTCAATGAGCCCTGACGCCGCGCGCCTACCTGGTCGCGTCACTGCCCGACTCGGCCGTCTGCACCGTTCCCATTGCCCGCAGGAACGCATACAGATCCGCATAGTCCGCCGGCCCCAGGTCTTTCAGCAGACCTTCCGGCATCAGAGATTTTGACAGCGTCTGCTGCTCTTCAATGTTCTTCTTCTCGATCCGCGAGGTCTGGTTGCTCGCGTTCCGCAGCACCAGGTAGTCCACCGATTCGTAGATGATCAGCCCGGTAAAACTCCGCCCGTCGACGGTCGAAATGGCCGTCGTCTGGTAACGCGGGGACACGTCCCGGCTCGGGTTCACGATCGCCGTGAACAAGTCTTCATGGGAGAAGCGGTTGGCCACGCCGCTGAGGTCCGGCCCGACGGCCCCTCGGCCGCTATGACACTGGATGCACTGCCGGCTTTCGAACAGTTTGCGCCCGCGTCCCGGGTCGCCGTTGGGCCACTCCACCTGACCGAGTGTTTCGTGCAGGCTCGCCCCCTCCGCAGATTGGCCCGAGTGGAGTGCGAACTGCGCCGGGAATTTCTCTTCAACATACGAAGCCCACTGCTGGGCCGGCTTCGGTCCCTGCCCGTCTTCGGACGCCTCGAACTCGACGCCGAGGTTGGCAGCCAGACGGCCCATGATCTTGCTTCGCAACTTCCGCTCCTGCCGCCCGTCTCCCAGCCGCCGTAACACTTTCACCAGGGCGATCTGTTCGTCGGCCTCCTGGTTCGGCGGAAGCGCTGCCAGGCAATCGAGCGAGACATCGAGGATCTCCTCGGCCGTGTTCTCCAGCGCGGCGACGAAATAGGGGCGGTCCGATTCCACCCCCTGGTCCGCAATCGAAAGCAGCACCGCTCCCCGCAGCGACTGGTCCTCGAACTTCGAACGCACAAGCTTCTGCACTTCCGCGTCTTCCGAGCGCGACAGGAGGAACACCACATCGCCGTTCCAGGCGTAATCCACGTCGCTGTTGATCTTCTTGACGAAGGCCGCAATCGCTTCGTGCAGATGATCCAGCGGCAGGGCCGCGACGTACTGGATGTGCGCCGGCCGGCCGAACGTCGGATTTTTCAGGATCGCAACAGGCAGCTCTTCGTCGCGTTCGACGAGCGCCGTGTAGATTTCGGCGACCTGTTCGTCCCAGTGCGTGTCGATCAACAGCGACCGGGCCGCGATCTTCGCTTCCAGCTGCAGGAGCGCAGTCGCCAGTGCGGTTCGGGATTCCGCGTCGCGCGGCGCGTTGATCCGGGCCGCAACGAGCAGCCAGTGGATGTCTTCGACCGGGTTCGACTCCGCATTGATCCGCTTCACCACCTTGGTGAGGAGTTCGTGATCGTTCGGCTGCAGCATCGCGATCACGCGGCCCAGTTCCTGGTCGAGGAGCAGATCCCCTGACGGGAAAACTCCGGATACAGCCCGGGTCGCCACCGCCAGCTCTTCGACACTCGGGGAGAGGTCAACGCGGCTTGTGTATCCCTCGAACGCCTCAGGCAGCTCTTCGCCCCTCGCGCCGACGTCTCCCAGCCCGATCTGCATCAGCCGGGCCGCCTCGAGCTTGAGCGCCGCTGTCGCGTTCGATTCCAGGATTCGCCGCGCAATATCGACCGGATACTTCTGGTATCCGGGATGCCGCTGGGAATACGCCATCGCCACCCCGATGCCGGTCGCAGCTCCGCGCTCGAGCGCCGCCGTCGACGCCTTCGCATAGCCATTCCGCGACATCCGGGCCATCACCCGTACGGCCGCCATTCTCACGTAGCGATCTGGCGAGGCCAGCGTCTGTCCCACGGCGACGGCCAGTTCATCCAGCGTCGCGTTGTCGCTGCAGAGTGCGGCCTCCAGGGCCGCCCGCTGAACAAACGCATCACGATCCCGCAGCAACGTCTGCAGCAGCGGCACCGAGGGATCGTCCGGCCGGGTTCGTCCGAGCGACCATGCCAGCCGCGCCCGAATGGCAGGCTGCGGCGAGACTGCCAGCCGTCCCGCCATCTGCGGGTCGAGCCCCTTGAAGCGCTCCGTCAGGATTTCGATCGCCCGCACGCGCCGGGCGACGGTCTCCCGCTCGTCAGCGGCCAGCTTCTGGAAGGCCCCGGCTCCCACGAGATCGGCCGTCGGCTCCCACTTCGCACGCGACCAGGCCGCAAGCGGCTGCGGGGAGTCGACGCACGCCAGCACTCGATCCACCGGCAACGGCGCGGCCGTTCGCGCGGTGGACTCGATTCGGTAGACGCCTCCTCGCGTCCCACGCCCTCCCACGGACACGTACAGGGCTCCATCCGGACCGACTTCCGCATCCGTCGGGGCAAAGCCGTGTTCGCCGACCGTCGTCAGAAATGCGATTGGCTCCGTCGTTCCCGGCGCGCTTCCCTGCCGGGCTGCCGGCAGCGCGAAGATTCGGCCGAACGTCCAGTCGAGGACGAACAGCGCGCCGCGATAGGGCGCCGGGAACTGCGTGTGTTGGTAGCAGACGACTCCCGTCGGCGACCCGCGCCCGAATTCCGCCAGCACCGGCGGCATGTCGAAAAAATCACCGGGCCGTTTCCAGTGATCGCTCAGCCAGCCCGCATGCGATCCCGGCGCCGCGTGAAAGACCCGCGTCGGCTGGTAGGCCGGCAGGGAGATTTCCCGCTCTCCGTCGCTATCGAACGTCAGCAGATCGCCGTCGGCGTTGAAATCGAAGTCGTACGCGTTGCGATACCCGTGAGCGAACACCTCGCCGGCCGTCAGGTCCGGCTTGAATCGCATCACGGTCCCATGCCTCGGATGCCTGACCGGCGACGACGCCAGGGCCACGTAGCTTTCGTCGATCTGGGCCGTGTTGCCGCTGATCAGGTACCACCAGCCATCGGGTCCGCGCCGGATCGCGTGGGCATCATGCTCGCCGCCGGCCCGCACCTTCAGGAACAGTTCCGGAGGTCCGTCCGCCCGGTCATCGCCGTTCGCATCCCGAAAGCGCAACAGCCCCTGGTCACCCGTGCAGATCAGGTCGCGACCATGAAACACCATCCCCTGGGCGCCGCTCGCGGGACCATCGGCCAGCTGCTCGAATGAGTCGGCCCGGCCATCCCCGTCCTTGTCGATCAGGATTCGCACATATCCCGGTCCGCTGACGACCACGCGCCCCAGCGAATCGATCGTCATCGAGAAGATGTCGCTCGCCAGTTCATTGTCGGCGTACAGCGAAACCTTGAATCCCTCCGGCACACGGACTCCGAGCGAGTCATCCGCCCGCGCAGCGTTCGGCGCGAGGCTGATCGCGAGCAGGGACGCCAGAATCCGCCGACGGAGGTTGGAACCCGTCCGCGGTCCAGGCGACAGAGGACGGGCGCGGTGATTTGTCCTGAGCTTCATGCTGCGAGACAGTCATCTAAAGGAAAGCCCGGGGGAATTCGGGCGGGATGATAAGCCGGATGAAAAAAACAGGGCAATGCGGGTCCTGTGCGGAAGGCCCGTCCGGTCGCTCAAAAACCCTGAAAACGGCCTCAGGTTTCGTCGTTTCGGGCCGTTCGCGTCACCTGCGACCAACGGCGCATTTCCGTTCCACACCCGCTAGACTCCTCGCCGAGGCCCAATTCCGAATTTCGGCCGTTTTCCGGCCGGGCTGGCACAGGGCAGAAGGTAATTTCAGCAGCCATGGCGAGACTCCTGCTCCTGACCGGCGGCGAAAGCAAGGCGTTCGAACTGGACGTCAATGAGGTCGTTGTCGGCCGACTTCCGGAATGCGAGATCCATCTCGATTCCAACATGATCTCGCGGAAGCACGCCCGCCTCCGCCGGAACGGCTCCACGATCGTTCTCGAAGATCTCGGCAGCGGAAACGGCACGTTCGTCAACGGCCAGCGGATCAGCGGCGCGGTCACGCTCCAGCACGACGACCGCGTGAAATTCGGACCGCTGCTCACCCGCTTCGAAGCCGATCAGCCCGCCGCGAAAAGCCGCCCGCTCGCTCCGCTCGAAGACGAGCCCGCAGTCGAGATCGGGAACGACGACGCCGGCGCCACCATCATGGGTGCGGCCCCGGCCTCCGCCGGCTTCGGCCTGCTCGATGTGCAACCTGAGGCCAAGCTGAAGGGCATCCTCGAGATCAGCCGCTCCCTCGCCGGAACGGTCAGCATCGAGAAAATGCTCCCCAGGATTCTCGATTCGCTCTTCTCCATTTTCCCCGGCGCCGACCGGGGCTGCATCCTGCTGAAGAACGAATCCGACGGAAAAATGGTGCCCCGCGCGATGAAGCATCGCCGCGGCGACTCCGACGAGACCGTCAAGCTCAGCCGCACCGTCCTGCAGGCGGTCATGGACGAAAAGAAGGCGATTCTCTCTGCCGATGCCGGCAGCGATGCCCGCTTCCAGGCGGCCGAATCGATCTCGTCGCTGTCGATCCGTTCGATGATGTGCGTTCCGCTGCTCAGCCTCGCCAACGAGGTCATGGGCGTTATCCACATCGACACCCAGAACCCCCTCGCCACCTTCCGCAAGGACGACCTGGAAATCCTCCTCGCCGTCGCCGGCCAGGCCGCCCTGTCGTATGAAAGCGCGCGGCTGCTCGCCTCGTACGTCGAAAAGCAGAAGCAGGACAGCGAAATGAATATTGCGGCCGGAGTGCAACGCGCACTCCTGCCCGATTGCTATCCGTCCATCCCCGGATATGCGTTCTACGCCGCGTATGAAGCGGCCCAGGCCGTCGGTGGCGACTACTACGACATCATCCCTCTCGCCGGGGGCAAGATCTGCCTCGCGTTCGGCGACGTCGCCGGAAAAGGCGTGCCGGCCTCACTCGTCATGTCCCGGCTGTCGAGCGCCGTCCGCACTACGGTCGAGTTCGTCACCCAGCCCGACCTCGCCGTCGCCCGCATCAACAATCACATGTGTGCGAAGGCCGTCGAGGGCCGCTTCGTCACCTTCGTGCTGATCATCCTCGATACCATCAACCACACGATCTCGCTCGCCAACGCCGGCCACATGTCGCCGATGGTCCGGAAGATCGACGGCTCCATCGAGGAATTCGACGACAAGGCTGTCGGCGTGCCGCTCGGCGTCATCGAAGATATGGACTACACCCTGCTCGAGCGTCCCATCCTGCCCGGCGAATCGGTCGTCGTGTACACCGATGGCGTCAGCGAAGCGATGAACTACGACAGCGACCTGTACTCCATCGAGCGTTTGAAGAAAGTCGTCAGCGCTTCGAGCGCCGACGTGGTCGAACTCGGCAACACCATTCGCAGCGATGTCCGGAAACACGCCAACGGCCGACCGCAGAACGATGACATCACGCTGATGGTCTTCGGCCGCCTCCAGGGTGACGCCACGACGGACGTCATGCCGACAAGGACGTAAGGCGTGCCGCCGACACTCGCCGATCGGGTCATTCTGTTCCTCGCGCAGGGCTGCGGGCTCGGCTGGTCACGCATTGGCCCCGGAACGGCCGGCTCTCTCGGCGCTGTGCTCCTTGCATGGCCTTTGAAGGAGCTCCTCCCGCAGCCGCTCGCGTACCTCGCGATGGTGATCGTCGTCACCTGCTTCGGCGTCTGGATCTGCCATCAGGCGACGCGGATCCTGGCCGTGAAAGACCCCGGCTCGGTCGTCCTCGATGAAATCGCGGCCGTCCTCCTCATCTACTGCATTGTCCCCTGGACCTGGTGGACCGCGCTCGCCGGCTTCATCCTCTTCCGCATTCTCGACATCTCCAAGCCGTGGCCAATCCGCGTCCTGGAACGCATGCCCGGCGGCTGGGGCATCATGGCTGACGACCTCTTCGCCGGCGGCGTCGTCGGCCTAGTCCTGTGGACCGCGACAAAAATGCTCGCCGCCGCCTGACAGAAGACCCTGCTTCTTCCCGCTGCCTGACACCGACGACCTCAATCCGCCCTTCTTCCGTTTCTTCCGTGGTTCTCCTGTGGCGCGCGCAATCAGCCTACACCCCAACCCGCGCGTCCTCTAAACTCCCCACGCCTCGGCCTCTGGCCCGTCGTCCCTCCACGATTTGCGATTCAGGATGAAGCGCACAGTACCGTTGCTGATCACGGCCATCGTGGGCTTCGTGCTCGTCTGCTCGGCGTTCGTTCCGGCCGCCGAATCCTGGGGCGAAAAGGCCCTGATCTGGTTCGACCTTCTCGCCGGCATCGCCTTCATTCTCGGCGGCGCGAATCTCGTCGGTTCACAACTCAAGAAGATCAGCGCGCGTCGGCGCGGATGGGGCTATGCGCTTGTCACGCTCGTGGCGTTCGTCATCACACTGACCGTCGGAGTCCTGAAGCTCGGCGTCCGTCCCGCCCAGAACCAGGAGTTCTACGGGGAATCTTTCGCTCCTCTCCCGGTCGACCAGCTCCCTGCCGTCACGATCGACGCCGCAATCTCCGACGACGTCCGATCCGAACAACTTCCTCCCTCCGTCCGCCGCCAGGTCACGTTCACCGACGCCGGCCTGCGTGTTGCGGGATGGCTGACACCTTCTCAGGTCGCCGACCTTTCGGAAGTTCAACCCACGCTCGACTGGCAGTGTTCGATTGAGAAGCTGGCCGGGCTCGCCGTCCCGCCGCCCGCATTTCGGGGGCGACTTGCCTATCGGCCCGATCATCAGGCTCTGTCCTTCAAGGGCGTCTTGAGCGATGTGGAGAAAACCGAGTTGGCCCAACTTGCTCCGGAGTCGGAGCCATTTCGACAGGCTGCGGACAACCTCGCGGAGAAATCGAACCGGAAGTTCTCCGTCGCCGAGGCGACGCCTCCTCCCGGGTTCGAATTGCCCCCCGCGCTGGCTTCCCGGGCGGTCCTCTCAGACTCCACCATCCAGTGGACTGGCCCCATGTCGATGGCGGACCGGACCGCCTTGGCGCTCGGCTCCCTGCGATCCCGCATCGCGTACCCGATGGGTGCCGAACAACTGGCGGCCTTCCAAGCGTCGCTGACAGCGGATGGCCCGCTGAACGAGGACCAGCAGAAGGCCATTGCCCGCATCGCCTCGAAGGACTTCTCCGAAGACCTCATCGCCACGATCAACACAGCCGGCGTTTCCGCCCCTGGCGCGAAGTCGGCCTGCGAACTGGTGGCCGAACGCGATTCCGGAGTCGCCGATCTCGATCCTGTCATCCCCGCCGCGCCTGCCGTCGAGCTCAATCCAGCCCAGAAACAGGCGATCACGGCGTTCGTGAAGGCCCAGACACATGACTGGACCGCTCTCGAAACGGCGCTCAAGGCGGCCGGCCCCCTCACGGGCAGCCAGTCCGCGGCGATTTCCGAGTTCCAGCAGAAACTCCCCACAATCGGACAGAGAAACCGCCAGATCTTCGACGAGCTGGCGATGTCCGGCCGGCTCACTCCCGCCCAGAGACAGTTCCTCCTGAAGGACTATGAGGTTGAACGCACCTGGCAGGCGGCCGTGGCCCGGCTGTTCTTCACGGCGCACGAGGTGAAATACGCCTGGTCCGGAGAGTTCAACCAGCAGGGAAGCCGGTTCTGGTGGCTGTTCGAATACATCTTCCAGCCAATCCAGTCGATGATGTTCGCACTCCTCGCGTTCTACGTCGCCTCGGCCGCCTTCCGTGCCTTCCGCGCCAAGAACGTCGAAGCCATCCTGCTGCTGGGGACGGCTTTCATCATTCTGCTCGGCCGGACCTACGTCGGCTCGCTGGCGACCGCCTGGCTGCCCAGAGAAAGCCCACTCAGGCTCGAGAACCTGTCGGTCGACATCATGCGGGTGTTCAACTCGGCGGGCAACCGCGCGATCATGATCGGCATCGCCCTGGGCATCGCTTCGACGTCGCTGAAAATCCTCCTCGGGATCGATCGTTCGCACATCGGCGGAAAGGATTGAACTGTGTCGTTTGCGGAACGGCTGAATGCGCTCGATCGTCGCTGGATCTTTCTCGCCATGGGATTGTCCGTCGCGATTCCCGTGCTGTTCGGCCTTCAGTTCCCCGAGTCATCCTCGGCACTCTCGGAACAGTGCTTCCAGATGATCGAAGAGCTGCAGCCGGGCGACCCGGTCCTGATTGCGATGGACTTCGATCCCCCCAGCAAGGGCGAACTCGAACCGATGGCCACCGCGTTCGTCCGCCATTGCTGCGAAAAGAAGCTGAAGATTTATTTCATGACGCTTTGGCCGGCCGGACCGCAGATGATCGACGACGCCATTGAACGGGTCATCGTCCGCGATTTTCCCGCCATGACCTACGGCGAAGACTACGTGAACCTCGGCTTCAAGCCCGGCTATGAAGGGGTCATCAAGGTCATCATCTCCAATCTCAAGACGCTCTACTCGACCGACGCCCGCGGAACGAACATCGACCAGATTCCGATGTGCCGGAACCTCACCGACATCAAATCGATGAAGCTCATCATCAACGTCAGCGCCGGCTATCCGGGGGCGAAGGAGTGGATCCAGTACGCCAGCACGCCGGTCGAACAGCTGAAAAACCGCATTGTCGCGGGCTGCACCGGGGTCCAGGCGGCCCTCCTCTACCCCTATATCCCTGAGCAGCTCCCGGGACTGCTGGGAGCGATCAAGGGAGCGGCCGAGTATGAGGCGCTCGTCAATCAGAAGTACGACGCGGACAAGGGCCGGCCGACGCCCGCCAAGTACCAGGAGGCGCTCCGCCGCATGGGACCGCAGTCGGTCGCCCACCTGCTCATGATCGCCCTGATCATTCTCGGCAACGTCGCATTCTTCCTTCAGCGATCGCGGAGAGGAGCCGCCGCGTGAACGGTTCATCAAAATTCTGGCCGATTGTCGGACTGCTGTTCGCCGGATGGCTGCTCTACCGCGCCACGCTTGGGGCCGGCACGGTCTATGTGGCGGAAGCTCCGAATGGCGTCTGGATGCGGGCCGCACCGGTCGACTTCGTGGCCGGCGCCGCAGAGTTCAGCCCGGGCCGCACCATCGGCGTGTGGGTGGCGGCGCTGTTCACCCTCTGCATCATGTCGTACCTGTATCGCGACAACCCGTTCTACCGCTTTGCGGAAGCGGTCATCGTCGGCGTCTCGGCCGCTTATTACATGGTCGTTGCGCTGTGGACGACGCTGATTCCCAACCTGATCGGCAAGCTCTGGCCGGGAATCGTGCAGGCGACGGCGATGCCCGGGCTGTCGTCTGAGCGGGAGGATTTCTGGTGGCTGTACTTCGTGCCGCTGGTCATGGGAGCCATGCTGATCTGGCGTCTCTCGCCCAAGGGGGCCTGGATCGCCCGCTGGCCGCTGGCCTTCATCGTTGGCACGACGGCTGGCGTCCGCCTGATCGGATACATCGAGGCCGATTTTCTCAGCCAGATTCGCGCCACGCTGCTTCCGCTGGTGGTGATGACTCCGGATGCCAGCGGGCAGCCGGTCTTCCACCTGGGCGATTCCATTCGCAACGCCCTGATCGTGGGCGGCGTTCTGAGTGCGCTGGTTTACTTCCTGTTCTCCGTCGAGCACAAAGGCCCCATCGGCCGCATCGCGCGGGCCGGAACCTGGACGCTGATGATCTGCTTCGGCGCCGCCTTCGGATACACCGTGATGGGCCGCATTGCCCTGCTCGCCATTCGTTTCGAATTCCTGTTCGACGACTGGCTGTGGCTGATCGACCCGCTGGGCCGGCGGACCGGGCTGTTCTGAATTGCGATCGGGCATGGGCTGAGCATTGCGCAGAACGTGTCTCGAACGCAGGGAATCTGTGTGACTGTTGCAAGCATTGCGCGATTTGTGCGTCAGCGCGACAGATCCCGCTACGGCATCGGGGCGTGTCGACCGGCTTTGAGCAAAAACAATGACATTGGACGCAACTCGTGGAGCACGGCCGGCACAGCCGACCCTACAGCTTGTGGTCTTGTCCCAGTTTTTGGGCAAAGCCCGTGGCGACCGGTCGGGGGCTGTCGTCGTTGAAATGAGCGTCATCGGACGAGTCCTTTCATCCTGACTGGAGCGGTTGCGCGCGGGGACAGAGGATGGGCCCATTCGTCCAGCATGAGTCCCAATCCCTGCAGGAGACCTGGCGGTCGGCGTCAGCGGCATCGCCATTAGACGCATCCCACGACCGTTCCTGGATCGGCTCGCAACGGCTCCTTTGTTCGCTACCGCAAGGGTGGTCGCGTCCGTAAATTGACGAGTCCTCCCAGTCACCCACTTTTTGACGACCTGCACAGGAACTTCCGCGATGGCGAAAGCGCTCAACCTCGGCATGATCGGTTACGGCTTCATGGGCCGGGCCCACACCAACGGCTACAAGCGCGTCGCCGATTTCTTCCCCGACATTCCGTTCAAGCCCGTCCTCAAGGCGGCCTGTGCCCGCGACGCCGAGAAGATCAAGGCCTTCGCCGACCAGTGGGGCTACGAATCGATCGAAACCGACTGGCGGAAGCTGCTCGAACGCAAAGACATCGATGCGGTCGACATCTGCGTCCCGAACAACCTGCACAAGGAAATCTCGATCGCGGCCGCCAAGGCCGGCAAGATGATCCTCTGTGAAAAGCCGCTCGCCATGAACGTGGCCGAAGGCGAAGAGATGTGCCAGGCCGTGGAGAAGGCGAAAGTCGCCAACACCGTCTGGTACAACTACCGCCGCATCCCGGCCGTGACGTTCGCCAAGAAGCTGATTGATGAAGGCCGTCTCGGCCGCATCTTCCACTACCGGGCCAACTTCCTGCAGGACTGGACGATCTCGGCCGAACTGCCGCAGGGCGGAGCGGGACTGTGGCGCCTGGACGCCGCGGCCGCCGGCTCGGGAGTCACAGGCGACCTGCTGGCCCACTGCATCGATACGGCCCTCTGGCTCAACGGCGGGATCGCCGACGTCAGCGCCATGACTGAAGTGTTCGTGAAGGAGCGCAAGCACGCCCTGACGGGCAAGACCGAGAAGGTGACGATCGACGACGCCTGCTCGTTCCTGTGCCATTTCCAGAACGGCTCACTCGGGCTGTTCGAATCGACCCGCTACGCCCGCGGCCACAAGGCGCTGTACACCTTCGAAATCAACGGCGAGAAGGGCTCGCTGAAGTGGGACCTCCACGACCTGCACCGGCTGGAGATCTTCGAATACTCCAACGAAGGAGCGACCCGCGGCTGGAAGTCGGTCCACATCACCGACGGCGACCATCCTTACATGGGCAAATGGTGGGTGCCCGGACTCGCCATCGGATACGAGCACAGCTTCGTCCACCAGGTGGCCGACTTCCTGTATTCGCTCGGCAGCGGCGAGCCGTGCCATCCGACGTTCCGCGACGCGCTCGAGACCCAGAAGGTCTGCGACGCCGTCATCTCCAGCGCCAAGGATCACAGCTGGAAGAAGGTCTAACGGCTCAATGGCAAAAGCCCCGTGGGTTGCGACCAGTTTTGCACAAAAACGAACGGCTACGCAATAACTTCTGAAGCTGAACAAAAACGAGCCCGCCGATAGTATCATCGGCGGGCATTTTTATGCGCTGAGAGCTGGCGGGAGCGACACTTGGAATTCTCATCGAACGAACTCAAGATGATTGAGTATCTGCGATTCAGAAAGGCGGGATGGCCCAAGGTCAGATGGATGTGCCTTTTGGGAGCAATTGTCATCGCGATCGGACTTCTTCTCGCATCCCTTGAGCTTTGGACAAGCGGTCGTGAACTAGAGCACTTCCACAGTTGCTTTTCAGAGGGATGATAGGGGAAAGGATTTCTCAAGTGGTTGGCTCAATCAAGGAAGAGTCATGCCCACCCCCTACTCAATGGATTTGAGGCGACGTGTCGTGGCCGAAGTCGACCGCGGCTCTCCGCCGGCCGAAGTCGCCCGGCGATTTCAGGTCACTGAACGAACCATCTGGAACTGGCTCGCGCTTCGCAAAGAGACTGGCCAGATCACTCCCCGGCAGGGAGATGTCGGCCCGGAGTGCGTTCTGGAACCGCATCGGGAGCGGATTTTCAAAAGCGTCCAGGACGACCCCGGCCTGACGCTCGCCCAAAGGCAACGCCAACTCGGTCTGCCGGGCTGCGCGACCACTCTGTGGAATGCGCTTCGGCGCTGGGGAATCACTCTCAAAAAAAGTGCTCAAAGCTGCTGAACAACAGCGGCCGGATGTGGCTCAGAAGCGCCGCTGGTGGAACATCCTGGTGCAGTCGAAAGCCTGTCGCCGTCTGGTGTTCTTCGACGAAACCGGGGCCGACACGAAGATGACGCGACGCTATGGCTGGGGACCAAAATCACGCCGGGTCGTGGACCATGTCCCTCAAGGGCATTGGAAAACGACGACGTTCGCAGCGGCGCTCAGGGCCAGCGGAGTGATTGCTCCCCTGGTGCTGGATGGCCCGATGGATGGGGAATGCTTTCTGGCTTACGTCCGTCAGTTCCTGATCCCGGCGCTGGAGCCGGGAGACTTGGTGGTCATGGACAACCTCAGCAGCCACAAGCAGAGCGCGGTGGGTGACGCGATTCGACAGGCCGGGGCTGAGGTGTACTACCTGCCGCCGTACTCACCCGATCTCAACCCGATCGAGAAGTTGTTCTCGAAGTTCAAGACGCTTTTGCGGACGAGCGCTGAACGGACGACAGAAGGACTCTGGAACCGGATCGGAGTGCTGGTGGACGAGTTCACTCCGAGCGAATGCCTGAACTACATCCGTTCCTGCGGATACACTGCACACGAATCATGAAGTTGCTCTAGAGGTCATGATTGCCGCGCCCCTCTATTTCGGATTTCTCTGCGGATATGCCTCGTGGCTTTTCGGACAATGGAATGGGCAACCACACATCGACCTGCTTATCAGAGTTGTCGACGAGATGATTGTGCGATCGCCCGCCACCACCCCAGCGGCGAAGGTCGACGACGAGTTTTGAGACATAACCCGCATCTGCTGTTGGCCGTCGGCGAAAACTGGCGGCCTTTTTGTATTCAGGGCCTCACGCGACCCCAATCCGTCACTCGTGGGGCCGCTGCAAGCACATCCTTGCTGCCGGATATGCGTCCAAGCGGGACACTGGTGAGGAGGTCGTCGCGACGAACTTTGATGTGATCGAGAAGCCGGGGCGTCTTTTGTGCACGCCCGAATTACTTCGCCAGCTTAAGCACCGAGAAAATGGCCCGGTGATCCGAAGCCACGGCCTCATCAAGCACGCGGGTTTCAACCACCCGCCACCGGGCCGGTGGATGCACGAGGATGTGGTCGATCTGCCGCTTCGGCGTGTCGACCGGGAACGTCGGCAGTTCGCCGTCGTTGGTCCGCTTCCAGACGCGGGCCAGTTCCCTGACGGCCGGGGCTTCAGGCGGCTCATTCAGGTCTCCGGCCAGGATCGCGGGCGTGTTTCCCTTCGTCGCGATGATCCGGTTCACGAGTTCGGCCGACGGGAGCCGCTCGGGCGAGTTGCCCCGGTAGTCGAAGTGCGTGGCGAAGAAGAGAAGCGAGCCACGCTGTTCCGGAAGCGTCACCTCGACTTCGAGCAATCCCCGCTGCTCTTTCGGATAGTAGCTCTGCAGCTTGTGGTTCTCATGCCGCGCGACGGGCCAGCGGGAGAGGATCGCATTCCCATAGTCGCCCCCGTCGTACTTGATGTTGTTGCCGAATACGGGAGTGAGCTTGCACAGCTCGCCGAGCTTCTCTGGCTCGTTGATCTGGCTGCTCCGATTCACGCCGGAGTCGACTTCCTGCAGCGCCACCAGATCCGGATCGACGCTCTGGATCACCCTGGCCAGCCGCTCGATGTCGACCTTGTCGTCCGTCCCCCGGCCATGGTGAATGTTGTAACAGAGAACCTTCACCCGCAGCGGGCTCTCAGCCGCCTGCAGGTGGACGACGGAAAGCAGGGCAAACACGAACGTCAGACGAAACATCGGCAATGGTTCTCCACGACGGACCTGAACGGATTCATTCCAGCGACGACTCGGTCTAGCCGTACTTTGTTTGGGAGGGGGCGAAGCAGAGCTTCGCGGAGGGGGTGTGCCCAAGCTGGAGCTTGGGCACAAGGTCCACGCCTGACCGGAAGCCAGCGTCGTCCGCTCACTTCTGGAGCAGTTCAACGGTCGCCAGGATCGGACGGTGGTCCGAGGCGACAGCTTCGTCCAGAACCTTGACCTCGATCACCTTCCACTGCGATTCCGGCCGCAGGAAGATGAAGTCGATCTGACGCGTCGGCCGCCCGACGGGAGTGGTGAAGGCTTCGGCCGAATTCGACTGCAGCCACGTTTCCCGGATAGTGCGGATGGTCGCGCTGTCGGGCACGCAGTTGAAATCGCCCGCGAAGATCGCCGGCTGCCGCGTCGCGTCAACCCGTTCATTCACCAGTCGAATGGCGCCCTGCCGGTCCGCCTCGCTGGCCTCCTTGCGGCCGAAATCGAGATGGGTCGCAAACAGCCGGAACGGCTGACCTTGCGGCGGGGCGATCTCCGCTTCGACAACGCCCCGTTGTTCCGCCCCCGCACTATTGGGAAGCATATGCACGCGCGACGACGCGATCGGATAGCGCGACAGCACGAGGTTGCCATATTCGCCCCCCTGGAGATCGATCGTCCTGCCGAAGACGAAGTGCTCCAGTTTCGTGAGGCGAGCGAGCTCGGCGGGCTCGTCAAGCTGCTGCGACCGCCTGGCCCCCTTGTCCACTTCCTGTACGGCGACGACATCCGCCTCGCAACCCCGGATGACTCCGGCGATCCGCTCGACATCGAGCTTTCCATCGACGCCCTCGGCGTGGTGGATGTTGTAGGAAAGGACGCGAAGGCGAGGCAGCGCGGCATGCTCGCCGCCGTTGGCGACTCCGATCAGGACGACCAGGCCGATGGCGAAAGCCAGTGGGCAGATTTTTCGAGACGACAGTTTCATTCGATGGCTACGACTTCGATGGATTCGTTTGCGGTCAATCCCGGTCAAAGCCTCGAATCGACGCCGCCCCTGGACTGGCTTCCATGCTTGCGAACGACAACAGCCCGCTATGGCTTCGGAATCTCCAGATCGAAGACGTTGTCGCCTTCAACCACCGTCTGCTTGAGCGGAGTCGACTCTTCACTCAGGTACGTCTTTGGAACGGAATTCCAGCCCTTGAGCGCCACGGACGTCGGCCCGTCCTTGTCCGAGGGTTTGTCGAAGTAAACCTTGTATTCGCCTGTGCGGAGGGGAACAACGAGATCGTAGCTTCCATCCGGCTTTGTCGGGCTCATGCCGAACTGTCCGGTCATGCTGTTCGAATAATTGACCAGCAGCGGGGAATCGGGGGCGGCTCCTCCGATCGTCACCTTTCCCGTGACCATCCCCGTCGGTGGCCCCTTTTCACCGCAGCCGCAGAGTCCGGCGGCAAACAACGTTGAACAGATGAAGAGGAACAGGGTGCGAATCATGATCTCAACTTTCGCTTCAATATCCGCGGGACTGTTTCGACGAGAAAAGTGCGCCCGGCTTCGAAAAGTGCTTCGAAGCCGGGTCCGCGGGACGACTGTCAGAACTCTCCGATCGTCTGACCGTCATTGCGCATCGCAAGCTTCTTGAAGTTCTGGAAGTCGACGTTGTCCGAGATGAAACGAACGCTTCCATCACAGAGGGCGACGAAGATTCCACCCGTATGGAACGAATTCAGGATCGTATTGTTCCGGTAGGGCTGTGCACTGGCGCCATTCTGTGCCGTCTGAGAGTTCGGAGCGAATCGCACGCAGGTGGTGCCTGTCTGCCAGATGTCGACCACTTGCGAATCACAGATAGCGCCGGGCACGAGGAGGTTACGAGCTCCCATCCAGCCGCCAAAATAGTTCGATGAGATGTTCTGCCCGCGCACAAGACCGGACTGCTCTCCAACCAGCATGGTATTGCTGGTTCCATCCGTGATCGCGCTGATGCCCTTGGCCTGGTTGACGGCAAGTGCGCCCGTCAAGCAACTCCAGCCATGATCGCAGTCGAAGTGCTCTTTCGGGGCGGTCCAGGAGAAGTTGGGGGCGGCCCCCTGAATTCCGACATACTGAATCCCGAGCCCGCGGCCCCCGTTATTGAAGCTGGCGGACGGAGTCGGAACTGTCGCCGAGCCATAGTTCAGATAGGTCGTGGGAAAAAGATCCGCGGCCGACGACGGGCATCGATAAGCGGGCATCACGAATCCACGGAGAACCTCATTTCCAAGGTAGGCATTCGCTTCGACAGGTGCTGAGCTGAAGCTACCGCTGTTGAAATTCAGCTGATTGAAGAGTGGCGCCTGATCGATGTAGGGCAGAACGGACACGCGCCAGTTCGTCGCGTTCTTCGTGCCGGCCTGATCGTAAAGTGTTCCTCCGCGGGAACCGATCGGAAAGACGCTGTAGGTGCTCTCGTAGTTATGGAGAGCCAGACCGATCTGCTTCAGGTTGTTCTGACACTGTGACCGCCGCGCGGCTTCGCGAGCCTGCTGGACAGCGGGCAGGAGCAGTGCGATCAGAATTGCGATGATCGCGATCACCACGAGCAACTCGATCAACGTAAAGCCTTTTGCTCGGCGTCGACCTGAACAGGGAGAGGACATGCGGAGCTCCATGATTCGAGAAAACTGCGAACGGGCAAACAAAAGCCTGCCGGAACTGGAGCAGCCCAAATCAACAGTCTTCAGGCAGGAATGACGGATGCGCAATCGTATTTTTTTTCATCGCGGAGCGGACCGTCAATCCCAACCTCGGAATCGGCGGTTGAGATGCCCATTAACGCACATGACGCCTTCAGTCGCGACAACTGCCACGCCCGAGAGAACGAAGGAGCCCCGGGGGGCTTCGTCACTCGATGTCCCCGAAGGGCCATCTCCCGCTCCACCGCGCACAACCTCATCCGGCCTGTTGAAAGGAGCTGCATTCTCATGAACCACCGGCGACGCACGACCGTGCCCGATTCATTTCCCATCGAATGATCGGGCAACATGCACACGCACGCCGTCCAACGCGCTCCTTGCCGGCTTTCTCAAAACCCGACGTCCCAGCACATCCAGGCGACAACGACTCCGCCGCGGCTCCCGATCACCGACCAGGACAGAAATCTCCACCACATCGGGGTGGCGCCCCCCTTAAGACACGGCGACGACATCAGCCTCGCAACCCCGTATGACTCCGGCGCTCCGCTCGACATCGAGCTTTCCATCCATGCGTTCCGCATGGTGGATGTTGTCCGAGAGAACACGCAACGCGCGTGGCCGCCCTGCTCGGTAACAACATCGGAGGAAAGTCAGATCAGGAGGAGCAGCAGCGTTCGAGGCCCTCGTCGACGCGACGTGAGCGCGCGCCGTTCAGAAGGATTGCTTACTTCTTCGAAGCGACGGCGGGCGCTTCCACGTCGAACTGGTTCGCGCCGCCCTTCACCTCGAATTTGAGCGGCGACTTCTCTTCCGTGCGATACTCCTTCGGCACGCTCGTCAGCACTTCGCTGGCCGTCGTGGCCGGGCCATCCGACGCCACAGGAATTTTCGTGAGGAAGACGGTGTACTCGGCGAGCGGGAGACCCTGCTCGAGCGAATAACTGCCGTCCGGCTGCACATTCGCGCCGGCCCCCTGGCCGATGCTGTTATTGACGAAACTGATCCGGACCGCGTCTTTCGGCTCGGCGCCTCCGATGGTCACCTTGCCGGCAACCGTGCCCACGGGCGGGCCGCTCTCACCGCATCCGGTCGCGATCACAACACCCAGCAACAAAACAGCAATCACCCTGCTCACGTCAAACCTCGGTTCTGCAGTGTCTTGGAATGAAAATTCACCACGGCCGGACATCCAGCGCCGGCCGTGGTGTGTTGTCGTCGAACGGTCGCCGGCACGAACTCTTAGAGTTCGCCAATCGGCTGTCCGTCGTCGCGCATCGCCAGCTTCTTGAGATTCTGGAAATCGATGTTGTCGGAAATGAACCGAACGCTGCCGTCCGCCAGCAGCACGAAGACGCCGCCGGTGTGGAACGAGTTGATGATCGTGTTATTGCGGTAGGGATGGCTGTTCCCGGCATGCTCGAACTTCGAGTTCGGGGCCCAGCGGAGGCAGGTGGTGCCGGTCTGCCACTGATCCGACGTGTTGGTGCAGCTGGAATTCGGCACCCAGTTCTGACGCGCGCCGGACCATCCCCCGTAGTAGTTCGACGTCCGGTTGGTCCCGGGGCCGCCGTTCACCGATCCGGACAATCCAGACTGCTCGGCAACGAGGATCGTGTTGCTGGTTCCATCCGTGCAGGAAGCGATGCTCTTGTTCTCATTGACGGGAAGCATGCCCTGGACGCAGCTGTAGCCGTGGCCGCAATCGAAGTTCCGGCCGTCGTTTCCATTGGCGATCCAGTCGAAGTTGCGGGCCGCTCCCTGGATGCCGACGTACTGGATGCCCATGGCCCGGCCATTGTTGTTGAACCCGCCGCCGGTGGCCGATTGCGTCTTCACGACGCCCGAGTGATCGGTGTAGCTGGTCGGAAAGACTTCCAGCGAGCTGGACGGACAGAGGAACCCGGGGACGACCAGCCCGCTCAGCACGATGTTGCTGCTGGGCTGACCGGCCGCGTTCGCGAACGCCTGGGCGGCCGTCTGGCCGGCTCCGAAGCTGGAGGCGAAGTCGAGCTGGTTGAAGACCGGCGCCTGATCGATGTAGGGGAGGATGGACGTACGCCAGTTGATGCCGTCCTTCACGCCGGCGTTCGAAAAGGTGCGTCCGCCGCGCGTTCCCGGCGGGAACGTCATGTACGTACTCTCGTAGTTGTGAAGTGCCAGCCCGATCTGCTTCATGTTGTTCTGGCACTGCGAGCGGCGGGCCGCCTCGCGGGCCTGCTGCACGGCCGGGAGCAGGAGAGCGATCAGAATCGCAATGATCGCGATGACGACCAGCAGCTCAATGAGTGTGAACGCGCGGGCACGACGGGAAACAGACGAAGAAACGGGCATACTGAAAGTGTCCATGAAGCACGAAGAGTCTGGGCGGCGCTGAGAACAATCTCCGGACCTGCATCGCAAGCAGGGCCGCCCTGGAAAGACCTTGGTCGCGTGCGAATTCTTTTCGCTCGCCCTCATCCGTCAACCCTGGGTGACAGTTGTGCAACCAAAATTGACGGTGATTTCTCATTTTCAGCCATTGCCAGCATCGAATGAGCTGGCATGACGCCGGCCATCGGTCCCGCTCCTGGGGGTTACTCCCTACGCAAAACGACCGAGATCGTTGTCGGGGTCTCATTCATGTGCTCAAAACGCCCGTTCCCTGGGGGAGACGGCTCGCGCTCATGGCCGCCATTCTGAGGAATCGATCAGGTTTCGGACGTCACGCGAAGGAGCGACATTTGCGGAGTTTCATGGACTTTGAACGGAGATCGGGGTAAAGTTGGGCACTCCACACAGCCTGTTCCCCACCCGCTGTTTCCCGCCTCGAGAACCGGCCTTTGCGTCACGCAGACCAGTTCCAACGGCGCCCGCCAGAATGTCCTACCGCTCGATGCCCAACGACGTGCCGCGCGCAGATTCTCTCTGCCCGACCAACGACTCGTTCCGACACCGGGCGACGTCCGCGTCGTGGCGGATGGCTGGCTCACTGGCCGTTCTCTGCGGAGCAGCCGCGATCGTCGCCCTGACCGGCGGTCCCTCCGATCGACTGGCGGCCGCTGCGGCTCCCGGACCGGTGGCGGCCGGCGGAACCCGCCCGACGTTCGACGTCAAAGGGCAGATCCTCCCCCTGTTCGAGAAGTACTGCGTCGACTGCCACTCCGGGACCGATCCCGAAGCGGGCCTCGATCTCAAGCTCATGCTCGATGGCGGGATCGCCAAACACCGGAAAACCTGGGAGAAGGCGTTTGCGCTGGTGCGGCTGGAGAACATGCCGCCGGCCGACTCCGAGCAGCCAACGAAGGCCGAGCGCGAACTGCTCTCGCGCTGGATGGACGACTCGCTGTTCTATGTCGACTGTAAAAAGCCGGTTGATCCGGGCCGGGTCACGGTCCGCCGCCTGAACCGGGCGGAATACAACAATGCGATCCGCGACCTGATGGGGATCGACTTCGAGCCCGCGAAGGACTTCCCGCTGGATGACGTCGGCTACGGGTTCGACAACATCGGCGACGTGCTGACGGTCCCGCCGCTTCTGATCGAGAAGTATCTCGACGCCTCGGAACAGGTGGTCAGCCGCGCGATCGTCACCCCTGAATCGCTGATGGTGACCAGGACGATCCGCGGAACGGAGTTCATCAACGACAAGTCCCGCGAAGTCGGAGATGGCACGCGCATCCTGACCTCGAACGGCGAATTGATCGTGCCGGTGAAGGTCGACTTCGAGGGCAAGTACACCGCGACCATCGCCGCCTATGCCGACAAGGCGGGCGACGATCCGGCCAAGATGGAACTGCGGCAGGACGGAAAAGTTCTGAAGGAGTTCGAAGTCCGCCGGCGGATGAACGGCCCCGGATTCACCTGCGATGTCGACCTGCCGGCCGGCGAAAGCAAGCTGGCCGTGGCCTTCACGAACGACTTCTACGACGCCGAAAAGAAGCTCGACCGCAACCTGTACGTGCAATCGCTCACGCTCAAGGGGCCGGTGGGAGCCGAAGAGGAATTGAAGAAACGAAACGCACAGGTGGTGCGGGTGACTCCTGACGCGAAGACGTCTCAGGATGTGGCCGCGCGCGTGAACCTGCAGTCACTGATGCGTCGCGCCTTCCGGCGACCTGTCTCGTCCGACGAAGTCGGCAAGTATGCGAAGTTCGTGGCCCTGGCCACGAAGAAAGGACAGTCGTTCGAACGCGGGATGCAGGTGGCGTTGCAGGCCGTGCTCGTCTCGCCCGATTTCCTGTTCCGCGTCGAAAACATTCGTGAGACCGACGCCTACGGCCGTGGAATCCTCGACGACTACTCGCTCGCCTCGCGGATGTCGTTCTTCCTGTGGGCGAGCGTGCCCGACGACGAACTGATGCGGGCCGCGGGCGCCGAAGAACTGCGAACGGAGCGCGGCCTGGCGAAACAGGTGACCCGGATGCTGGCCGACAAGCGGTCGGCGTCGCTGATCAAGAACTTCGCCGAGCAGTGGCTGGCGCTGAGGAAGCTGCGGACGGAAGATGTCATGCCGTCGAAAGACCAGTTTCCCGAGTTCAACGAGCAGCTCCGCGAGGACATGATCCGCGAAACGGAGATGTTCTTCGAGGAGATGATCCGCAGCGACCGCAGCATCCTCACGCTGATCGACGGCAAGTACACGTTCATCAACGAGTCGCTGGCGAAGATTTACGGAATTGAAGGGGTCAAGGGGAACGACTTCCAGCGCGTGGAACTCAAGGACGCCAACCGCGGAGGCATCCTGACGCAACCGGCCATCCTCACCCTCACGTCCTATCCCACGCGCACGTCCCCCGTGAAACGGGGCCAGTGGGTGCTCGAAACGCTTCTCGGCGACGAGCCGCCCGAGCCGCCGCCGGTCGTTCCCGGCCTTGAAGAGACAACCAAGGCCAACCCGAACCTGCCGATGCGGGCCCAGCTGGAGCTGCACCGCGCCGACCCGGGCTGCAAGGCGTGCCATAAGGTGATGGACGAGATCGGGTTCGGGATGGAGAATTTCGACGCGATCGGGCGCTGGCGGGTGAAGGACGGCCCCAACGAGATCGACGCCCGCGCACAGCTGCCGTCGGGCGAGCATTTCAGCGGACCTGGAGAACTGGTGTCGATCCTGCGGGCGCGGGAAGACGAATTCCGCCACTGCATGACCGAAAAGCTGCTCACTTACGCTCTCGGGCGCGGAATAGAATACTACGACCGCTGCGCAATCGACGCGATTACGAAGCGGCTGAAGGAGAATGGGTCACGTTTCTCGGCGCTCGTCCTGGGAATCGTCCAGAGCGAGCCGTTCCGGATGACCCGTCAGGCGGACCGTTGACCTCGACCAGCCGCGCGTTGCGGCCTTGAAGTTCATCCCCAGTTAGGAATGCACTGATGCATCTGCCGCGACGAACTTTCCTGAAAGGCATGGGCGCCTCGCTGGGACTGCCGTTTCTGGATGCGATGCTCCCGCGAACCGTCCTCGCTGGAGCCGCCGCGAAAGGGGCCGTGGCCGCGGCGCCGACGCGAATGGCGTTCGTCTTCTTCCCCAACGGCGCCATCATGCGCGACTGGAAGCCGACGAAGGCCGGAACCGACTTCGAACTCCCCAAGACGCTGACGTCGCTCGAGAAACACCGCTCCGACATGCTGGTGGTCTCGGGCCTCGCCCACGATAAGGGCCGTGCGAACGGCGACGGCGCCGGCGACCACGCCCGGTCGTGCGCCGTGTTCCTCACCGGCTGCCAGCCCAAGAAAACGGGCGGAGCGGACATCCAGGCAGGCATGTCGGTCGATCAGATTGCCGCCGAGAAATACGGCCGGGAGACGAAACTGCCGTCGCTGGAACTCGGCATCGAATCGGGCCGGCAGGCGGGCAGCTGCGATTCGGGATACAGCTGCGCCTACTCGTCGAACATCAGCTGGAAGTCTCCCTCGCAGCCGATGGCCAAGGAGATCAATCCGAAGCTGGCCTTCGAGCGGCTGTTCGGCGATTCTCGCGACGCACAGGCCCGGGCCGAACGGGACTACTACCGCAAGAGCATCCTCGACTTCGTCGCCACCGACAGCGCCAAGCTCAATTCGAAGCTCGGGACGACCGATCGCCGCAAGCTGGATGAATACTTCACCAGCATCCGCGAAATCGAAATGCGGATCGACCGCGCGTCGGAAGACCGCGGAAGGCTTCCGGACCAGCCTGCGCCGGACGGCATTCCCGGAACCCTCACCGAACACATCCGCCTGATGTACGACCTGATGGTGATGGGCTTCCAGACCGACGCCACCCGGATCTCGACATTCATGCTGGCCAGCGAAGGCTCCAACCGGACCTATCCGGAGGTCGAGGTCACTGATGCGCACCACCAACTGTCGCACCATCGCAATGAAGAAGAGAAGATGGTGAAGATCCAGCGGATCGACCAGTACCTGGTCGATCAGTTCGCCTACTTCATCGACCGCATGAAGGCGACGAAAGAGGGGGACAAATCGCTGCTCGACCGGAGCATGATCGTCTACGGTTCGGGCATCAGCGACGGCAACCGCCATTCGCACCACGACCTGCCCGTCCTGATGCTCGGCAAGGGGAACGGAGCCGTCGCCACCGGCCGCCACATGCAGCTGGAGGGCGAAGTGCCGATGACGAACCTGTTCCTGGCAATGCTCGACAAGGTCGGAGCCTCCACCGAGCGGATGGGCGACAGCACCGGGAAACTGACCGGCCTGAGCTGACCCTTCGGCTGCTGCTGAACAATCGAAAAAGGTCCGGCAGGAATGCCGGGCCTTTTTTTGGTTTCACGAACGTCGATTCGAAAACGGCTCGATTCACCACAGTGACACAGAGGGACGGAGAAGAGGGAGATCGCGGACTGACGAACAGCCTCCGCCCTGAACTCCCGGGCCGGATGCTGGAAGCCGCTGGCTGCATGACGAAGTCAGATCGATGATGCCCCCCAAGGCCCCCGCAATCTGATCGGACTCCCTTTACCAACCCTTCGTGTCTTCGTGTCGAAATCTCCGCCCCCCACCGCACCAGCTCACTCCCGTCCAACCCGAGATCTCCCGCTTCTCTGTGTCTTTGTGGTGAACCGAGCCGTCCGGCAAGCCGCTCTCAATTCACCGGCCGGCGGATCACCAGCGCCGCGCACGTCCCGCCAAAGCCCAGCGACAGCTTGACCGCCATGTCGATCGAGCGCGTTCGCGCCTGGCCGGGCGTGTAGTCGAGATCGCAGTCCGGATCCGGCTGTTCCAGGTTCACGGTGGGGGGAACAATCCCGTGCTGCATCGCCTGGATCAACGTGGCCGTTTCGACGCTGCCGGCGGCCCCCATCAGGTGGCCGATCGATCCCTTGAGACTGAAGCACGAGACGCGCCGCGCATGCTCCCCGAGGGCCGCCTTCAGCGCGTTCGTCTCGCACAGATCGTTCAGCCGCGTTCCAGTGCCGTGCAGCGACGCGGCGTCAATCTCCTGAGGCCTGACGCCGCTCCTTCGCAGCGCATCGTGGAGGGCCCGCGCGAGCGACTGGCCTGTGGGATCGACCTCGACGAGTGAGTCGTTGTCCGAGGTCAGCCCGGCCCCGAGGATCTCGGCCAGGATTGTGGCGCCGCGGTCCCTCGCGCGATCGATGTCTTCGAGAATGAGCGCTGCGGCCCCTTCGCCAACGGCAAACCCGCTCCTTCGAGCGTCGAATGGACGACAGCTGAAGGCGGGATCATCACTGGCCGGCGCGAGGACTCCCATGCGGCGATAGGCGGCCAGATAAGCGGGATGCAAAGAACTGTCCGCGCTTCCGGCAACGACCAGGTCGCAGGCTCCGTCGCGAATCAGTTCGGCACCTCGAATGATCGAAACCAGGCCCGTTGCACACGCCGCCGAAGGAGCAACTGCAGGCCCCTGAAAGCCCCGGCGGCGGGCAATCTCCTCGGCCGGGCCCGAGAGCCGATAGACGATGGCTCGCTGCTCCTCGTCCCAATCATCCAAGTGCCCTTCCCAGTCGACGAAGGGAGGTTCGAACCAGGGCGTCAACACCGGCTTACTGGTTCCAAAGGCAATGCCAGTGCGGCCGAGCACGGACGGCGGCAGATCACCAAGTCCGGCCCGCCGACACGCTTCCCCGGCCAGTACGCCCGAGAGACCTGAGAGGAACCAGTGAGGCATCGATCGAATTGACCTGCCGGCGAGCCGAGCGCCGGCCCAATGGTCCCAGCCAGACGGTCGGGGAATGTCACCTTCGAGGGCATCGAAGGCGAGCGGTTGGACTGCACGGGTTCCCGCGAGAACGCCGGCCCAATGTTCGTCCGGGGAGAGTCCCAGGGGCGAAGCAATTCCGATTCCGGTCACAGCGACCGGGCGAATCTCGCCAGACATCGCGGCTGTGACCTCTAGTTCCGCCGGCTCGAGCGGCAGACCGCGAACAGCGCGGCCCCGATCATCACGACCACGATGATGTATTCGAGCGTCAGGCTGCGGGTGATGACGACGGGCGCCGGAGTCGGCGCGGGAGCCTGGGCCAGCGCCGGCAACGCCGAAATTGCGAGCGCCGCCACGGCCACGAGGGCCGGCAATGCCGGTCCGCCGGTCCGATGCCCGCGCGGAGCCGGAATGTGGTCGTCACTGCTCGACAAGGGACTATCCCAGGGTGATGTTCAGAAGCTGGTCCAGCGGCCGCCTCAGCCGCCGATACTCCGCGGCCGGCAGCGAAACGGTCTCCCATTTCTGCGACCGCTGCCGCATCGAATGAAGGTACTCGCTCACGTACACGACGTAAAAGGCATACGCCCGGTCGCGAAACCGGAACAGCTCGGGAAACCCTTCGGCCGCGGCGGCGTCCACGTCATAGGTGAAGACAAACGCGGCGCGAAAATCGGCCCCGAAACAGGCCTCCCACTTGAGCAGGCATTCGACGTCGTCCACTGTGGCCCAGTTCTCCCAGGGATGCCCGCCAGCAGAGGAGGCGGCGAACTTCCGCCCTTTGACATCGACGAGCAGATGCGGCCGGGCCGGAGCATAGACGATGAAATCCATCGACTTGAGCGACATCTCCTCCGCCAGCGCGCGGCGGTTCTCGTTGACGGCCACGTAGGGACGCCTCAGCCCCCGCAGATAGGCCTCGAACGCCAGCTCGTAGTGGTTCGACCGGATGGCGATGGGGTCACTCCTGAAAGGCTCGGTTCACCACAGAGACACGGAGGGCACGGAGACAAGGGAGGTCGCGGGGGTAAAAGTCAAGTTCCGCCCTGAACTCCTCGCCTTCAAATGTTGTGGCGGACGCATCTGTCACCACCTCGATCATCACCACCACAACACGAAGAGTTTTATCAGGGTCACAAAGGCCATTTTTCCATCTTCGTGAACCTATGAAGGATGCCTTCGTGTCGAAATCTCCCCTCTCAACCAACCCGGGGCACGCCTCCCAGGCCGCGATCTCCCTCTTCTCTGCGTCCTCTGTGCCTCCGTGGTGAACTTCTTTCACTTCTCCGTCTGCGGCGTCGCGGCCGCTTCTTTTTCCACACGGGCGAAGTCGCCTGCCATCACGATGACCAGCTTGTCGAGGCTGAGTCGCTTCTGCAGCGCGGCTTTCACGGCGTCCGTCGTCAACCCGGAGATGTGCGACTCCAGCTTCGAATAGAAGCTCATATCGCGATCGGCCTCGAGCGTGCTGCTCAGGATGCTCGCCAGGTGACTGTCATCGGAGCGGAGAACTTTCTGGTTTTCCAGGTAGCTCCGCTGGGCCGCCTCCAGCTCCTGCTCCGTGATGCCCTGCGACAGCAGTTTTGACGTCTCTTCGCGGATCGCCGTGTCGACTTTCGGCATGTTGGTCGGGTTGGTGATGGCGTAGGCCGAGAAAATGGCCCGTTCATCGAGCGCCCCGGCACGGAACAGCGAGCCCACGCCGTACGACAGGCCTTCCTTCTGGCGGACGCGGTCGCCCAGCCGTGAGGAAAGGCCGCTGGAGCCCAGCACGAAGTTCCCGATCGTGAACGCCGGGTAGTCGGGATCGGAGTCCTTCATCGGAATCACTTCTCCGGCGAAGTACACCGCATTGTCCTTGTCGGGCGTCTCGATCTTCTCGACGCGCCCGGCGATCGGCGTGCTGCCGGCGCGGGAAATCCGCACGTAAGGCTGAGCGGTGGTCCAGCCGTCGAAGATCTTCGAGAGCTGCACCTGGGTCGACTCGACGTCGAAATCGCCGACGATCGACAACTCGCCACGCTCGCCGCCCAGGAATTCGCGGTGCAGCCGCACGACGTCGTCGCGCCCGAGCCCCTTCCAGCGTTCGATCGCTTCGGCCGTGGACGGCGTATAGCGGACGTCGGTCGGCGGATAAGGGCTGAGCGCCTTCTGCACGGCCGTCTGAGCCAGGGCCTGCGGATCGGTCAGCTGCTGAGTCAGGCTGCTGAGCTTCAGGTTGCGGATGGTGTCCAGTTCGGCGACCGGAAGCGTCGGCTCGCGGAGCACCTGCCGGAGGAGTTCGAGGACCGCAGGCAGAGTCTGGCGTGTCGCTTCAATGCTGAACGACGCCTCGCCGATCGAGCCCGAGGCCGCGATGCGGGCCTTGTTCTTGTCGAGCAGGTCCTGGATCTGCTGACGCGAGAGGAGCTTCGTCCCGCGGAGCATCAGCGTCGGGAGCGCCTCGGCTGCCGTGTTCAGTCCGACAAGCGTCTCGGGCGCTCCATACCGCAGCGTCAGCCGCAACTGGACCGTTTCGCCGCGGGTCTTCTTCGGCAGGAGCGCGGTTTTCAGCCCGCTGCCCAGTCGGCCGCGGGTCGTCCGGGTTTCAATGTTCTTTGGCGACACGTCGAACGCTTCGCCCATGGCGATCGCTTCCCGTCCCTTGTAGTCGCCGAGCATTTCGGCGAGCGAGGGGGTCGGCGGAATCGCGATCCGCTCCGATTTCTCAGACGGGATGAACAGTCCGACGGTCCGGTTGTTTCGCGTGAGATACTTTTTCGCGACGGCCTTCACTTCTTCAGGCGTGACCTTCTCCAGCCGGTCGCGGTACAGGAACAGCAGCCGCCAGTCTCCCTGGGCCGCCCAGTCGCTGAGCTGCACGGCCGTCTGGGACGAGTCGGTCATCGCCAGTTCCCAGGTTTTCATCCAGAAGCGGACGGCCCGGTCGACCTCTTCCTGAGTCACCCCTTCCTCGCCGATCGTTTCGACGAGTTCCGTCAATCGGGAGAGGACGTCCTGTGGTTCGTTCCCCTTTGTCACCGTGGCCATCAGCGTGAGGACGCCCGGATCGTGCAGCGCGTAGGCGCTGCCGTCGATGCGGGTCGCCATGCGCGTCTCGACGAGCCCCTTGTACAGGCGTCCCGACGGGGCGGCCGTCAGGATGTGCTGCAGCACGTCGGCGGCGGCGTAGTCGGGGTGGGCGCCTGAGCAGATATGGTAGATCGCACCCGCCAGCGCGACGTCTCCGACGCGGCGGAGCGTGACGATCCGTTCGCCGTCCTGGGGAGGCTCTTCGGTATACGTGTTCTCGAGGACCCGGTCGGGCCGCGGGATGACGCCGAAATGCTTCTCGGCGAACGCCAGCGCCTTGGCCGGGTCGAAGTCGCCGGCCACCGTCAGGATCGCGTTGTCGGGCTGGTAGAACTTCTTGTAGAAGCGGCGGAGGCTTTCGACCGGCACGCGCTCGATGTCGGCCCGGTTGCCGATCGTCGACTTGCCGTAGTTATGCCATTCATACGCGGCGGACATCATCCGCTGCGACAGGATCCGTTCAGGGCTGTTCTCCCCCCGTTCGAACTCGTTGCGGACGACCGTCATCTCCGATTCGAGGTCTTCCTTGCGGATGAAGCTGTTGACCATCCGGTCGGCTTCCAGCTGGATGCCGAACTCGAGGTTGGCGTCCGTAGCCGGCATCGTTTCGTAGTAGTTCGTGCGGTCGAGCCAGGTCGTGCCGTTGAACGTCGCGCCATGTTCCTTGAGAACCTTGGGGACCTCGGGAAACGTCGGCGTCCCCTTGAAGACCATGTGTTCGAGCAGATGGGCCATGCCCGCCTCGCCGTAGCCCTCATGCCGTGAGCCGACGAGCACCGTCAGGTTGACCGTCACCTGGGGCTTGGAGGGATCCGGGAACAGCAGGATCCGCAGCCCGTTCGACAGCCTGTATTCCGTAATGCCCTCGACCGAAGTCACGAGCTCGGGGCCGGCGGCCTCCGCAGTCGTCGTCGACATCAACACTCCCATCAATACCGCGCCGGCGATGAGCCGAGAAGCACGTTCCGTGCGCATGAACAGAATCCTGATCGCTACCTGGGGAGCCCCCGCAAATGATAGGGCGGGCCTGTCCCGGGATAGTAGCGATGTCCAGAAACCCGGGAAACAGGCCGGCCCGGCTCCGAAGGTGTGAGGGCGGTGCGATCACCGCCGCCGGGCGCATGCCCCGCGGGGTCCGCGCTCTCCCGGCGACAGGGGGTTGGGACGGGGGCCGCGACCTGCCGGAGGCCGGCAGGTCGCGTCTTTGGAAAGTCCGGTGGATTCGCCAGATTTTGCTCACGCCCCCGGCACTGCCCGGCCGATCGTAACCTCGCCTTGGAATTCGCCCTGAGTGAGGGGTTTGGGTTGCTTGACAGCCCGCGGTTCCATCGGCTAACAGACGCGCAGTTTGAACGTGCGAATGGGGCGTTCACCACCGCGCTGGGCGGCAGAGAACGCAAAGTCGGGCGGCAATCGTCGTCTCACAGGTCCTGAGTCTGCGCCGTTCGAAGTTAAAGAAGTGTGAACCGTTGCAGTTGAAACTGTGGCCGTCATCGGACGGCTGGTTCCGAACCACCCGCAACAGAGTGAGAGGTTGCCACCGATGATGAAGACCAGCTTTGACGCCGGGTCCAGGCTTACTGAGACCGGCGCCGCCGATGAAGAACTCTTTGGAGCCGCCGGAACCATCGTGATGGGCGATGAAGAGTTCGAAGACTCGGAAGAGTTCGGCGACGACGAAGAAGAAGAGGAAGACGACGAAGAATTCGACGACGAGGAAGAAGAATTCGACGATGAAGAAGAATTCGACGACGAGGAGTTCGACGACGAGGAATTCGACGACGAAGACGACCTCGACGACGATGATGACGACGACGATGAGGAAGAGGAAGAAGACGAGGACTACTGAGCCTCGAGCCCTCTGATTCGCCCTGAATCCCGATTCGCCGTGAATCAAAAGCAGACAGCGTCAAAAACAAGAACGGCCTCGACGTTCACGGAACGTCGAGGCCGTTCTTTTTTTTTCATGACAGGCGTGGCCCACCGGAAGCCCGGTGGGCCACGCCCGCTCAGATCAATCGAGCTTCTTGATCAGGACGCGGCGGAACGCCACCGGGTCCTTGTGACCGGCGAATCCGAAGTACCCCTTGGCGAGGTCCTTGCCCGGATGCGGCTTGTTGGCCATGAACTCGGTAACGGTTGAGACGTCGCCATCCAGGATCACGTTGCCGTTGAGCTCCACGGTGATCTTCGGGCCTTTCACGGTCACTTCCTGGAAGTTCCACTGGCCCACAGGGCGCAGGTAACCGCGGTGTGCGGGAATCATGCCGTACACCGACCCGTGAGCCTGCCGGGGATCGAGCTTCGCGTACTTCGGATCCTCGGTGTCCAGCACCTGCAGCTCGGTCATGCCGATGTACGCGGCGTCTCCTTCTCCACCCGGAAATCGGATGGCCAGGCCGTTGTTGCCGGCCGGCGGGAGCTTGAATTCCACCTGCACCTTGAAGTCGCCGTACTCTTCTTTCGTGTAGAGGACTCCCCCCTTGCCCGGCTTGCACTGCAGCGCGCCGTCGACCACTTCATAGTTGTCCACGGCTCCCTGCCAGCCGGTGAAGTCCTGGCTGTTGAAGATCGGAACGAAGCCCGGCTCGCCATCTTCCGCGAGAAGCTGGTTGGCTTCTTCCGGAGTGAATTCCTTCACGAAGACGTTCTTCCAGCGGATCTCTCCGCCATGCGTCTGAAGCTGCACCGGGCCCTTGTGCCGCAGCGGCGTTTTGCGGGTCTTGTCCCAGTAGTTTTCCATGATGGCGTGCTTCACGACGAGCTTGCCGTTCAGCCACACGCTCGTGCGGGCGCCGATCTGGCGGATGCGGAAGCTGTTCCATTCACCGAACGGCTTGTCGGCCAGGACGAGCGCGTCCTTGCCCGGCTTGCCGGCCGAGTTGTTCCACAGGCTCCCCGAGCCGAAATCGGCGCGGTTCTTCCACTTGTCGGCTTCCTTCGTCCAGTCCCAGATCTGCACCTGGGGGGTGTGCT
Organism: Caulifigura coniformis; assembly: GCF_007745175.1. GTDB lineage: Bacteria > Planctomycetota > Planctomycetia > Planctomycetales > Planctomycetaceae > Caulifigura > Caulifigura coniformis. Next base: position 5,845,685 of record NZ_CP036271.1, on the reverse strand, counting down.
TGAGGTAGATGCCGCTGTCGGCCTTGGCGACGGTCTTGTAGTCGATCAGGAGTTCATAGTCGGTGAACTCCTTGTCGGTCGTCAGGTAAACGCCCTTGCCGTTGTTGTAGATGTCGCCGCCATCGGCCTTCCAGTTCTCGGCGACGTCCTTGGCCCAGGCTTCGCGAAGCTTGGCCATTTCCTCGGGGGGCGTCGTCCCATATTTCTCGGGATTGAAGTCTCCTTTGACGCCGTGCCAGCCGGTCAGATCCTGACCGTTGAACAGCGACGTGTAGCCGGCCGGAGGCTCGGCAGCAAAAGCGGAACCGGCTGCGAGCGACAGCGCGGCCAGAAGGGCCAGGGAAACAGCAAAGCGGGGCACCGGTCACCTCAATCAACAGGGGCGGGAACACAGGAAGGAGCGCGATGGTAAGCCGCGGCACGGCCGATGTGTAGCGCGCTGGCGGTGTGACGCATTTTCTGTACAAGTCCTGTCCAATCGTTCCCAGTCGTGCCGATCTTCCGGCTGGCTGGTAAGGTGGCGTGCATGGACAGTCGCATGGAAACGAACCCGAGACTCCAGCAGCGGCTTCGCCCCTTCGGCATTGGCTGTGCCCTCTTCGCGTTCATCGTCGGCCTCGCAGAGGGGATGGGACCGCTGTTCACGCTGACAACGGGATTCACGGCGGTCCATTTGACGAACGAATGGATGAAGCATCGGCGGACGACCGCTGGCTCGCCCGCGAGCCATCCGCCGGCGGTTTGAACTGACCCTCGACGACGTATTTCCGCCCGATTCCACCTCGACCGGACCGGTCTGCTTCCGGATCTCGGCCAGAATCTGAGGCCCGGGCGGGTCGGGAGGGCGTCTGGCGGCCAGAAGTGCTTGGCATTCGCCGCATGGTCCACCTAAATTCCGCTCAAGGCCCAGGGAGGACGTTCGCTCGAACAGCAATGGTGCTGAATGGGAACGCTCGCCGCCTGCACGGAACGCAGTTTTATGTCGCTTCGCGTCTACAGCACGCTGACCCGCCAGAAGGAAGACTTCCAGACCGTCGAGCCGGGAAAGGTCCGCATGTATCTGTGCGGACCGACCGTCTACAAGCCGGCCCACATCGGCCACATGGTCGGCCCGGTCATTTTCGACACCGTGAAGCGCTACCTCGTGTACCAGGGGTTCGACGTCCAGTTCGTGATCAACATCACGGACGTCGACGACAAGCTCATCGTCAAAGCCCAGGAAAAGGGGACGACGGTCAAGGCCCTGGCCGAGCAAATGACGACCGACTACTTCGACAACCTGAAGCTGATGGGGGTCGACTCGGTCGACCAGTTCCCGTATGCGACCGATCACATCGGCGACATGCTCGAAATGATTGGCCGCCTCGTCGAGAAGGGACACGCCTATCCCCTGAATGGCGACGTTTATTTCTCCGTCGAGAGCGATCCGGATTACGGCAAGCTTTCCAACCGCAGCATCGCCCAGATGCTCGCCGGCACGCGCGTCGAAGCGAACGACAAGAAACGGAATCCGGCCGACTTCGCCCTGTGGAAATCGTCCAAGCCCGGCGAGCCGGCCTGGGACAGCCCGTGGGGCCCGGGCCGGCCGGGATGGCACATCGAATGTTCGGCCATGAGCGCGAAGATTCTCGGCGACTCAATCGACATTCACGGCGGCGGCCTCGACCTGATGTTCCCGCATCACGAAAACGAGCTTGCTCAGTCGGAATGCTGCAGCGGCAAGCCCTTCGCCCGCTATTGGCTCCACAATGGGCTGATGCAGTCGGGCAAGTCATCCGGCAAGGTTGGCGGCGCCCACAGCAAAGCGGGAGACACCCCTCAGTCGGCCGACGACCAGATCGCCGGGAAGCTCGCGGGCTCGGCGGGGGCCGAGTCGGTGAAGACGGCGGTCTTTGCCCACCAGCCGCCGGAGACAGTGCGGTTCTTCCTCCTCAGCACCCACTACCGCAGCCCGATCGATTTCTCGCTCGAGAACATCGCGGCGACGGGCAAGAGTCTCGAGGGCTTCTATCGCCTGTTTGAAGAATTCGAGCGGGTGACGGGAAAGAGCTTCTACGCGCTGGAGGCGTCCCGGAGTTTCGAAAAGACGACCGACCTGATGCCGCTGGAGGAGGAGAACCCCAAGGCCTGCGGGGAACTGATCGCGCTCCGCGACCGGTTCGTCGAATCGATGGATGACGATTTCAACACGGGCGGCGCGGTGGCGTGCCTGTTCGACATGCGGCGGGTGCTCAACGGTTCTCTCGGCCAGATGACCACCGGGGGCGCAGCTGCCTCCGATCTCCAGAAGAAAGCGCTCACGGCGGGAGTCCTGCTGCTCAAGGAACTGTCGAACACGCTGGGAGTTTTCCGAACCGCGCCTTCGAAGAATGCCGGGGCGGACGACGCCCTCGTGGACGGCCTGATGCAGCTGATTCTCGACATCCGGGCTGATTCGCGGAAAAACAAGAACTGGGCGGTGGCGGACAAGATTCGCGACGCACTCAAGGCACTGAATGTGGTGGTTGAAGACCGTCCGGACGGGGTGCGTTGGTCGAAAGGCTGAACGGCTGGCCCATACGCCGCCGATGGGGCGCGTCATTGTGATTTCGTGCCCCGGTCCGCAGAATTTCGTGTGATGTTCTGAATGCCAGCCCGCCGTACGAAGCGGCCCTGTCACGGAGCGATCCCATGGACTTTCGACGCAGTACGGCCGTTTTGGCGGTTCAACTGACCCTGGCCATCCCGGCGTACGCCCAGGAGAGTGCCCCTTCAGCGGCGGCAGCGGCGAAGGAGTCTCTCGAGGCGGCGGACCAGCTTCAGAAGAAAGTGGCGGAGTGGCGGGCCGCCATCGGCAAGGAGGGGATTCCAGACCCCGCAGCCCTGGCCGAGCTGCAGAAGACGCTCGAATCGGCCTCCGGGGAGGTCCGGCTGCTGACGAGGATGTCGGCCGGCGCCCGGCAGAACGCTGCGAAACTCGAGAAGCAATGGGTCAATGATCTGCGGTCCATCGGGTCAGGAGCCGACCGTCAACGGACCCAGGCGCTGGGCGAGATTCGCGACGCTCTGAAAGGAGCCGATCCGCAGCGTCGCGTGGCGGCGCTTCGCGCGCTGTCGCAGACGGGAGACGTCAAATTCGACCGCGCGGGCCTGCGGGAACGCCTGCTCGAGTTAACGGGGGAGGCCCGCGGCGCCGAACTGCTGGCCGCGCTGTATGCGCTCGCCAACGTCGATCGGCAGCCCTCCGACCTGAAGGTCGTCCAGGATGCCTACGTTCGCGATCCCGACGCGTTGAAGTCCTCGATTTCTCATCTGCTGCACATGTCCAGCGACAAAGGCCGGATCGAGGGCGAGTCCGAACGCATCATCATGGGCCTGCTGAAGTCAGACGATCGGAACGTTCGTCGCGAAGTGCTGCGAGGGCTGTGGGGGGCGCGTGTTTCTGACGCGCTGGCCGCCCGGCTGGTCGAACTGGTTTCGGATCAGGCCTCGCATCATGACGCGATCTATTTCGGGGTCTCGACGCTCTCCGAGAAGAATGAAGCGGTGATCGCATGCCTGATCGAGACGCTCAGCGATCCAGACTGGGTCAACAACGGCGGCCGGGCCCTGTGGGGACTGGGATTCGGAATCCCCGATTCCCTGAAATTGAAGGTGGCCGGCGCGCTGGTTGAGCTTCACAATCAACGGACCGATCCGAGAATCCGCGATGCCTGCCAGAAGCTGGTGGCGAAGTACGGCGGAGAATCGATGACGGCGAAGCTTGAGCGTGACTGACGACCGAATGTCCATCGACGGAGAGCGATGCGATGAAGATGAACCCCGTGGGCTGGTTTGAGATCTCCGCCAAAGACCTCTCCAGGGCGTCCCGGTTCTACCAGAGCGTCTTCGGCTTCGAGATGACCTCGGGACGCGTCAACGAGTACGAGATGGTCTTCTTCCCGATGGACTCTCAGGCCCCCGGGGCCGCGGGCGCGCTGATTGCGGGCAAAGGCTACGAGCCGACGTCGACCGGGACGGTGGTCTACTTCCCCGTGGACGACATTCCGGCCGCCCTGGTGAAGATCGAGCAGGCGGGAGGCAAGACCCTGTTCCCGAAGAAGTCGATCGGACCGCACGGGTTCATCGCGTGGTTCTCGGACAGTGAAGGGAACTCGATCGGGCTGCATTCGATGAAGTGAGCGGTCGGCGCGGGAAGCCCTGCAAGGTTGTGGAAGTTTCCCGCGGCGC